>DATJTV010000135.1:0-9726 GCA_035503055.1 Acetobacteraceae bacterium
GCGCCCTTCGAAGAGGCGGAGCCCCGCCGCCTCGCCCCAGGCGAGCGCCGCTTCGGTGTCGGCACGGCAGAGCACGATCCGGCCGCGCTCCTGCGGCGTTTCGCCGAGCAGGCAGGGGGGCAGGCGCGGGAGGGCAGGCGAGAATTCGAGCTCGAGGAAGTCGAGCCCGAGGGCGGCGAGCGAGATCGCGGGAAGGACGGAAGCGCTGATCCCACGCACGATGAGGCGGTAGCCGCGCCCGCGCGCGAAATCGCGGGCGAAGCGGAACGCCGCGGCATCCGCAAGGATGTCGGCGGGCAGCAGCCCGAGCAGGACCGTCCCGCGCAGGCCGGCGGGAAGGGCGGCGTCGAAAGCGAGGAAGGCAGGCGAGAGGATGCTCTCGACATTGAGATCGACGGCGAATGGCCGCGCCCTGCCGATCTCGCCGGGTGCTGCGAGGAGGGCCAGCATGCGCCGATCGAGCGTGCGGGTGAGGCGCCGGAAGAGCCAGGAATCGGCAAGGAGGTCGTGCTCCGGAGCGAGGCTCGCCGCGAGATCGGCCGCGCAGAGGAGCCGCTTCTCCCACTCCACGCGCCAGCTTCCCGCTTCGTCCCTCCGGCAGACCGGGCGGCGGCGGGCGAAGATTTCCATGTCGGCGGAGACGAGCGCGCGTTCCAGCCGCACGAGATGGGCGAGATCGAGCGCCGGCCGGCGCGGCTTGGGCGCGGGCGCCGGGCCCGGAGCGGCGGCGAGGCAGGCGCCGAGTGGGGCGGCGTCGCGCGGCAGGACGAAGCGGCGGACCAGCGCGGAGAACGGCGGCAGCGTGCGGCCGGTCCCGGCGAAGAGCGTACGCAGCGCCGCGAGCGCGCCCTGCTCGGCGGCGGCCTCGCCGCGCCAGACGAGGGCGAGGTCGTTGCCCGGAAGCCGGTAGAGCAGCGCGCGATCGGCCCGCGCGAGCTTCTCGACCGCGCTTTCGGCGAGCCTGCCATGGTGCGGGCGGTAGTAATCGGCCGGCAGCAGGGAGAGCCGGAGCAGCAGCACCTGCCTCTCGACGGCGGCGCGCCGGCACTCCGCGGCGAGTGCGCGGAGCGAGGCCGCCGCCTGTTCGCCCACCTCGGACACCGCCTCTCTCATGCGACCGGTTCGCCGCGGGCGCCTTCCTTGGGCGCGCCCGCATCGAGCAGCGCCAGGTTGCGGCAGAGAAGCCGGCCCGGTGCCGTGGCTGCGCCCGCGCGCTCCGCACACTGGCTGAGCGTGCAGCCCGCCGCCGCAGGGCAGACGGCCATGCGCGCCGCCCCCAGCATCGCGTCCACGTGCCTTCCCTGGAACCGGCGGATGCCATGGGCGAGGCCCCAGAGAACGGCTGCCTCGGTCTCCGCCCGTTGCAGCACCACCCGCTCCGGCCCCAGCGCTGCGAGCGATGCGGCGAAGGCGCGCTGCTCGGCGCCGCCGAGCCCGGGAAGGTGCTGCGACCACTCGAGCTTCAGGAGGTCGGGCGCCAGCGCCTGCGGCCGGCAGAGCGCCAGCGCCAGATGCGAGACGCCGTCCAGCACCAGCGCGAACCCGAGCGGTTCGAGCACGGCGCGGGCGCGCGCGAACGCCTCGCCATCGGCGACGGCCTCGATCAGCGACACCTCCACCCCGACCGGCAGGGCGACGGCGCGGCAGAGCCGGGCGAAGTGCGCGAAGGTGGAGCCGAGCACGGTCTCGAGCGTGAGGTTGAGATGGAGTGCGAGCGCATCCCGCCCGCCTCGCATCGCCAGCGCCTCGCCGGGCGGGCCCTCGCGCAACCAGGCGGCCTCAATGATCGCCAGCATCTGCCGGTCGAGGTGGCGGGCGAAATGGCGGAAGAGATAGGGATCGGCCCGTGCCTCCCCGGCCTCCGGGAGGCGCGCGGCGAGCGCGGGAAGGCGGAAGCCGATCTCGCGGAACAGCGGACGGAGGCGGGAGGTCTTGCCGCCGCCGGCCCGGACGATCAGCGCGGCCGTCTGGCGCTGGACCAGTTCGGCGAAGCCGGGCGTGGCGGCAAGCGCCTTGAACCCGTCGAGCAGCGGCTCGGCAGGGGGCACGGGCTCCGGATCATTCGCGGGGCCGGCTTCTTGCCGCGCCGGCGGCCCGGCCGCGTCCAGCCGGCCGGCGGCGTAGGCGAAGAAGGAATCAGCCTCCACGGCCAGGCGCCAGAGCGAGACGATCTCCTCCTGGTCCGCCGTTTGGGCGCCGAACAGTCGCGCCAGGGCCTCTGGCAGCAGGAGCGGATCCTGCGCGCGCCGGCCGGACCAGGGCCCAGCTTCCCCCGTGGTCTCCGCTCGCCGGCAGAGCAGCACGAGATCGCCGTTTGCGAGCGGGAAGAGCTGCCCGTGATGCCGCTCCGCCGCCTCGTGCAGCAGGGCGCGGGCGACCCGGCGGTGATGGGGCTGCGGCGCCGGCGGAGCGAGCCGCCCGAGATGGAGCACCAGGGCGAGCCAGCCTTCTGGGGCGCGCATCGCGCGGCGCGCCGCGTCGAGGAGGAGATGCTCGGCTCCGCCGCGGCTCGGCGGCAGCGATTCGCGGGCGCTCACCTTCGGTTCATCGGTTCAAGCGTACGCGGCACCGGCAGCGACGTAGGCTCTGCCGTGGGCGGAGCCGAAGGGAGCCTCCATCCTGGGACCACCCATGCAAGTCTCGGAGCGAGCGTCGGGAGCTGCTAGCCTCGCGTTCGATGGTTACCCTCCGGTTAGCACCCGCGTCCTTGCCGGCCGGAAGGCGCGTGTACGCGATCGGCGACGTGCACGGATGCGACCGCCAGCTCGGGGCGCTGCACGCGGCGATCGCCAACGATCTTGCCGAGCGGCCGGTCGCGGCGCCGGTCATCGTGCATATCGGGGACTATCTCGATCGCGGGCCGGCGAGCGCTTCGGTGCTCGCAAGGCTTGCCGCCGGATCGCCCATCCCCGGGGTGGAGATGGTGAACCTCCGCGGGAACCACGAGGCGATGGCGCTCGCCGTGCTCGGTGGCGGCGATCGCGGATCGGTCGAGCTCTGGCTCCTCAACAACGCGGCCGTCACGCTCAAGAGCTGGGGCATCGATCCCTGTTCGCCGCCGCGCTCCTGGGCCGCGCGCGTGCCCCCCGCGCAGCTCGCCTTTCTCGGCCGGCTCGCAGTGAGCCATCGCGCAGGCGGCTATTTCTTCGTCCACGCCGGCGTCCGCCCCGGCGTGAAGCTCGCCGCGCAGGACCCGGCCGACCTGCTCTGGATCCGCGAGCCGTTCCTTTCGTACACCGGCGAGTTCGGCGCGGTGATCGTGCACGGCCATACGCCGCTCCGGGAGCCGCTGGTGCTCCGCAACCGCATCGGCGTCGATACGGGGGCTGTCTATGGCGGGCGGCTCACGGCGGCGGTGCTGGAGGCCGACCGGGTGGGGTTCCTGCAGGTCTGAGCCTCGGCAGTAGGCTTTTGGCAACCTCGGACGGGCATGCTCCGGGCCTTAGAGCGTGATGACCGAAGGCGGAATCGCCGTAGGTCTGAATCACGCGATAAAACAATGACCTAGAGCGGAATGGGTGAGCGCGAGCGATCCCATCCCGCTCGAGAGTCCGGCGCAGGCACCCATGGGCCCCGCTTCCGTCCGCGAATACGATGTCGCCGTCATCGGCGCCGGGCCCGCCGGCCTCACCGCTTCCTACCTCCTCACCAAGGCGGGTCGGCGCACGCTGGTGCTGGAAGCCGATCCCACGTACCTCGGCGGCATCAGCCGCACGGTCGCCCACAACGGCTTTCGTTTCGATATCGGCGGGCACCGCTTCTTCTCGAAGTCGGCCGAGGTGGTCGCGCTCTGGAACGAGATCCTGCCCGAGGGAATGCTTGAGCGGCCGCGCCTCTCGCGCGTGCATTACCGCGGGCGCCTCTATTCATACCCGCTCCGCGCCTTCGAGGCGCTCGCCAATCTCGGCCTGGCGGAAAGCGCGCGCTGCCTGTTCTCGTTCCTCTATTGGCGCGCCTTCCCCGATCCCGATCCGGTGAGCTTCCGCGCCTGGGTCACCAACCGGTTCGGCGCCCGCCTGTTCGAGATTTTCTTCCGCAGCTACACCGAGAAGGTGTGGGGCCTCGCCTGCGAGGAGATCTCGGCGGACTGGGCGGCGCAGCGCATCAAGGGCCTCGACCTCTGGCAGGCGCTCCGCGATGCGCTCGCCCGCTCGCTCGGCCTCGGGCGGACCGGCCCGCCCGCGATCAAGACGCTGATCGAGAGCTTCCACTATCCGGCGCGCGGGCCCGGCATGATGTGGGAGGCGGCGGCGGCGCGCATCGCCGAGGCCGGCGGAACGATCCGCCAGGGCGCGCGGGTGAGCGCCTTGCGCCACGATATCGCGACCGACCGCTGGACCGTGCTCTGCCGCGATCAGGCCGGCTGCGAGACGCTGCATCACGCCCGCAACGTCGTGAGCTCGGCCCCGCTCGCCGAGCTGGTCCCTGCGATCGAGCCTCGCCCCATCACGGCCGAGCGTGCCAGGCTGCTCCGCTATCGCGACTTCCTCACCGTCGCCCTGATCCTCGACGCCCCGGACCTCTTCCCCGACAACTGGATCTACATCCCCGATCCCGCAGTGAAGGTCGGGCGCATCCAGAATTTCCGCTCATGGTCGCCCGAGATGGTGCCGGATCCGCGGCTTGCCTGTGTCGGCCTCGAATATTTCTGCTTCGCCGGCGACGGGCTCTGGAGCATGGCGGACGCCGATCTCGCTTCGCTTGCCGCGGCCGAGCTGGAGAAGCTCGGGCTGGCGCCGCGCTCCGCCGTGGTGGACGCGGTGGTGGTGCGCCAGGAGAAGGCCTATCCGGTGTACGACGACCGCTATCGCGAGCATGTCGCCGCCATCCGCGACGAGATCGAACGGCGCTTCCCCACCCTTCATCTGGTCGGCCGCAACGGGATGCACCGCTACAACAACCAGGACCACGCGATGATGACGGCGATGCTCGCCGTGCGGAACATTCTCGCCGGCGAGCGCCGCTACGATCTCTGGGCCGTCAACGAGGACGCCGAGTACCACGAGGCCGGCACGTCCGGCCAATTCGCCGCGCTCAACTCGGAACGCCTCGTGCCGCTTCGCATCGGCTGATCGGAGCCATACGATCTAACGCCGTTCCGCGGCGAAGCGGAGGCCAAGGAAGATCAGCGCCGTTCCCGTCGCTGCCTCGATCCCGCGGCGGATGAGGGGGCGGCGCAAAGCGTCGCCGATCCTGGCGACGAGCGTTGCATAGAGCGTGAGCCAGGCGAGGGTCATGGCGGCGAAGACGAGGCCGCGCAGCATCAGCGCCGAGAACGCCTCCGTGCCCGAGGGGACGAATTGCGGCAGCAGGCTCGCGAAGAAGACGGCCATCTTGGGGTTCCCGAGATCGCTGATCAGCCCTTGGCGAAACGCGGAGAGCGGCGAGAGGGAGCCGGCGGGACGCGGCGCGAACGGGCTGCCATGGCTCGCGGCCTCAGGCCGGATCGCCGTGCGGAGGGCCTGGACGCCGAGAAAGACGAGGTAGGCCGCGCCCGTGTATTTGACGGCAAGGAAGAGCGGTTCGGAGGCGATCAGCAGGGCGACGATGCCGATGCTCGTCGCCAGCGCCCAGATCGTCTGGCCCGAGGCGATGCCAAGGGCTGTGAAGATTCCGCCTGCGCGGCCGCCGAAGAGCGTGTTGCGGATTGTCATGGCCGTATCCGGCCCGGGTGTGACGATGACGACGATCGAGACGGCCAGGAACGCGAGGAACAGGCTCACTTCGCGATTTCTGGAAGACTTGCCGCGCGGGCGAAGCGAGCGGCGGGATCCGAGGCGCTCACGCGCGGGCGGGGGCGAGGTAGGACGCGAGATGAGCGTCGAGCGCCCCGATACCGCTTTCGTCCAGCGCCGCGAGACGATAGCCGATGAACCCGTCCGGACGCACGAGAAGAGCGCCGCCGCGAGGTGCGCCCGATCGGTCGGGATCGAAGTCGGCTTCTTCCGCGATCGAGACGAGGTCCCGCCAACGGCGCAGGAACGAATCAGGTGGCGGGGCCGCGCCGAAGAGCAGCAGATGGTGGTGCGTGCCGGTGAGGCGGATGCGGTCCGGGAAGCGTTCGCCGGGCGCAGGCCCCGGCGGCGGCGCAGCCGAACCGAAATGTTCGCCGACGAGCGGGCTTCCCGCATAGGAGACGTCGAGCATCGCCCGCGCGCGGGTGAGTGCGAGGACGCGCGCGGGATCGGATGGCGGCGGCGGAGAAGCGGGTGCCGGCGCGGCAAGGGCGAGCGCGCGACGGTGCAGCATGTCCGAGACGTCGAGCACGTGTCGGTCGGCGATTTGCCGCTCGATCGCGTAGGAGTCGAGCAGGGTGTGGAGCGCCGCGCCGCGAATGACGAGGGCAAGCTTCCAGGCGACGTCGGCGGCGTCCATCAAGGCGGAGTTGAGGCCTTCGCCCCCGATCGGGCTCGACAGGTGCGCGGCATCGCCCATGAGGAAGCACCGCCCGTCGGCCAGCCGCCGCGTCATGCGTTTTTGCATGACGAAATGTGCGGCCCAGCGGAGGTCGGTGACGCCGGCGTTGAGGCCGGTGCGGTGGTTCACGAGCGCGCTCACCTGCCCGAGCTCGGGCGTGTCGCGCTGGTCGGCGAGGGGCGAATCCGGGTCCAGATCGACGAAGCTGAGCCAATGGTCTCCGGGAAGCGGCGCGAGCAGGGCGAAGCCCTCCTTGCTCACGAAGACCATCGACTCCTCGGGTTCGTGCGGCAGCCCGATATGGATATCGGCCGCGATGTATTGGCCCGCGTACGTGTCTCCCTGGAGGGATTCCTGCATCGCCCGACGCGTTACGTCGTGCGCGCCACCTGCCCCGAGCACGTAGCCGAAGGACGCCGTTTCCACTTCGCCGTCAGGGCCGCGCAGCCGGATCTCGAGCGCGTCCGCATCCTCGTCGATCGATAGAACGGTGGTGCCGCGTTCGACGGAGATGCCGAAGCCCGCCAGATGCTCGGTGAGGATCGCCTCGGTCTGCCATTGCGGCAGGCTGCACTGATACTCGTGGGCGCAGCCGATGCCGCTGAACTCGGCTGTGCCAAGCGGGACCATTCCGGGCCCGTAGAAGCGCGTGCGGCGGACGTGGACGGATCCTTCGAGGAACGGGGCGAGCACGCCCGCGCGCGCGAGAAGCTCCAACCCGGCGGGCTGGATTGCGGTCGCGCGGGCCTGGTTGTGCGGCACGAGCCTGCGCTCGACGATGCGCGGCACGACGCCATGGCGTGCCAACTCGCAGGCGGCGAAGAGCCCGGCAGGGCCGGCGCCGATGATGAGGACGTACCGCCGATCGGGCACGATTCCGCCACCCGCCGATGCCTCATGGCTCGGCAGGGAAGCGCTGGGCGGCATCTCACGGACGCCGAGGTCGGTCTCACCCATCTCGCGAGAAGATAGCCGGCATTTGGACGTTCCGGAAGCGGCTTGTCGCGAGCAGCCGCGCAGGGCCGAGCGGACCGCAGAGTTTCGTGGGAAGTGTTGCGATCACGGCAGCCTGCGTCAATCGGGCACTTGGACAAAGACCTATGTGTCAGCCTTCCGTGAAGGTTGACACCGGGGCGATCAGATCGGGCGGCGCCGGCGCCAGCTTCCCGAGGCGATCACGGGCGCGGCAGCCGCCCGCGCCGCTTCGACGACGTAGGCCCAGGCGCGGCGCGAGCGGCCGGACGCGTCCGTGACCGTAACGATCGTGCGGCGGTAGAGGGCGCCGGGCGCGCAGGAGGGACGCGCGCCTTCGATCCGATCGAGCGCGGGGAGCGCCCGGGCGGCGTCGCGGAAGGTGAGCAGCTCGCCTTGCACCTCCCGGCCCGCCCCTTCGGCTGCGAGGACCAGGCCGGGATAGGCCCCGAAATCATGGAGGCGGCCGCGCGCGCCGGCCGAACTCACCGAAACGAGCCCGGCACGTGCGGCCGGCGCGTGCCGGACCTCGCCCTGCATGAGCGTGCCGTAGGCGAAGACATCGGCCAGCACGTGGCAGCCTTCCTCGCCGCGGACGATGCCGAGCCGGTCATCGGCGGGCCGCGCGAAGGTGCCTGTGCGATCCCGGGCAAGCTCGTAGACGATCGCCGTCACGGCCGCGCCGCCAGGCAGGATGACCGTGCGGGATACGCGCTCACGAAAGTCAGGGACGCCTTGCCTGCGATCCAGCGCGCCCCATCCGGCGGATGAGACGCGGAGCAGCACGCCCTCGACATAGCCGCCGACGCGCTCGCGGAGATCGAGCGCGCGGCCGCCGGGAATTTCGCAATAATGGTCGAAGGCGGGGCCCCGGTCCGGCAGCAGCGCCGCGCCCGCAGGCGAGACGGAGGAAGGATCGGCCGCGTTCCGCGCGCACCAGCCGCGCCAATCCTCGTCGTTGGTATCCGCTCCGTAGGCGAAGCAGAGATCAACGTTCATTTCTCTGCTTGGGCAAGCGAAAGAAATTCCGCCATCCGCGCAACCTCGGCATCGAAGGCCTCGCGGAAGGCGCGGCCCTTGGGAGCCCGCGTCGCGTACCCCACCTCGCAGGCGAGGCTTCCCCGTGCTGCGGAGACGTTTACCCAGCCGATCACGTCGTTGCCGAACAGGAGCGGCATCGCGTAGTAGCCGAAGCGGCGCCGCGGCGCCTTCGTATAGGCCTCGAAACGATATTGCCAGCCCCAGAGATGCTCGAAGCGCCGCCGGTCCCACACCAGCGGATCGAAGGGCGAGAGGAAGCGCACGACGCGCGCGGTCTCGGCGGGTTTTATTGCCTTCACGCCCGCCGGCCAGAGATAGAAGCAGCCCTCGATCTCCTCCCGCTCCAGCTCCCCCGATTTGAGGAGCGCATGGACCGCGTCCCTGAGGCGCCCGAGGCCGGGCGCGCCCTTGGTGAGCAGGTGAAGGGTGCCGGCAAGGCTCTTCTCCGAAATCGGGCAGAGGATTCGCGCGACCAGCATGACGACCCGGCGCATCCGCTCTTCGGGCGAAAACGCTTCGGGATACGCTGGCGCCTCGCCATAGATCCGCACGCCGTTCCGCCGGCCGGCGACGCGCAGCTTTCCGTAATAGTGCAGGTTCTTGAGCGCGCTGGTGGTGGCCTGCGACAGGCCGCCCCAGCCATTGACGACGCGCTCGGTGCCGAATGCCTCGGCGAGGTCGCGCGGATGCACGGTGCCGCGTTCGCGCACGAAGGCCAGCACCTCGGCGGCAAGCCCCCTCGGCACGTGGATCCCGCCCGCGCACGAACGGTCGCGCCGCGGATGAAGCAGCGAAAGCGTCGCGCGCGGCATGAAGCCGTACGCATAGAGGAAGTCCTCCTCGATCCCGAGGCGGACGAAGCGGCGGTCGAGGTCGCCGGCGCGATAGGCGCCCACCCGGTGCCTGAGCGTCAGGTCCTGAGCGCGGGCGGGGGCGCGGATCGGATCCGCCTGGACGAAGCCCAATCTCGCGATGGCGCGCCCGAGCGTGGTGGGCGTGCCGAGCGAGGATTGCACCAGGCGGGCTTTCGCCGCGGCGAGGGTCGATGGCATGGCCGACTTTGTCTCCCCGCCGAACCGGCATCAAGCCGCCGGCGCCGAAGGCGGTGTACCGCACCCCGTTTTCACCGAACAGGGAGCGTAGCTCGATAAGGCATAGGCATGCACCTATGATTGCGACGACCGCTTCTCATCGGCGTGCCCCGTCCTCCCGGACCGAGGTGATCACGTCGGGACAGCGCCGCCGGCGCTGCTCGGCCACCGGGAACGTACGGCTGGTCGAGTACCCGGCTTTGGG
>DATJTV010000136.1:0-3370 GCA_035503055.1 Acetobacteraceae bacterium
TCGAGGTTCCCGTCGAGCAGGCAGGCGATGCCGAGGCGCGCGCCAAGGTGCGGATCGCCGAGATCGGCGCCAGCCTCGCTCTGATGCAGCGCGTGCTGCTTCTCCTGCCGGACGGACCCGTCGTGGCGCCCTCCCCGCCGCCGCCGGGCAGCGAGGGATTGGGCTGGGCCGAATCGCCGCGCGGCACGCTCTTCTACGCCGTCCATGTCGACGGCGAGGGGCGGCTGGCGCGGGTCAAGATCAAGTCGCCGTCCTTCTCCAACTGGCGCGCCTTTCCCGTCACGGTGCACGACACGAACATGATGGACTACGCCATCAACGAGGCGAGCTTCGGCCTCACCATCGCCGGCTGCGACCGTTAGAGAACAGCAATGGCGCTCTGGACCTTCTTCGGGCTCGGCCAGGGCAAGGCGACCACCGCCTGGCCCGGGCGCGGCGGCAAGGACGGGCAGGAGGGCGTGCTCGGCATGCCACGGTTCGATGCGGCGCTTTGCGTGCCCGACTGCCGCGCCTGCGCCGAAGCCTGCCCCACCGCGGCGATCGCCGAAGGCGCGGACGGCGGCATCAGCGTCGATTACGGGCGCTGCGTCGTCTGTCAGCTCTGCACCGAGGCCTGCCCCACCGGCGCGATGCGACCCTCGGCAGACTGGGCGTTCGGCGTCCGAAGGCGCGAGGATCTCGTGCTCGGCGCCGAGCTCGCGCCGCGGACGCTGCCGAAGACCGCCGCTTTCCGCCGCAGCCTGCATATCCGCCATGTCGATGCGGGCTCGTGCAACGGGTGCGAGTCCGAGCTCCGCGCCCTCAACAACCCTTTCTACAACCTCCATCGCCTCGGCATCTTTTTCACCGCCTCGCCGCGGTTCGCGGATCTTCTGCTCGTCACCGGCCCCGTCACTCACGCGATGCTCGAACCGCTGCGTGCGACCTACACCGCGATGCCCGAGCCCCGATGGGTGATGGCGCTCGGCACCTGCGCGGTCTCGGGCGGCATCGCCGAGGGGGGCTATGCGTGTGGGCACGGGCTTGAGGGCGTGCTGCCGATCGATCTCTATTTGCCGGGATGCCCGCCCAATCCGGCGGCGATCATCGAGGCGCTGCTCGTCTTCCTCGATCGCGTCCCACAGCGCGCGCATGGCGGTCGGCTTCGGGAGGGCCAGCGTGGCGAATGACCTGCTCGCCGCTTCGGCGCTGCTCTGGCTCGCGGCCGCGCTCCTCGGGCTCGCCGGCCTCGCCGCGCTCGGCCGAGCGTGCCTCGGCCTCGGCGCCGCGGCGGGAATCGCGGCCGCCCTGACGGGCATTCCCTTCGGCACGGAGAGCCTTGCCCTGCCGTTTTCCTTCGTTGGTTCGCCTGTGCGCTTCGTCATGGCGCCCGAAGCGCTCTGGCTCTTCGGCTTCGGGCTCGCGCCGGCCCTCCTCGCCGCGCTGAACGGCACGCCCGCCCCGCACGGCCAGCGCGGCTGGGTGTTCGGCGTCGCGATGAGCCTGCTTGGTGCGCTCGGGGTCTTCGGCGTGCAGCAGGGAGCAGCGTTTCTGGTTGCCTGGGAATTGATGAGCCTCGGCGGCGCCGCAATGCTCCTCTCGGAGCGCTTCTCGCCATCCTCCGGTTCGCCGGTGCTCTTCATGCTCGGCCTGCTGGAGGTCGGCGCGGTCGCGCTCCTGCTCGGTATCCTGCTGCTCGCCGATCGCGCCAACGGCCTTGACTTCCTCGATTTTGCTCAAATCGCGCCGCTCATGCCGGGATGGCTTCGTTTCGCGGTCAGCGCGCTGCTGCTCGTGGGGTTCGGCGCCAAGCTCGGCCTGCTGCCGTTCTACGAATGGTTCCCCGGTGCCTATGCGAGCGGAAGCGGCGCCTCGGGAGCCGTCCTCTCCGGGGTGGTCCTGAACGCGGCGTTCTTCGGCTTGAGCCACGCCCTGCTCGGCTGGCTGCCCGGCTCGACCGGCCCGGCCTCGGTCGGCGTTGGCCTGCTGGTCGTCGCGGCGGGCACGCTGTCGGCTCTGCTCGCGGTGCTCTACGCCTTCCAGGCCGAAGACTGGCGCGCGCTGCTGGCCTTTTCGTCGGCGGAAAACGCCGCGATCGCAGTCGTCATGCTCGGTGCCGCGCTGCTCTTCCGCACCGAAAGCGAGGGTGATCTCGCCGGGCTTGCCTGGACGGTGGCGCTGCTCCATCTCGCCGGCCATTCGCTCGCCAAGGGCGGCCTCTTCCTCGCTGCGGACGGCGCCGCGCGCGCCACCGGCACCTATGCCATCCGCCACGCGAACCTCGCCCGCCGCGCGTCCTGGATCTTCGCCGTCGGCGCTCTCTTCTGCGCGATGAGCCTCGCGGCGATGCCGCCGCAGGCCGGGTTCGTCTCCGAATGGTTCGTCTTCCAGACCGTTTTCCAGGGCTTTCATCTGACCGGCCTCGCCCCGCGTCTGGCCCTGGCGCTTGCGGGCGCCGGCTTGGCGCTGACCGCGGCCGTCGCCTTCGCCACCTTCATCAAGCTCTTCGGCATCGGCATCCTCGGCCACGGCAACCATGCGCGCACCACCGTCCCGAGCCCGGTGGCCGTTTCCACCGCACTCCTCGGTGTCGGCGTGCTGGTGCTCGCCGTCGGGATGCCCGCCTGGCTGCCCGCCCTCAACTGGGCGACGCTGGCAGAGTTCGCGAGCCCCGCGGCGGCCGCCATGCATGACGGCTTGCTGCTCGTGCCGCTCACGGCGAAATTCGCGTTCATCTCGCCCACGATGCTGGTGATCGCCGGTCCGCTGCTCGCGCTCATTCCGGCCGCCGCCCTGCTCCTCTCGCGCGGCTTCAGCGCGCGCCGCGTGCCGGTGTGGTACGGCGGGCTTGCCCAGGACCCGGTCGCGGCGGCCACCACGTCCCTCACCTTCTCCAACGCGCTCAGGACCTTCCTGAGCTTCATCTACCGCCCGGTGGAGGAAACCGAGCGCGAAACCCGCGCCCGCCGCTACTTCGTCACCCGGCTCGAATTCACCCACGACGTGGCCCCGGTATTCGGCCCCCTCCTCTTCGCCCCGATCGAACGAACGGTCGTCTTCCTCGCCCGAAAACTGCGCGCGCTGCAGTCGGGCAACCTCAACTTCTATCTCGCTCTGATCGGTCTTCTTCTCGTCGTCATCCTCGTTCTCACCCTGCTTTAGGACGATGCCTCCGAATGTGGACCTATATCGCGATCGCCATCGGCGGCACGCTCGGCTGCTGGGCCCGTTACGCCATGACCAACCTCGTGCAGGCGGTTTATGGCCGCGATTTCCCGTATGCGACGCTCAGCATCAATGTGCTGGGCGCGTTCGTCATGGGTTTCCTCTTCATCGAGACTCTCGAGCGACTGACGGTCTCGCCCGCGGTCCGCACCGGCATCCTCACCGG
>DATJTV010000137.1:0-24578 GCA_035503055.1 Acetobacteraceae bacterium
ATCGCCCTCGTCGCCGGCGAGATCGCCCGCGTGCGCGACGCGCACGGCCCCGCCAGCATCTTCGGCGGCAGCTATGGCTGGTCCTCCGCCGGGCGCTTCCATCATGCGCGCCAGCAGCTCCATCGCATGCTCTCGGCCGCCGGCGGCTACACCGGCCAGCTCACCAACTACTCCTATGCCGCCGGCATGACGCTGATGCCGCGCATCGTCGGCGACGGCGCGTGCATCTGGGGCCCGGTCATCGAATGGGGCGAGATCGCGCGCCATGCCCGGCTCATGGTCTGTTTCGGCGGCATGCGCTACGGCAACGACCAGGTGCATTCGGGCGGCGGGGCCGAGCATCTGATGCGCCGCTCGGCCGATGCTGCCGTCGCCGCCGGCGTGCGGCTCGTCAGCGTCTCGCCGGTGCGCGGCGACGGGCCCGGAGAATGGCTGCCCATTCGTCCCTGCACCGACACCGCGCTGATGCTCGCGATGGCGCATGTGCTGCTCGCCGAGGGCCTCGCCGATCGCGATTTCCTCGCCCGCTGCACGGTGGGCTTCGCGCGCCTCGAGCCTTACGTGAAGGGCGAGGCGGACGGGGTCGCGAAAACCCCCGCCTGGGCCGCGCCGATCACCGGCATCGCGCCCGAAATCATCGCCGCCCTCGCCCGCGATTGCGCCCGCCTCCCCACCGCGCTCACCGCCACCTGGGCGCTTCAGCGCGCCGAGTATGGGGAGCAGCCCTTCTGGATGCTCGTCGCCCTCGCGGCAATGCTCGGCGGCATCGGCAAGCCGGGCCAGGGCTTTGGCTTCGGCCACGGCAGCATCGCCGGCATGGGAACCCCCCGCACCGAGGTCCCCTCGGTCGCTCTTCCCGGGCTCCGCAACCCGGCGGCGAGCGTCATTCCCGTCGCCCGCCTCACCGAGATGCTCGAGAACCCGGGCGGGGAGTACGACTACAACGGAAGCCGTCTCCGCTATCCGGATGCGCGGCTCATCTATTGGGCGGGCGGCAATCCGTTCCACCATCATCAGGACCTCAACCGCCTGCTCCGCGCCTGGGCGAAGCCCGAGACGATCGTCGTCCACGAGCCCTGGTGGACCTCGCTCGCCCGCCACGCCGACATCGTCCTGCCCGCAACCACCACGCTCGAGCGCGACGATATCGGCTCGAGCGCGCGGGACCGCTACATTTTCGCGATGCACCGGGCGATCGCCCCGCTCGGCGAGGCGCGCGACGATTTCTCGGTTTTCGCCGACATCGCCGATGTTCTGGGCGTGCGCGACCGCTTCACCGAGCAGCGCGACGCCGCGACCTGGCTCCGCGTGATGTACGAGCGCACGCGCGCGGCCGCGGCGCGCATGGGAATCGAGATCGCCGATTTCGACCATTTCTGGGAAGCGGGCTTCGTCGAAATTCCCCCGCCTGCCGCGCCCGCCGCGCCGTTCTTCGATTTCGCCCGCGATCCCGCCGCCCATCCTCTCAACACGCCTTCCGGGCGCATCGAGATCTTCTCCGAAACGATCGACCGCTTCGGCTACGACGATTGTCCCGGCCATCCGGTCTGGAAGGAGCCGCGCGAATATCTCGGCGCCCCGCGTGCTGAGCGTTTCCCGCTCCATCTCGTCTCGGTCCAGCCGGCGACCCGGCTGCACAGCCAGATGGACCAGGGCGCGGTGAGCCTCGCGAGCAAGATCGCCGGCCGCGAGCCGATTTTCATGCACGAGGCGGACGCGGAGGCGCGCGGGCTCGCCGCCGGCGAGATCGTCCGCGTCTTCAACGATCGCGGCGCCTGCCTCGCCGGCCTCGCGCTCACCCTCGATGTGCTGCGCGGCGTCGTGATGCTGCCGACCGGCGCCTGGTTCGATCCGCTCGAGCCCGGCAAGCCGGGCAGCCTCTGCGTGCACGGCAATCCCAACGTGCTCACCCAGGATGTCGGCACGTCCCGTCTCGGCCAGGGCCCGTCCGCGCACAGCTGCCTGGTCGAGGTGGAGCGCTGGGACCGCGCGCCGCCGCCGATCAAGGTCCATGTTCCGCCGCCGATCGCGGGGAACGCATAATTTCGGGATAGAAGGGGAGGGCCGGGGGACTAAGATGGTCGATATCGCGAAGCTCGACGCGATCGGCGGCGAGTACCAATGCCTGCACGAGCTGGTGGCGGCGGCGCGCGCCAAGCTCCCCGATCATTCGTGGGACTATCTCACGGGGGCGGCGGAAACCGAGACCACGATGCGCCGCAATCGTGCCGCGCTCGATTCAATCGCCTTTCGCCCGCGCGTCTTGCGCGATGTCTCGCGCGTCGATGCCGCCGGCCCCATCCTCGGCACGCTCGCGCGCCTCCCGGTCTTTCTCTCCCCCGTGGGCTCGCTCGAATCCTTCGACGCCGGCGGCGCCGCCACCGCCGCGCGCGCCGCGGCGATGTTCGGCGTGCCGATCATGGTGAGCTCGGTCACGCAGCCCGGCCTCGAGGCAACCGCCGAGGCCGCCCCGGCACGCCGCTTCTTCCAGCTCTACAAGCGCGGCGACGAATCCTTCGCGGACGATTTCATCCGCCGCGCCGTCGCCGGCGGCTACGAGGCCTTTTGCTACACGGTCGATTCCGCGGTCTATTCGCGCCGCGAGCGCGACATCACCAAGCGTTTCGCCAAGCCCTGGCGGCGCGGCGGGGCGGGGATGCATTTCCAGGCCGCGCTCGCGTGGGACGAGATCAAGCGCTTCAAGGATAACCATTCGCTACCGCTCATCATCAAGGGCATCGCGACGCAAGAGGACGCCTTGATCGCCTGCGAGCACGGCGTGGACGTGATCTATGTCTCGAACCATGGCGGCCGCCAGCTCGACCATGGGCGCGGCACGCTCGACGTGCTGCCCGAAATCGTCGCCGCCGTCGCCGGCCGCGCGCGCATCTTCGTCGATGGCGGCTTCTCCCGCGGCAGCGACATCGTCAAGGCCCTCGCACTCGGCGCGGAGGCGGTCGGCATCGGCCGGCTCTATTGCTACGGCCTCGCCGCGGCCGGCGAGGCGGGCGTGCTCCGCGTGCTCGAGCTCCTCGAGATCGAGATGATCGAGTGCCTGGCCCTCCTCGGCCTCACCAGCCTCGCCGGGCTCGACCGCTCCTCCGTCCATGCGGCACCCCGCGTCACCGATCCGCACGTGTTCAGCGCCTTTCCGCTGCTCCACCTGCCGCGCTGATGGAGGAAAAAGATGCAGAACTTTTCCTATGAGCTCGACATCGTCGTCCAGGGCTATCCCGGAAAATCCGTCTGCCATGGCGGCCTCGGCTGGAGCACGATCGCGCTCCTGCGCGGCGAGGGCCGTGTCGCGCTGATCGATGTCGGCTCCTTCAGCCAGCGCGGCCCGATCCGCGAGCGGCTCGCCGCGCGCGGCCTCTCGCTCGATCAGGTCACCGATGTCATCCTCACCCACTCGCACTGGGATCATTCGGTCAACTGGGTGATGTTCCCGAACGCGACGACCTGGATCGGCGCCGACGAGCTCGCCTGGGCCACCGCACAGCCCTGGGGCCACAACACGGTGCCCGAGCTCTATGTGCGCGAGCTTGCCCAAGCTCCGCGCACCCGCCGCATCGCTCCGGGCGAGACGATCCTTCCCGGCATGACCGCCGGTATTGCCCCCGGTCACACGCCCGGCCATCTCTTCTTCATTCTTTCCACGCCGGAGCGCCAAATTCTCTTCACCGGCGATTGCGCCAAGAACCGCGCCGAGCTTCTCTCGCTCACCGCGGACATGACCTACGATCAGGCCGAAAGCCGCCGCTCGATGGAGAAGATCTGGGAGCATTGGCGCGCCCGCCCCGGCACGCTGCTCGTCCCCGGCCACGACGTTCCGATGCGCCTCGAGAACGATACCCCCGCCTATATCGGCCCGCGCGAAGCCGCGATCTCCGCCTGGTTCGAGGACGATCTGGAGCGCACCACGCTCTTCTCGCTCACCCTTCCGAGCGCCGTTCGCGCCCGCGCCGCGGCCGAATAGGCTTGTCGCGAAGCCGTCCTTCCGGCGAAGGCTGGAGCTGGTGACGCTCGTCGGAGTCCCCGCATGACATCCGCACCCATCTGGAGGATGCAAGTCCTCTTCAATCGAAGGAAGGAGATACAATTCCGATAGGGGAGGACGATATGAGCCTGGCTGAGGGTCAAGCCATGTCGCAGTACCACTTCGATCCCGCCACCTACGAAGCGCTGATGGCGAAGGAGGTGCCGTTATATCCTCGCCTCCAGGAAGAGGTCGCCGCGGCCGCGGCCCGCGAGGGCGTGCAGCGAATTCTCGACCTCGGTACCGGCTCCGGCGTTACCGCCAGACGAATCCTCGATGTCCATCCCCGCGCTCGGCTGGTGGGCATCGACGAGAGCGGCGAGATGCTGGCCGCGGCCCGCCTTATCCTGCCTGCCGAGGCCGACTTGCGTGTGGCCCGGCTCCAGGACCCGCTGCCTCCCGGGCCGTTCGACCTCGTGGTGTCGGCGCTGGCCGTCCACCACCTGGAAGCTGCGGGCAAGGCCGACCTGTTCCGCCGGGTCGCCCAGGTCCTGCGTGCGGGAGGACGGTTCGTGCTCGGGGATGTCATCGTCCCGGATGATCCGAGTGACGTGGTCACGCCCATCGACGGCGTGTACGACAAGCCGAGCACGGTGGCCGAGCAGCTCGCCTGGCTACAAGCCGCCGCGTTCGTGGCAACCACCGCGTGGCTCGAACGTGATTTGGCGGTGCTTGCAGGAGACCTTGGAGGATAGCCCGCTCCGGCCCACGCGCTGCAGATAGATCACCACCGTTCCATCCGGCTCATGGGCGAGGCCCTCGCCGGGCCGGATTGCATAGCGGTTGAGAGGGCTCGCGATGAGATACCCCTGGTCGTCATAGAGCGTGATCGACCAGAACGCTTTCGCCGGTGGCGCTCCACCCCGCGCCGATGTCGCCGCCGGATGGCAAGGCGGCTGCTCAACGCATGCAACACATCCTCGAGCCCCGTGGCCAGGGCCTGTCGATTCGAAGGGGAGATGCTCGCCCACGCGTGGGGCCGACCTGGCGTCATTCCGAGCGGTGCGAGCACGGTTTTGATGAACGGCGCGTCCTGAAGGGCAGGAGGGTTTGCCACGGTCAATGCCATAAAGCGCTCGAAGAAGCCCGCCGGCCCCATGTCCTTCAGGACCTCCATCATGATGGGATCAGGCTTCCACTTTCCGGGAATGGGATAAGTGGAATGAAAGGCCGGATCGTTCAGCCGGTTGAGCGGCCGTATGTCCGATCGGCTCTGATATTCCCGCGCCCCGAGGAGATCCGCATCGTTGCGCACGAAGACCCGGGCAAGAACCCAAACCATCCGTGTGGGAGCCCGATGACTTCAATGCCCGGCAGGGGCTCACCGTGCCAACCGGGGCCGATGATTTCGAATTGCGCACGGTTGTTTCCCAAGCTGCGAACGCCGGGGTCCGCGATGTTATTCGTCCACGCATCCATGCACTGGATCATGTAGAACCGGCCAATGCTCGGGGGCAAGGTCATCACCGCCGGCTCGGCGCTCAAATCCAGCCACGCCGCCGAATACAGAGTATCGACGTTGGGCCGCACCACTGTTCGGAACGAAGCGTTCGCGACGATGGGTATATTGAAAAACCGGTTGGGCATCGCGCAGGGCCGCGAGAGGGCCTCCTCGCGGGTCACGTCCATGATGACCGGCGGCAAGGCATAAAGCGCGGCTTGCAGGTTGGCGGGAAGGCTGGTCAGTCGGGCAGGGGGCGCGGTCCACGCAGTCGCAAGGGTTATCAGACCGGCACCCATGCCGATAACAATGCGCCGGCGGTCCAAAAGTGGCCTCCGGTCGGAATCATGGGTAAGCGACGGATACTGCGTCACGGCTGCGCCGCCGGCGCCCTTGCCGCCTCTCGCGCCGCGACAAGCTTGCGCCGCCCTTCCGGCGAGACCTGGGACAGCGCTTCCGTGAGCGGGTCCGCGATATCGTCCAGGAAGTTGTTGTATGCCGCTTGCCATGCCGCGAATGCCTGCGACACCTCCGTTTTATTGAAATGGTCGGCGGTGATCGCATTCCGCAGCCTCTCGCGCGCCGCGTCCAGATGCCGAGCGGCCTCCACGAACTGTGGCGCGTCATGGCGCATGACCGCACCGAATCTTGCTGCATCCTTTGGCGGGAGGATGGCTTCCGCTCGCTGGAGCGCGCGCGCCAAGGGCAGCTCGCCGGCCCTCTCGCTCCGATGGACTTGCCAGACATGGCTCCCGATGACGGCAACCAGAAACAGATTGAGGACAATGGAGGCAGGCAATAGCACCCGCCACCACGGCGGCCGCGATCGGTTCAAGCTGGCGGTCATTGGCAGGCTAATCCGCGAGGAAATGCAGCGGTGCCGGCTGGAGGAGCGCTGTCAGCGCACCGTCCGATGCTGGCCCCGAGACAGAGAGGGAGCCGGTCACAAGTCCCACCGCGACGGCGCAAGCGCACGCCGCGGCCATTCGTGCGATTGGCAGCCGGAGAATGCGCAGCCATCGATGGCCGTCTGCCAGCCGGGAGCCGGCCCCGTGGCGAAGTGGCAACGGTGCGGCAATTCGCGCTGCAACCCCTGCTCGCAGGCGGGCGAGCGCCGTATTCTCATCACCGGAGCGCCGGCGCCTGGCGTCATCGACAGCGCCTGCGTTCTCGATATCCAAGTCCAGAGCTCGTGCCAAATCGAGAACAGCCCGCGCGTCCGCCGAGACTTGCAGGAGGTCCTGGGCCTCGCCGCGCAGCTCCTCGGGCCAGCGCCGCAAGCTGCCACCGTAGCTCTCAGCCAGCTCCCTGAATCGCTTGAGGGTCAGCATGACTCAACTCTCCTTCCGGGCGCGCTCCGGCTCCAGCCGGTCTCGCAGGCTTTGGCGGGCGCGCGCCAGAAGCCGCTCGACCGCCTTGGCTGACAGGCCGAGAATCCGCGCCGCCTCCGCGCCGGATAAGCCCTCATCATAGACCAGGGTGACCGCCGCACGCTGGTGAACGGGCAACGCCTCGAGGGCCGCTGCCAGGACAGCATGACGTTCGTTGACCTCCACCGCTTCGTACGGGCCGGCCGCGCAGTCCGCGGCATCGAAGTCTTCCGGAAGCGGCCCGGGCTGACGCCGCCGGCGCTCGCTGATGCAGCGATTGACCACGACGCGGTAAAGCCACGTGGTGAAACGCCCCCGCTGCGGATCGAAACGCCGTGCGGCAGACCACACCTGGACCAGCGCTTCCTGAACGACATCCTCGGCCAGCGCGGCATCGGGAAGCAGCCGCGCCGCCACCCGCAGGGCAAAGGGCCCATGACGCGTCACGATTTCGTCGAAGGCTCGGCGGTCACCGCCCGCGGACCAGGACATGAGCTCGGCGTCCGACGCAATCCCATAGGCACGCGGACTATGCATGCAGGACCCGGGCACGCGGAACCCCGCCCGCCACGGCGGGCTCCGAACGAACGTAGGCCATGAAACCCGAACGGCCACGGTGGCTGTCGATCCGCACTCCACGAGCGCTGTCCTTGCCCTCTGCATTCCCGGCCATGATACGGCGCATCAGCCGATTTCCCCCGGGCGGTGCGGCTTGCGGAGGGGCCGGCTCCGCGGTGGCCGGCTCATTCGGCCGGGGTGGCCAGGGCTTCGGAAGGATCAGCAGCCGCCGGGCCGCTTGAGCTGCCGCCGGGCCGGCCGAACAGAACGTTCACGCGCTCCCGCCAGGAATTGGCGCGAAATGTATCGCCCGCGATGGCGCCCCATTCATGGAACATGATCCGGAGCGGGTTGAGGCTGCCGATCGGGTGCACCAGGCCATAGACGATCGGCGTTTCCGGCTCCTCGCGGGCGAAGGTGCCGAACAGCCGGTCCCAGATGATGACGATCCCACCATAGTTCCGGTCGAGATACTCGGCGTTCGAGGCGTGATGGACACGGTGGTGCGACGGCGTGTTGAACACCCACTCCAGTGGTCCGAGCCGGCCGATGACGTCGGTATGGATCCAGAACTGATAGTGGAGGTTGAGCGCGAGCATGCCGCCTACCGCCAATGGATTGAAGCCGAGCAGGATGAGCGGCATGTGATAGAGCCAGCCTCCCGACAGGACGTCCGTCCCGCCGAGACGAAACGCGCTGCCGAGATGGATTTGCTCGGGCGTGTGGTGCGTGACGTGCGAGGCCCAGAGCCAGCGGATTTCATGACTGCCGCGGTGAAACCAGTAATAGGTGAACTCCTCGCCCAGAAAGAGCAGCGCGAGGCCCCACCACGTATCGAGCGGGACGGTCGCGACGCGGTGCGCCCAGACGAAATAGGCAACCGGTACCACAACGAGGAGATGGACAAGCTTCGCCGGGATTCTCAGGACGAACACACCGAGACTGGCCAGCGCTTCGCGCCAGGGATAGGAGCGCCGCCAAGTCAGCAGATACCAGGCGATCTCGATGGCGACGCCCGCCACGATGACCAGGAGAAACGGATGCCGGAACAGGCGGTACGTGTGCATGACTGACCTCGCCTCGGGAGCGTGTCGGACGGAGCCGATCGTGCTCTTGATACGAGGCAGGGCAGCCCGTCCCCCCGGCGCGATCGAGCGAACGCATCCCGCTCTAAGCGGGATCGCGGAAGGTTGAATCGGGGCACCCCGCGAACTCGTTCGCGGGGACCCCGGCGGCGCACCCCGCGAACTCGTTCGCGGGGACCCCGGCACCGAAGGCGTTCGATCACGCGGGAAAACAAAGACCTAGAGCGGGATGCGAGAGCCGGAGCGAACGCATCCCGCTCTGGGCGAACTCCTTCACGGGGCGGGCAGGCCCGCCGCCGCGGAGCAGCGCCTTCTACTCCGCCGGGTGGTGAACCCGGCCGCGCATCCGCCGCAGCACGGCTTCCCTCATCAGCTCGAAGGCAACGAAGAGCGCGGGCACGAAGATCACGCCGATGATGCTTGCGAGCAGCATGCCGCCGAACACCGTGGTGCCGATCGATTGGCGCGCGCCGGCGCCCGCGCCGGTTGCGAACACCAGCGGCAGGACGCCGAAGATGAAGGCGAGCGCGGTCATCATCACCGGGCGGTATCGCGTGCGCGCACCGTCCTCGGCGGCCTGGCGCACGGTGGCGCCGCCGCGTTCCAGCCGGTCCTTGGCGAACTCCACGATCAGGATGGCGTTCTTCGCCGCGAGCCCGATCAGCAGCACGAGCCCGATCTGGCCGTAGACGTCGAGCGCCATGTCCCGTGGCTTGAGCGCCAGCAGCCCGCCCAAGAGCGCGAAGGAGACCGGCAGCATCACCGAGAGCGGCAAGGTCCAGCTCTCGTAGAGCGCGACGAGGAACAGGTAGGAGAAGATGAGGGCGAAGACGAAGGCCGAGGATTCCTGCCCGGCGGCCGCAAGCTCCTGATAGGACATCGCCGTCCAGTCATAGCCGAAGCCGTGCGGCAGGTGCCCCTCAGCGACCTGCTCCATCGCCGCGATCGCCTCGCCGCTGCTCTTGCCCGGCGCGGGCGCGCCGTTCACCAGCACCGCCGGATAGAGGTTGTAGAGGTTGAGGACGTCTGCGCCCTGGATCGTCGCAATCCGGACCAGGCTGCTGAGCGGGACCATCGCGCCGCTCGCGCTCTGCACGTAGAGCTTGCCGATATCGGCGACCTCGCTCCGGAACTGCGGCTCGTCCTGCACGATCACCTGGAAGACGAAATTCTGGTAGTTGAAGTCGTTGACGAACTGGCCGCCCAGGTTGGCCTGGAGCGCCTGGTAGATCGCGGCCGGCGTCACGCCCATCAGCGCCGCCTGCTCGGTATCCACATGCACCATGATCTGCGGCACGGAGGCCGAGAAGGCGGTGAAGACCGAGTGCAGATCGGGGCTCTGGTTGGCAGCGAAGATCAGTGCCCGCGCGACTGCAGCGAGCTCCTGATAGGATTGGCCGGCGCGTGCCTCGAGCACGAAGTTGACGCCGCCGGTGTTGCTGATCCCGTGGATCGAGGGCGGGTTGAAGCTGTTGATCTCGGCGGCCGGCATCGCGTCGAACCGCGGCTGCAAGCGGGCGATCACGGCGCTCACCGATTGGGCGGCGTCGCGCTCGTCCCATGGCTTCATGATCGCGATGACGCTGCCGGCGTTCGGCTCCTCCGCGCCTGTCACCAGGCTGAAGCCGCCGAGCTCGATCGTATGGGCCACTCCCGGCGTCCCCTGCAGCATCGTGCCGACCTGATGCAGGACCGTCTGCGTGCGTTCGAGCGAGGCGCCGTTGGGCATCTGCACGTTGATGAAGAAGTAGCCCTGGTCCTCGGTCGGCAGGAACGCGGACGGCGTGACGCCGAGAACGAAGTACGCCGCGACGAAGGTCACGAGAATGCCCCCGATCGCCAGCGCCAGGCGGCGCGAGAAGAAGCGCACGGCGTGCCCGTAGCCGTCGCGGACCGATCGGAAGCCGCGGTTGAACCAGCGGAAGCCCACGAACCGCGTCTTGCCCGGCGGGCGCAGAATGAGCGCGCAGAGGGCAGGGCTCAGCGTCAGCGCGTTGATCGCCGAGATCACGACCGAGACCGAGATCGTCACGGCGAACTGCCGGTAGAGCGCCCCTGTCACGCCGGCGATGAAGCCCACGGGCGCGAAGACCGCCACCAGCACGAGCGTGGTCGCGACCACCGGGCCGGTGATCTCCCGCATCGCCTCTTCGGTGGTCTCCGCGAGCGAGCGCTCGGGGTGCTCCTCGAGATGCCGGCTCACGTTCTCGACCACCACGATCGCATCGTCCACGACGAGCGTCACCGCGAGCACGATCGCGAAGAGATCGACGGTATTGGCGGAGTAGCCGAGCAGATAGAGGACCGCGAAGACGCCGATCAGCGAGACCGGGATCGCGATCGTCGGGATCAGGGTGGCGCGCCAGTCCTGGAGGAAGACGTAGACGACGCCCACCACCAGGAGGAGGGTGATGGCGAGCGTGCGCACGATCTCGACGATATCGGCGCTGACGAACTTCGTCGCGTTATAGACGATCTTGTATTCGAGGCCCGTGGGGAACTGAGCGGCGAGCGTGCGCATCCTCTGCTCGACGGCGCTGGACACCGCCAGCGCATTGGCGTTCGGAGCCTGGAAGACCGCAAGCGTCGCCGAGGGCACCCCGTCGAGGGAGGCCGAGTTGGTGTATGATTGAGCGGCAAGCTCCACCTTGCCGATATCGGAGATCCGCACCAGCCCGCCATTCTGGTTGGCCCGCACGATGATGTTCTCGAATTGCTTCACGTTGGAAAGCTGGCCCGGCGCCAGCACGGTGAGCTGCTGCTGCTGCGGGCCGGTCACCGGCGGCATGCCGATCTGCCCCGCCGCGACCTGGATGTTCTGCGCCTGGATCGCCTTCACCACGTCGCTCGCGGTGATCCCGAGCGCCGTCATCCGGATCGGGTTGAGCCAGACCCGCATCGCATACTCGCGCTCGCCGAAGATAGTGGTGTTGCCGACGCCCGGGATGCGCGCGATCTCCTGCTGGAGATGCATGTACGCGTAATTGGAGATGAAGACCTGGCCGAACCTCTTGTCGGGCGAGTAGAGATTGACGGCGAGCACGAAATCGCTGGAGGCCGCCCGGAGCGTCAGCCCCTCCTGCTCGACCTCCGTCGGCAGCTGGGACTCGGCGAGCTGGACACGGTTCTGGACATTGACCTGGTCGATGTTCGGGTCGGTGCCGATCGCGAAGGTGATCGTGAGGTGGTAGGTGCCCGAGCTCGAGCTCGTGCTCTGCATGTAAAGCTCGCCCGGCACGCCGTTGACCTGCTCCTCGATCGGCTCCGCGACGGTCGTGGCGATCGTCGCCGCGCTCGCGCCGGGATAGGTGGCCTGGACGATCACCTGCGGCGGCGTGATGTTCGGATATTGCGCAACCGGAATGACAGAGAGCGCGAGCAGGCCGGCCAGCGTGATCACCACCGCGATGACGATGGCGAAGTTCGGCCGGTGGATGAAGAAGCCGGAGAGCAAGGCGCGCGGTCCGGCCGCTCTATCCGCGCACGCCGGGCGCGCCCGCCGCGGCGGGAGCCGGAGAGGTGGACACGGGATCGACCATCTCGCCGGGCTTCACCTTCTGCACGCCGGCGATGATGACGGACTGGCCGCCCGAAAGTCCCTTCTCGACGATGAAGCTCTGCCCGATCTGCGCGCCCAGCGTGACCGGCTGCTCCGCGACCTTGTGATCCGGCCCGACCAGCAGGACGAAGTCTCCGCTCGCGTCGGTCTGCACGGCCTCGGCGGGCACCAGCGGCCGCTCCTCCGGCTTGGCGGGCCGAAGCTCGATCGTGACGTAGGCGCCCGGCAGCAAAAGCCCGATCGGGTTGGGAAAATCGGCATAGACGCTGACCGTCCCCGTCGCCGGATCGACCTCGTTGCTCTGGAACGCGATGCGGCCCGCTTCAGGATAGCGTGATCCGTCCGGGAGCGTCAGCCTCACCGCGAGGCTCGCGATGATCTTGCGCTGCGAGGCGCCCATCTTCTGCTCGGCGGCGACGATCGTGCGCTCGGGGATCGAGAAGACGACGCGGATCGGGTCGAGCTGGTTCACCGTCGCCAGCGCCCCCGTGCTCGGGGTGACGAGGTTGCCCTTGGTCAGCGCGACGGCGCCGATCCGCCCGGCGATCGGCGAAGTGATGGTGCAGTAGCCGAGATTGAGCCCCGCCTGTTCGAGGCTCGCCTCGGCGGCGAGCACCGCGGCCTGGTCCTGCTTGTAGGTTGCGGCCGCCTGGTCGAGGCTGGATTGCGCCTCGAAGCCCTGCGTGTTCAGCCGCACGGCCCGCTGATAGGCGAGCTGGGCCTCGATGAGCGCCGCCTGGGCCGAGGTGAGCTGAGCCCGGGCCGACTGCACCGCGGCCTTGTACTGCGCGTCCTGGAGCTGAAAGAGGAGCTGGCCCGCCTTCACGTCGCTCCCCTGCTGCACCGGCACGCTCACGATGAAGGCGGTCACCCGCGGCACGATCTTCACGGTCTGGATCGCGACGACACGGCCGATATAGCTCTGCACGGGTGCCACGTTCTTCACCGCGACCGGCGCCACCGTGACCGCGGGCAGCGGCGCCTGAGCCCCTGCCGCGGCCGCCGGCACGTCAAGCGTAGCGAGGAGGGCGGCGAGCACGAGGCCGGCGCCGCTCAACCCGCGGCGGATTCCTCTCCTCATGGTCGTCCCGCTGTCTTGCGCAATCGCGTATGATACTCATCGGTGTTATTCTGGGCAAGCGCCGCCCCGGCGGCGCAGGGATGAATGTCCGGCCATGGTCCGCCGAGATGAACGCTGAGACGGGTTTGCGGGCACGGCCGCGCAGGAGCGGGCGGCCCTCCGCGGTGATCGCCGCGCGGCTCCCGGCGCTGCTGCTCGATGCCGCCGAGACGCTGTTCCTCGCCCAGGGCTACAGCGCGACCTCGCTCGAGCAGGTCGCGTCCGAGGCCGGTGCCACGAAGCGCACGATCTATGCGAAGTTCGGCGACAAGGCCGGCCTCTTCTCCGCCATGGCCGAGCGGGTGGTCGAACGCCGCCGCGCCTGGGTGAGCGGGGAGTGCGTGGGTGCCACGGTGGACGAGCGGCTGCTCGATTTCGGCAAGCGCCTCTTGGCGCTCGCGCTCGCGCCCGACGTGCTTTCCTTGCATCGGGTGCTGGTCGCCGAGGCCCACCGCTTCCCGCAGCTCGCCTCCCTGGTCGACCAATTGGCGGCGGAGAGCGCGCACAACCGCCTGGCCGGGATCATCGCGGCCGAGGCGGCGGGCGGCGCGCTCGAGGTCGCGGATCCCGCGCTCGCCGCCGACCTCCTGGTGGGCATGATCCTGAACGCGCCCGTCCTCGCCGGCCTGCTCGAGCGCAAGAGCGCCGCCTCCGTCCGCCCCGCGCGCTGGGTCCGCACGGCGGTCTCCGTCTTTCTCGACGGCTCGCGCCCCAAGGGTCGCCGCACCGCCGGCACGCGACGCCCCGTTTCTCCGCGGCCGCAAGCCGCGCAATCGATCATGGAAACGAAATCTTAAGCCGGGACAAGCGCCGGGCCGCGGCTGCGGCGGATCTCGCCGCGCATGCGTTCGATCGCGCCGGCAATTTCGTCGATCAGCTCTCCATGAAAGCTGACACTTGGGATGGTCCGACCGGCCGAACGGCCAACTGTCCGAGCAGGCCGTAGATGGGCAGCGCCGGAAGCACGATGCTGGCGACGTCGATATAGCGCAACGCGGGATAGGTCACGAGCACCGAGAGAGCGAGCGCCCCTGCGGTCGTCCAGAGAACAACAGCGATCAGCGCCGACGGGTCCTCCGCCGGCTCCGGCGAACGATAGCCGCGGAACCCAAGGATCACGCACAGCATAAGCATCGGGACCAGGAATGCCGGGTCGGTGATCGACATATGGCCGGCCATGCGCACAGCGGCCCCAACCACCCAGCCGATATAGATGAGCCTATCGGCGCGAACCGTGCTCAGTGCGAAGCGCATCAGGCGTCGATTGAACGCGACCCAGCTCTCGCCCGCCTCCTGTTGCGGCGCCACCGCGTGGTAGAGAACATCGTCGTGCGTGCGCGCCAGAATCCCGAAGTAACCGATTTCTTCAGAGAGCAGCGAGCGCTTGCCGGTCGAGTTCCTGGGCGTTGCAATCGCCTGCCCGGAGGCTTCGAGCCGCCGGCGCCCAGCAAGGATCGCGGTGGCGAGCGGGCGCTCGGCGGCGGGCAGCCGCTCGATCACTCCGGGGCTCAGCATCAGTGCAGCCATCCCCGACATCTGGAAACCGCCGAAGGAGACGATGTTGAAATCGCCGACCGTCGCAAGTCGCACCGAGCTCACCAGGAGAAATGGTAGAACGCCTGCAAGCAGCGCCAAGGCCCCCCGCCGGATGCCCCGGCCCTTTCGGTGCAGCCGTGCCAGCACGAAAACCAGCACCGCCCCGGTTCCGATCGTCGGCAACAACCCTGGCCAAAGCAGGAAGGCAAGCCCTTCGAACAAGCCAAGGCGCAACAGCAACGCGAAGGACGCTCGCCCGCGACTGGCAAGCGCAACCGTTTCGGTCAGTGATGCGATCAGGGCCGCGACCCCGAGCAGGCACGGCACCAGCGCGCAAATCCAGATCAGCAGCACATTGCTCAACGCAAGCGCGAGGCCGAGCGCAAGCCGCGCACGGCGGCCGAACAGATCTGCCGGCAGCCCGCGGAGAAAATAGAACATCGCGGCTCCATAGGCCGCCGCCTGTAGCCAGGGAATCAACCCGTAGCCGCCGGTCATGCCGAACACGGCGTTGACGAACCAGCCATAAAGCGGGATGCGCTGCCCGCCGAGACAGGCGGGCCATGATCGGATCGCCAAATACCCCGCGCTGTCGGGAGTGAACCAAGGGTGCATCCTCCCGGCCAGCGTCTCGATCACAATGACAGAGGCGAAGACGATCAAGCTCACCGCCTCGGCCGGCCAGCGCGCTCGCCGTCTTGTCATCTCAGCCCCTTCCATGGGAGCTGGCGTCCGGAATCATTCCGCAACCCATGCCCTGCTGCTGCACAATGCGCCCACACCGGGTACACATGGGTCCCGAGGGTGCCCGGAATGGACAGAGAATGTCCGGCTGGGGCGGGAGGATTCGAACCTCCGTATGGCGGAATCAAAATCCGCTGCCTTACCGCTTGGCTACGCCCCAATGCCGGCGTGCCGGACTCTAGGCGAACCGCTCCAACCTGGCGAGCCGGCCGTCCTCCACCTTGAGCAGCTCCGCCCGCCCGCCGAGCGGCCGGAACGGCTCGGCGTCGGTGCCGCTCACCAGGATCTGCGCCTCATGGCCCGCTAGGATCGCAACCAGCGCGGCCTGCCGCGCGGCGTCGAGGTGCACCGCCGGCTCGTCGAGCAGCAAGAGGGGCGCGAACCCGCGCCGCTCCGCGACCAGGGCGGCATGCGCGAGCACGACCGAGAGCAGCAGCCCCTTCTGCTGGCCCGTGCTCGCCCGCACCGCCGCCGCCCCGCTCGCCGCATCGCGGATCACGAGATCGCTGCGGTGCACGCCGAGCAGGGCGCCGCCCGCCTCGCGGTCCGCCGCGCGCGCCTCGCCGAGCGCGCGCGCCAGCCACTCCTCCACCGCCAGCGCCGGCATCCGCGCAAGCCGCTCGGCGATCGGGCAAGCGAGCGCAAGCTCCGCCACCGGCAGCCCGGGCGCCCGCCCGGGCAGGATCCGCGCCAGCCGCGCGAGCACCACGCTCCGCGAAGCCGCCACGGCCACCGCATGCCGCGCCATCGATTCCTCGATCCCGGCGAGCCACGCCGTGTCCGCCTCGGGCCGCGCCAGGAGCCGGTTGCGCCCGCTCATCGCCGTCTCATAGGAAGCAAGCTCGCGCGCATGCCCCGGCTCGAGCGCATAGACGAGCCGGTCGAGGAACCGTCTCCGCCCGGCCGGCCCCTCCTGAAAGAGGCGCGCCATCTCGGGCGTCAGCCACACCATCGCCACCCTTGCCGCGATCGCGGCCTGGCTCGCCGGCGCGCCATCGAGGCGGAACACCCGCCGCTCCGTGGGTCCTTCGGGAAGGGTGCCCGTCGCAACCTCGACCGTGCCATGCCATGGATGCTCGAACCGCCCGGCGACCGCCCACCTTCCGTCCCCGTCCGGTCCCCGCCGCGCCAGCTCGCCGAGCCGCGCGCCCCTGAGCCCCCGCCCCGGCGCCAGCAGCGAGACCGCCTCCAGCAGATTGGTCTTCCCCGCTCCGTTCGGTCCCGTAATGATCGAGATCGCCGCCCCCGGCTGCCAGGTCAGCGCCGCGTAATTGCGGAAGGCCCGGAGCGAGATCCGCCTGAGAGAGAGCGCCGCCGGCATCCGGCCTTTCTCCCGCCGCCCGCCCGCCAGGCGGGCCGGCGCCGCCCTCCGCCGCCGCCCGTTCAGACCCGGATCGGCATCAGCACGTAGAGCGTGCTCGCATCCGCCGCGTCCTGCACCACCGTGGGCGCCGTGCCGTCGGCGAAACGGAACTCGACGTCGCCCTCGATCTGGTCGGTGATGTCGTTGAGATAGCGGGCCTGAAAGCCGATCTCGAGCGGGCTCGCATCGTATTTCACCCGATCGTCGTCCAGCTCCTCGGAGGCCGAGCCCTGCTCGGGGCTGATCGCCGAGAGCACCAGCAGGTCGCGCGAGAGGCTGAGCTTCACCGGCCGCGAGCGCTCCGAGGAGATCGCCGCGACGCGCGCCACCGCGTCCGAGAAGTCGCGCTTGGCGACCTTCAGCACCTTGTCGTTGTCGCGCGGGATCACGCGCTCGTATTCGGGGAAGGTCCCGTCGATGAGCTTGCTCGTCAGCGTCACCGGGCCCAGGCGGAACTGGATTCGCGTGTCCGAGAGCGCGATCTCCGCCGCCTCGTTCGTCTCCTCGAGGAGCTTGCGCAGCTCGAGCACCGTCTTGCGCGGCACGATCACGCCCGGCATGCCCGACGCTCCCTCCGGCAGCGGCTCCTCCACCCGCGCGAGCCGGTGCCCGTCGGTCGCCACCGCGCGCAGCACCGGAACGCCCTCGCTCTCGGTCGCGTGGAGATAGATGCCGTTCAGGTAATAGCGCGTCTCCTCCATGCTAATCGCGAAGCGGGTGCGGTCGATCAGGGTGCGGAGCGCGCTCGCCGCCAAGGCGAAATGGTGGGGCAGGCTTCCCGTCGTCATCGCCGGGAAGTCCTCCGTCGGCAGCACCATCAGGCTGGTCGTGTAGCGCCCGGCCTTGAGCTTGAGCGGCGCGTCCCCGCCCGGATGATCGAGCTCGACCTCCGCCCCTTCGGGCAGCCGGCGCACGATCTCGTAGAGAGTGACCGCGGGCGCGGTGGTGGCGCCGTCCTGGCTCGTCGTCGCGGCGACCTCCTCGACCACGGCGATCTCCATGTCGGTCGCCGTCAAGGAAAGCCGTCCCTCGCGCACCGCGAGCATGAGGTTGGCGAGGATGGGGATCGTGTTGCGCTTCTCGACCACGCTCTGAACATGGGCGAGCGCCTTGAGCATCGTGGCGCGATCGACGGTAAACCTCATGTCGCTCTCGTCCCCAGAAGGCGCCCGCCGTGCTTTGCCTTGGACCCTGACGCGATGGACCGCCGTCCGGGCAGACCCAGCCGGACGCCCGTCACCCGAGTCTCACGGCACTCTAGCAAGTGGGCGGGGCGGCGCAAGGAAGCCGGGGAGGGGGATCGGCCGGCGGCTAGCGCGGGATGCCTTCGCTCCCGCGCACTCCTCCCGCTCCAGCTCGTTGTTTTCTCGCGTGATTGAGACCTACGGCGCCGGGCTCCCCGCGGGGTGCCCCGGTTCCGCCTTCAGCGATCACGCGCTACCCCTCCAGCATCCGCCGCAGCAGATCGACCTGCTCGCCGAAGGCGGCGTCGCGCTCCATCAGCTCGCCCACCCGCGCCACCGCGTGCATCACCGTCGTGTGGTCGCGGTTGCCGAACCGCCTTCCGATCTCGGGCAGGCTGCGGCTGGTCAGCTGCTTCGCCAGATACATCGCGACCTGGCGCGGCCGCGCCACGGCCCGCGCGCGGCGCGAGGAGGCCATGTCGGTCAGCCGGATGTTCCAATGCTCGGCCACTTTCCGCTGGATCTCCTCGATCGTGATGCGCCGGTCGTGCGCGCGCAGGATGTCGTGCAGCACCTCCTGAGTCGTCTCGAGCGTGATCTCGCGGCCGAACAGATTCGCGTGCGCGATCAGCCGGTTCAGCGCGCCCTCGAGCTCGCGCACGTTGGAGATGATGCGGTGCGCGAGGAACTCCAGAACCTTCGGCGCCACGTTCGCGGCACTCGCCGCGGCCTTGGCCTCGAGGATCGAGATGCGCAGCTCGAAGGTGGTCGCGTGCAGATCGGCGACCATTCCGCAACCGAGACGGGTTCGGAGCCGGTCCTCGAGCCCGGAAAGGTCGGAGGGCGACTTGTCCGCCGACACGACGATCTGCTTGCCCGCATCGACCAGCGCATTGAAGGTATGGAAAAACTCTTCCTGCGTGTTGTCCTTGCCGATCAGGAACTGCAAGTCGTCGACCATCAGGACATCGACGCTGCGCAGCTGCTCCTTGAACTCGATGGTGGACTGGTTGCGGATCGCGGCGATGAAGCGGTACATGAAGCGTTCGGCCGACATGTAGATGACCGCGGCCGGATGCTTGCCGCGCCGCCCGTCGAGCTCCCAGCCGATCGCGTGCATCAAATGTGTCTTGCCGAGGCCGACGCCGCCATAGAGAAAGAGCGGGTTGAAGCCCTGCGAGGCCGGCCGCTCGGCAACCCGCCGCGCGCAGGCATAGGCGAATTCGTTGGGCTTGCCGACGACGAAGCTCTGGAAGGTGAACCGCGGCTCGAGCGTTACGGCCAGCTGGTCCCGCACCTCCATCCTCTCCTCCGCCCGCGTTCCGTTCGCCTGCACCAGCGCTCCGGCGCTCTTCGCGGGCGCCGGCGGCGCGGCCAGGCTTTGTGCCAACCCGCTTTCCGCCAGGCTGCTTTCGGCCAGTCCTCCCGCGGATAGTCCGCGGCCGATCCGGATATCGACCCTGCGAATGGAAGGGTCCTCGCCGTGCCAGAGCGAGCTCAAGCGATCGCCGTAATGACTGCGCACCCAGTCGCGCAGGAACCGCGTCGGCAGATGCACCGTCACTTCGTCGCCGTCCACCGCGCCCAGCGTCATCTGGCGGAGCCAGGTGCGGTATTCGGCTTCTCCGACATCGACCTGGAGCCGCTCGCGGATGCGATTCCACTGGCACGCCAGTTCGTTCGCACGGTCCGCCTCGCACAGAGCCCCTTGCTTGTGAGCCTCTATTTCCATTGCGCTGCCGCCTGTCGTCACCGACACCCCCGCCAGCGGCAGTTCGCTTTCCGCCGCCTCCCCTGCTTGCCCGCCGTTGCGACCAACGGAGCCGATGTGGAAGGGTCCGCCCTACGTTGCGGACAGGTGACAAGGCATACCGGCACTCGCAAGAAGAGGCAATTCAAATCTGCCTGACTTGCACAAGAACCCAAATAACCTGCCAATTTCATGAAGCATGCCACAAGACGAGCCCTGTAACGAACAAGGCCATTTCTTTGTATCACGCAACATTAAGCGGCTCGAAAAAGAAGACGTTTCTTTGGCGTTGCCACCGGAAGCTTAATCGCTTCCCGAAAGTCTCGCTTTCTGGCTGCCGAAGACCGGCCTTGTCAGCCGGCGCCTATGCCCTTGATGCGGGCGGCGAGGCGCGAAAGCTTCCGCGCCACCTGGTTCCGGTGCAATACGCCCTTGGTCGCGGCGCGCTGCAGTTCCGGCTGCGCCGCCTTGAGTGCGGCGCGAGCTTCGTCCTGCCCGCCGCTCACGATCGCCTCCTCGACCTTCTTGACGAAGGTGCGCACGCGCGCACGGCGCGCGCGGTTGGCTGCCGTGCGGCGCTCGGTCTGACGGATGCGCTTCTTTGCGGAAGCAGTATTGGCCATTGCGATTGGCTCCGTACCGCCCCACCGGGAGCGGTTCATGGGATCGATGTTGGAAACGAAAGCTCGCGAAGATCCGTGGTCCGCGAAGCAGCCTTTCTAGAGAGCGGTCCCAGGCAAGTCAAGCAAGCCCCCGCCGCACCGATCCGGGTACGCCGCGCGCCCATCAACCCCTTGATCCGCCATCCGGATCCTTCGAACCTTGGCAACCCTGCCCGAAGCGCGCCGCGCGCTTCTCGAGAAACGCGGCCATCCCCTCGCGCTGGTCCGCGGTGCCGAACAGCGAGAGGAAAAGCTGGCGCTCGTAAGCGACGCCCATGCCGAGAGTCGTTTCGAATGAAGCGTTCACCGCCCGCTTTGCCATCGCCACCGCAACCGGCGAGAGCCCCCCAATCTTCTGAGCGAGCTTGATCGCCTCGGCGATGAGCTCAGCCGCCGGCACCACGCGCGCGACAAGGTTCGCCCGTTCCGCCTCTTCCGCCGTGAGCATGCGGCCGCTCAGCACCATCTCCATCGCCTTGGCCTTGCCGACGGCGCGTACCAACCTCTGCGTTCCGCCGGCGCCGGGAATGATGCCGAGATTGATCTCCGGCTGGCCGAAGCGCGCGGTATCGGCGGCCAGCACGATGTCGCACATCATGGCAAGCTCGCACCCGCCGCCGAGCGCGAAACCAGCGACCGCGGCGATCACGGGCTTCCTCACACGGAGAACAGCTTCCCAGCGTGCGCCGATGAAATCATTGAGGAAAGTATCCGGAAAGCTGCGGTCCTTCATCTCGCGGATGTCGGCGCCCGCGGCGAACGCGCGCTCCGATCCGGTGATGACGATGGCGCCGATCGCGGGATCCGCATCGAACGCGCGCAAGGCTTCGCCAAGCTCGCTCATCAGCGTATCTGAAAGCGCATTCAGGGCCTCCGGCCGATCGAGCCGGATCAGCCCCGCCTTCCCGTGCGTCTCTATCTTGATGGTACGCTGCGCCGCCTCATCGCTCATCGTTCACCGCCTTCGCTTCCGGCGCGCCGCTTCTAGCTAGCGCTGCAAGCGCGGGCAATAGAAGCTGCTGCGCCCGCCCTGCACGATCCGCGCGATGCCGCCGCAAAGGGCCGCACCCGGGCATACCGGGCAGCGCTCGCGGCCATAGACGCGCCAGGCATGCTGGAAATAGCCAAGCTCGCCATCCGGCTGCAGATAGTCGGAAAAGCTCGACCCGCCGGCTGCGATCGCCTCGGCCAGCGTTTCGCGTATCGCCGCATGGAGCCGCGCGACCCTCCGCGGCCCGAGATGGGCGGCGATCCGCCGCGGGCTGATCCCCGCCCGGAACAGCGCCTCGGTCGCATAGATATTGCCGAGCCCCGCCACCAGCCCCTGGTCCATCAGGGCCGCCTTGATCGGCGTGCGCCGTCCCGCCAGCGCCTCGCCGAGCGCGCTTGCGGTGAATTCCGGCCCGAGCGGCTCGGGCCCCAGCCGCGCAAGCCGCTCGTCTTTCTCTTCTTCTTCCGTCGGCAGGAGATCGACGAGCCCGAACCGCCGCGGATCGACGAAGCCGACCCGGCATCCGTCCTCCATCTCGATGACCAGGTGCTCGTGAAGCCCGGGCGGAGCGTCCCCGCTCGTGAGGTTGATCCTGCCCGACATGCCGAGATGGAGAAGCAGGCTCTCCGCGCCCGAAAGTCGCACCAGGATATATTTTCCGCGTCTGCGAAACCCTTCCACGCGCCGCCCGCTGAGCCGCGCCGCAAGCCCGCGCGGCAGCGGCGCGCGCAGATCGCCCCGCGTCGCCCGCGCGCGCAGGATCCTCCCCCCGGCCAGCCGTGCCGCAAGCCCGCGCATCACCGTCTCGACCTCGGGGAGTTCCGGCATGGCCGCCGGCAAGGCTATGCTGGCCCCGCATGAGCGACAATCCCGCCACCACCGACTTCGGCTACCGGACCGTCCCGCGCGCCGCCAAGGGCGCGCTGGTCCGCGGCGTCTTCGCCCGCGTCGCTCCGCGCTACGACCTGATGAACGATCTGATGTCGCTCGGCATCCACCGGCTGTGGAAGCGCCGGCTCCTTTCCCTCCTCGATCCGCGCCCCGCCGCAACGCTCCTCGATCTCGCCGGCGGCACCGGCGATATCAGCTTCGCCTGGCAGGATGCGAATGGCGGGCCGGTCGTCCTCTCCGACATCAATCAAGCGATGCTGGCGATCGCGCACGCCCGGGCGCTGGCGCGCGCCCGGCTCGCCGATCTTTCTCTTCTCGTCGCCGACGCCGAGCGCCTGCCTTTCCCCGACCGCCTCTTTCACCGCGTCGCCATCGCCTTTGGCCTGCGCAACTGCACCGACAAGAGCGCGGTGCTCGCCGAAGCGCGCCGCGTCCTGAGGCCAGGCGGGCAATTCTTCTGCCTCGAATTCTCCCGCCTCGAAATCGCCGCCCTCATGCCCCTTTACGATGCCTGGTCCTTCAAAGCCCTTCCCGCGCTCGGCTGCCTCGTCGCCGGCGATGCGGCGAGCTACCGCTATCTCGCCGAAAGCATCCGCACCTTCCCCGATGCCGAAACCCTTGCCGAGATGATGGGCGAGGCGGGATTTTCGCGTGTCCGCATCGAGCGTCTTTCCGGCGGCATCGCCGCCATCCATTCCGGCTGGCGGCTCTGAGCGATGAGCGATCTCGCGGGCAAGAAGATCCTGCTCATCGTCTCGGGCGGCATCGCTGCGTACAAGGCGCTCGAGCTCGTCCGCCTCCTGCGCGCGGAAGGCGCCGCGGTCAGCGCCGTCATCACCCGCGCCGGCGAGAAATTTATTTCCGCACTTTCTCTCCAGGCGCTCACCGAGAATCCCGTCTCTTCCGATCTCTTCTCGCTCGATGCCGAAAGCCGCATGGGCCATATCGAGCTTTCGCGCTCCGCCGATCTTCTCGTCGTCGCCCCCGCCTCGGCCGATCTCATCGCGAAGATGGCGGCCGGGCTGGCCGACGACCTCGCCTCCACGGTTCTCCTCGCCACCGACAAGCGCGTCCTTCTCGCCCCGGCAATGAACGTGCGCATGTGGCTCAATCAAGCAACGATCGCCAACATCGCAACGCTGCGCGCGCGCGGCGTCGCGATCGTGGGGCCGGACGAGGGGCCGATGGCCTGCAACGAGTACGGCCCCGGCCGGCTCGCCGAGCCGCCCGCCATCGTCGATACGATCCGCGCCCTCCTCGAAGCCGGCCCGCTCGCCGGCCTTCACGCCCTCGTCACCAGCGGGCCCACGCACGAGCCGATCGATCCCGTCCGCTACCTCGCCAACCGCAGCTCCGGCCGCCAGGGCCACGCGATCGCCGCCGCGCTGGCAGCCCTTGGCACGCGCGTCACCCTGGTCTCCGGCCCGGTCGCGCTTCCCGATCCCCCCGGCATCGTCGTCCGCCATGTCGAGACGGGAGCGGAGATGCTCGCTGCCTGCCGCTCCGCGCTCCCGGCCGACATCGCGGTCTGCGCCGCCGCGGTGGCGGACTGGCGGGTCAAGGACGCGGCTCCCCACAAGATCAAGAAGCAGCCCGGCGCCGCGCCCCCATCGCTCGCGCTCGCGCCCAATCCCGACATCCTCGCAACCCTCGCCGCGCCCGGGCCTGCCCGCCCGCGCCTCGTCATCGGCTTCGCCGCCGAGACCGACGATCTCCGCGCCAACGCCGAGGCGAAGCGTCGCGCCAAGGGCTGCGACTGGATCCTCGCCAATGACGTCGCCCCCCAATCGGGAATCATGGGCGGGGAGGAGAACAAGGTGCTCCTGGTGAGCGGCGAAGGCGTCGAGGAATGGCCGCGCCTGCCCAAAACCGAAGTCGCCCGCCGCCTGGCACTCCGCATCGCCGCCTTTTTCGTCCCCCCCTTTAACGCACCATGACCATCCGCGTCTCCGTCCTCCGCCTCGCGCACGGGGCCGATCTGCCGCTTCCCGCCTATGCGACCGAGGGCGCGGCCGGGATGGATCTCCTCGCCGCCATCGCCGCCCCCCTCGTCATCGCGCCCGCCGGCCGCGCCCTCGTGCCCACGGGCCTTGCCGTCGCCCTGCCGCCCGGCTTCGAGCTGCAGATCCGCCCGCGCTCCGGCCTCGCCCTCCGCCACGGCATCCTCCTGCCCAACAGCCCGGGCACCATCGATGAGGATTACCGCGGCGAGATCCAAATCATCCTGCTCAACGCGGGCGAGGCACCCTTCACCCTCACGCGCGGCATGCGGATCGCCCAGGCCGTCC
>DATJTV010000138.1:0-11839 GCA_035503055.1 Acetobacteraceae bacterium
TGCCTGCCCCTGGACAGAGGCGCCATCCTGGCATACAAAAGATTGAATTTCGTTGTGGCTCGGGCGATCTCGGATCCGCTCGGGCCCGCAAGCCCGCCGGGACAGGCGGGAGGACGCGAGGAGGGACGACGCAGCTTGGCAAACGTGACGCAATTACCGCGACTCAAGGTGCTGCGCCTCACCGTCACCGCCAGCCTCCGCCGCCAGGCCTGCGATGCCATCAAGCGCGCGATCATGGAGATGGACATCTACGGCCGCCCCAACGAGATCCGCCTCGACGAGCGCCAATTGTCCGAAGACCTCGGCGTCAGCCGCACCCCGATCCGCGAAGCGATGACGGTACTGGAGCAGGAAGGCTTCGTCCGCTCGGTGCCGCGCCGCGGCATCTATGTCGTCCGCAAGACGAAACGCGAGATCATCGAGATGATCACCGTCTGGGCCGCGATCGAGAGCCTGGCAGCGCGGCTCGCCTGCGTGCGGGCCTCCGACGCCGAGCTCCATCGGTTGCGCGTCCTGTTCGGTTCCTTCGACCTCGATCCGTCCGAGCACATCTCCGAGTATTCGCAGGCGAACATGGCATTCCACAAGATGCTGATCTGCCTCGGGGGCTGCGAGCTGATGACCGAGCTTACGGAGAACCTGTTCGTCCACATGCGGGCGATTCGCGACGTGACGATCCGCCAGGGCAATCGCGCCCAGCGCTCGATCGTCGATCACATGAACATCATCGAGGCGCTGGAACAACGCGACGCCGATCGGGCGGCGCGGCTGGTGCGCGAGCACACCTTCGGCCTCGCCGCCCATGTCGAGAAGTACGGCGACCATCTGCACGACGTGCCCGAGAACGACGTGCCCAAGACGGGGCGGCAGACGCAACGCCGCCGCTACGGCTGAGCCGGGGCGCGAACCCGGCCATCGCCAGCCATTCGGATCCCGCCGCGGCAACGCAATCAGACCAAAAGGCGGACCAGACAGGAGGAGATGTCGATGCAAGCCAAAACAAGTGCTAGCGACGTAGGTTTCCCGACCGATCGGGAGATCCTGGGCTACAGCCGATACGTCGTGTTCGCCGCCGCCTTTCTCTCGATGGCGGTGATCAGTCCTTACGAATATGCCTGGAGCTCGATGGCCGGCCACATCGGCGGTGTTTACCACTGGTCGCACACCCAGATCGGGTGGATGTTCACGTTGTTCGTCGTCCTCGAATCCGTCGGCACCCTGCCCGGCGGGGTCCTGCGCGACAAGTTCGGGCCGCGGTGGGTCACGGCGATCGCGGGCTTGATCGCGGGCATCGGGATCTACGCCACCGCGCGCGGCCCGTCCTTCGGACCGGTCCTGGTGGTGTGGTGCATCGGCAGCTTCTTCGCCGGCTTCATCTACAACACCGCCATCACGACGGCGAACAAATGGTTCCCCGACAAGCGCGGCCTGATCGCCGGCCTGATCGCCGGGGCCTTCTCCTGGGGAGCGCTGCCGTTCATCTTCCCCATCCGGGCAATTCCCAAGACCGCGCCCGATCAGGTGTTCTTCAATGTCATCTATGTGATGGCGGTGATCATCGGCGGCGTCTGCATCGTCGCGGCACTCTTCATGAAGGACCCGCCGGCCGGCTGGCGTCCGGCCGGATGGGTTCCGGACAAAGTGGCCACGCGGCCGACCGAGCACAACTTCACGCTGGGGGAGGCGTTGTCGACCTGGCAGATGTGGATCCTGATCGCCTCCTTCATCCTGATCTCCGGTGCGGGCCTCGCCGGTGTCAGCAAGGTCGTGAGGTATTCGGATAGCTTCCACTTCGCGGCGGCGGCGGCGACCGCGGCGGCGGGCGGCATCGCCATTTTCAACGGCCTCGGCCGTCTCTTCTTCGGTGCCATCTCCGCGCGCATCGGCTACGAAACGGCGATGATCTGGGCCTATATATTGACGGGCGTGTTCCTGTTCCTGACCATCGGTTCCGGAGCGATCCACAGCGACGTCCTGTTCGTCATCACCGCAATCCTCGCCATCTTCTTCTGGGGTGCGCTCTTCGCGCTGTTCCCGGCAGTGATCGGCCATTATTACGGCTCCGTTGCGGCAGGCGCGAATTACGGGATCCTCTACGCCATTGCGAAGGGGCTGGGCGGCGTCTTCGGCGGCGTCCTCTCTGCCGTCCTGATCGTCCAACACGGGTATTCCTTCGCCATGGCCGTATCGGGCGGGATGGCCATCTGCGCCGGCCTGCTCATCATCCCGTTGAAGGGCCGCGAGCCGGTATGGGTGGAGACGCCCGTCGGGGTCCCGGGCGCCCACGCCGCCGGCGAATAGGGACCCGCGCGGCATCGTTCCACGGGCCTCCATCGCTCGCTGCCGGACGAGGGATGGAGGCCGGACGGCGTCCGCGACACTGCGCCCCGGTCCGGCTGGATCTCGCCGGAATGCCTCGCCTGCACGCGCATCTCTCGAAGAGAGACACTGATGGAATTCGATCTCGCACGCTTTTCCGGCACCCTCGTGAGCGAGATGGCCGATGCCGTCGTCTATGCCGATGCAGAGGGGCGGATCTGCTTCTGGAACAGCGGCGCCGAGCGAATATTCGGCTTCGCGCGCGCCGAAGCGTCAGGGCAGTCGCTCGACATCATCATTCCCGAACCGCTGCGGCGGCGGCACTGGGACGGCTTTCATGAGACGGTCCGCACGGGAAAGAGCCATTACGAAGCAGGGGCGCTGCTCGCTGTGCCCGCAATCCGAAAGGACGGCACGCGCATTTCGGTCGAATTCATGATCCTTCCCTTCCGCGACGATGCCGGAGGAATCTGCGGCATCGCGGCGGTCATGCGGGACGTGACAAGGCAATTCGAGGAAATGCGCGCCTTGCGCAAGCAGCTATCGGCGAAGCAGGGCTAGTGTCCTGCCCCCGAAGTTCGTCGCATGTCGCGACGAACGGAGGGGATAAGCAGGCCACTGAAAACAAAGAGCGAGTGTCCCGATCGCAGAGGAATGCTTGACGGTGGAACATTTCCTCGTTAAGATCTACGGAAAGTTGAGATTTGGCAAAATCATAGGCTGTGGCGGAGGGGATTCATAACAGGCCGTTTCACAACAGGCCGTAAGGACGTCGCGGAACACGACCCAAAAAAGGAGGAAACAATGCGTCAGCTGAAGCTGCTTGCCGATACTTTGGTGCTGACCGCGCTGATCTCCGGAACGGCGCTCGCCGGCACGTACCAGTTCCAGAAGGTGGCAACGATTCCGCTGCCCACCAAGCCGGGGCATGGCGACTGGGTTGCTTTCGATCCGTCCAATCAGGATGTTTACGTCTCTCTGCACGGCGCGGGCATGGCCGTCGTCGACTCGAAGACCGACAAGGTCGTCCACGACTTCGCAAATATTCCGGCGCCCAACACGATGACGTTCGACAACAACTACATCTACGAGACCGCCGCGGAAGGGGCGGGAGCGGGCAAGACAAACCAGATCGTGGTGATCGACAAGAAGACCTGGCAAGAGGTGGCTCGGGTCAATACCGTCGGCACATCCCCCGATGGAACCTTCATCGACAAGGCCAACGGGCGCCTTTACGTCGTGATGGACGACAACAACTGGATCGACGTCTACACAACGGGCGCGCATCCCACCTTCGTCAAGAAGTTCATGCTGGAGCCGGCGAACCCGAAGGAAGGGCCCGACGTCGCCAACCTGTACAACGGCACGATTTATGCCACCAACGACGCCTGGGTCGAGCAAGTGAACCCGAACACCGGCGCGATCGGCAAGGCCGTGGACTACCATCTCAAGCTGACCAGCCTCGGCGGCACCAAGGACATGTTCTGGGACCAGGCCCATGACGCCATCTGGGTTGCGACGACCACGGGCGGCCTTCTTGTCATCAATCCCAAAACGCTCGCCGTCGAAAAGCGCCTGCCGGAAACCGCGGGTGCGGATGGAGTGGCGGCGGATAGGGCGCTTGGCTTGGTCTATGTCTTCGAAGGCGGAGTTCCCGGCTTCGATGTCTATTCCATCAACCCCATGGCGCGCCTGACGACCGTCAGAACGGGGACCGCCAAGCCCACCCATTCCGGTGCCGTCGATCCGGCAACGCATGAGATCTTCGCCTATGCCGGCGGCGACGCAACGCTCGAGGTCTTCAAGCCTGTGCAGTAGCCGTCAGGTTCGTGCCCCTGCCGCTTCGGCACCGAGCCACCGCCCTGACTTCGTCGTCGGTGCTGATGCGGCCGGGACATGACCCCCATTCCGCCGGGTCCCTAACCATAATCAAATGAGGGGAAACGTAGATGCGCAAGCTCCTTCTCGCCACGGCCGCGGTTCTCGGGGGAACGGCCGCGATCGCCACCGGCGCCTGGGCGCAGACGACGCCGTCGACCGCGGCGATTGTCGGCACGACGGCGCCGAATTCGTTCAAGGTACATCTCGACGGCCGGATCAACTGGTACGCGGGCGTGGAGAGTTCGTCGGCCGACAATGTGGGGGGCTACAAGAACGATCCCTATCAGTTTCAGGGCTATATCCGCCTCTATCCGGGCTTCGACGCGGTCGCCGCCAACGGGCTGCAATACGGCGTCGTCAGCGAAATCCGCATGCCGGGCGCCACCTTCAGTGGCGCCGGCGCCAGCCCCGGATCGACCAGCAGCAAGGAAACGCTCTACTGGTTCCAGGCCTATGGCTATGTCGGCAGCGCCGATCTCGGGACCTTCAGCTTCGGCATGCAGAACGGCCCGACGACGAATTTCCAGACCGGCAATTTCGGCGGATACAATGACGGCGGCTGGGACGGCGACGTGCCGGCCTTCGTCCCCGGGGTGGCCCAGCCGGTCTATCCGTTCAGTGACAGCAGCCCCCTCCAGGCCGGCGACAAGATCGTCTACATGTCGCCGACATGGGGTGGCTTTCAGTTCGGCCTGAGCTTCGAGCCGAACACCGACAATCTTTGGAACGCACAGTGCAGCGTTGCCAGTTCGACCTGCAACAACCTCTCCGCCAGCCCGGACCCCGCGGACCAGATGCGCTTCCGCAACATGATCGACGTCGGCGCGCAATATACCGGCACCTTCGGTCCGGTTGGCGTGCAGGTCGGCGGCGGCTGGGTCGGCTCCGAGAACGTGAACTACAACGGCGCCCCGGGCGCGCCCACCGCCCCGGCCGGCAGCGAGTACTATGGCCTGTCGGTGGGCCAGGTCGGTGCCACGGCGACCATCGCCAACTTCACCTTCGGTGGCAACCTCAGCTACGGCCAGGAGGACGGCATCTATACGCTGCAGCCACGGGGCGGCGTCGACGAACTCGCCTGGCTCGTCGGCGCGCAATACGGCGTCGGACCGTACATCGTCGGCGCCAGCTATTTCCGCACCAACTACGCCGGCTCCTGGACCAGCGCGGCGGCCGGCGTGGCGCGGACGGAAACGGATCAAGGTATCGCCGCCGGCGCGACCATTCAGATGGCGCCCGGAATCGCGCTCTACGTCTCGTACCTTTACGGCCTGCGCCACCAGCTCGGCCAGGACTTCTACACCGGCGCGACCGACACGCCCGTCGGCAACAACGTACACTCCCAGGCCTTCGCCCTCGGCACCGTCCTCAAATGGTGAATCAGACCGAGGTCGGACACCGTGAACCGCGCACCTGGTGATTTGGAACGGGACTCCGGGAAATTCGGAGTTTCCCGGGAAGCGCGGCGATCACGAACCGCCGGCGGTCGCGGAGAGGGGCAGGCGGGTCGGCCAGCAGATGCCGCCCCCTGCCGCCGCCGGTGCCGGAGGGGTTCACGGGGCGGAGGATTCCCGGTCGACGCGCGCCGGGCCCCGGTTCACAAGGCCGGCAGAGCCCCCTAACGTCCGCCCATCGCAAGGGTGGGAGGGGCGCCGATGCTCGAAGGCAAGGTTGCGCTGGTCACGGGGGCCGGCGGCGGAATCGGCCGGGCGATCGCGGTGGCGATGGCCGCCTCGGGCGCCGCGGTGCTGATCAACGATATCGGTGCCTCGCTTGCCGGCGAGGGAAATTCGGCGACGCCGGCCGAAGAGACGAAGGCAATCATCGAGCAGGCCGGCGGCAAGGCCGCCATCAGCACCGATTCGGTGAGTGAATGGAGTTCGGCCAGGAGGATCGTCCAGGCCGCGCTCGACGCGTTCGGGCGGATCGACATCGTCGTCAACAATGCAGGCATTCTTCGCGACGTGATCTTCCATCGCATGACGCCCGAGGACTGGCTTGCCGTGATCAACGTTCACCTCAACGGCAGCTTCTTCGTCAGCCGTGCCGCCGCCGAGCATTTCCGCAAGCAGGAAAGCGGCGCCTATGTGCACATGACGAGCACGTCAGGCCTGATCGGCAATTTCGGCCAGGCGAACTATTCGGCGGCCAAGCTCGGGATTGCAGCGCTCTCGAAGTCGATCGCGCTCGACATGGAGCGCTTCCACGTCCGCTCCAACTGCATTTCGCCCTTTGCCTGGAGCCGGATGACAAGCTCGATCCCGGCCGAGACACCGGAGCAGCAGGCGCGCGTCGCGCGCATCCAGCAGATGACGCCGGACAAGAACGCGCCGATGGCGGTCTTCCTCGCTTCCGATGCGGCCGCAGGCATCAGCGGGCAGATTTTCGCCACCCGCCATAACGAGATTTTCCTGATGAGCCAGATCCGGCCGCTGCGCGGCATTCATCGCGCGGAAGGCTGGACGCCGGAGCTGATCGCGGAATATGCAGTGCCGGCGTTGAAGCCCTCCTTCGTTCCGCTCGAGCGCAGCGGCGACGTTTTCTGCTGGGATCCCGTCTAGCGGTGGATTTCTCGCCGACCGAGACCGAGCGCGCGTTCCGCGAGAGCGTCCGCGCCTTCGCCGAGCGCCATCTCGCCGAGGGCGCGCTCGCCCGGGCGCATGACCCGCGCTTTCCCTGGGACGTGGCGAAGTTGATGGCCGAGGCGGGATTATTCGGCGTCATGCTGCCCGAAGCGGATGGCGGGCAGGGCGGGACCCTGCTCGATGCAGTGCTGGCGATGCAGGAGATAGCACTTCACTGTCCGCGCAGTGCGGACGTGTTCCAGGCCGGCAATTTCGGCGCCTTCCGCACGCTCGCCCAATATGCGAGCCCGGCGCAAAAGGAGCGCTTCTTCGCCCCACTACTGAGAGGGGAGAAAATCGCCGCGGTTGCGATGACCGAGCCCGAGGCCGGCTCGGCCGTCACCGACCTCAAGACCACCTGCACCCCCGACGGCACGCTCTATCGGCTGAACGGGGGGAAGATCTTCACCACGAACACCGAGGACGCCTCGGTCTTTCTCGTCTATTGCCGCTTCGGTCCTGGGCTCGACGGCATCGGCAGCGTGCTCGTCGAGCGTGGGATGGAGGGCTTCCAGCTCGGCGAGCCATCCCAGTACATGAACGGCGAGACCTGGTGCGCGCTCTATTTCGACAATGTCCCGATCCCGCCGGAGATGGTGCTCTTGAAAGAGGGCGGGTTCCGCAAGCAGATCGCGGGCTTCAATGTCGAGCGCGTGGGCAATTCGGCGCGCGCCCTTTCGCTCGGCGAATATTGCTTCCGCGCGGCAAGGGCGCATGCCGAGACGCGCCGCCAGTTCGGCCGGCCGCTCATGGAGTTCCAGGGCTTGCAGTGGAAGTTCGCCGAGATGCGCGTCGCCCTCGATGCTGCCGAGCTTCTCCTCCATCGTGCCGCCGCCCGCGCCGGTCGCGGCCTGCCGAACGCCACGGATGTCGCAATGGCCAAATATGCCTGCAACCAGGCGGGATTCCTCGCCGCCAACGAATCGCTGCAGGTGATGGGCGGCACCGGCTATTCGCAGGAGCTTCTGGTGGAGTACTGCCTGCGCAAGACGCGCGGCTGGATGATCGCCGGCGGCTCGCTCGAGATGATGAAGAACCGCATCGCCGAGGGCATCTTCGGCCGCTCCTTCTCCCAAAGGGGACGATGACTTGGGCCCGATGAGCCTCGCCGAGGCGCTGTTCGCGCCGCTTCGCATCGCGCTGATCGGCGCCTCCTCCGATCCGCGACGGCTGACGGCCCGGGCCCAAATCTACCTCCGCCGCCACGGGTTCAAGGGCGCGCTCTATCCGGTCAATCCGCGCGCCGACGAGGTGCTCGGCGAAAGGGCCTATCCTTCGATGGCAGCACTCCCGGAGCCCATCGATCTCGCCTATATCCTGGTGGGCACTTCGTTGGTGCCCGAGGCGGTCGCGGAATGCGCGGCGCATAGCGTGCCGGTCGCCTGCATCCTCGCCGACGGCTTCGCCGATGCCGGGGCCGAAGGAGCAGCAGTCGAGCGTTCGATGGTGGCGAAGGCGCACGCTTCCGGCATGCGCCTCATCGGCCCCAACAGCATGGGGATGATCAACGTCGCCGCTTCCATCGCCTGCTCGGTCAACGCCGCGCTCGAGGCGGAAGCGCTGCCCCAGGGAAGGCTTTCCCTCGTCTCCCACTCGGGCAGCCTGATGGGCGCGCTCATCTCGCGCGCGGCGGCGCGCGGCATCGGCTTCGCCAAGCTGATCGGCACCGGCAACGAGGCCGATCTTTCGGCCGGCGAGCTCGCCGAGCTTCTGGTGGACGACCCCGAGACCGACGCGATTCTTCTCTTTCTCGAAACGATCCGTGACCCGGAGCGTATCGCGGCGGCCGCGCGGAAGGCGCACGCGCGGGGAAAGCCGATCATCGCCTACAAGCTCGGACGATCCGAGGCGGGTGCCGCCCTTGCCACGACTCACACCGGCGCCATCGCCGGCTCGGATACGGCAACGGATGCCTTCTTCCGCGCCCACGGCATCCTCCGCGTCGATCAGCTCGAGACGCTCTTCGAAATCCCCCCGCTCGCCGCCGCCGGCCCGCCCAAGTCACCGCGGCGCGCGGTGCGCGTTGTCACCACCACGGGAGGCGGCGGGGCGATGGTGGTGGACCGGCTCGGGCTTTTCGGCATCGCGACCGCGCGCATGCACGACACCACGCTCGCCGGTGCGGCGAAGGGCACGGTCGCCGAAGCGCTCTCGGAGGCGCGCGATGGCGCGGACGCCGATCTCGCGATTGCGGTGATCGGGAGCTCCGCGCAGTTCCGCCCGCACGAAGCGGTCGCGGGCGTGATCGCGGCGGAGGGAAAAAATCCGCTCATCGCCTTTCTCACGCCCGAAGCGCCTGCCTCGCTCAAGCTGCTCGCCGAGGCCGGGATCGCCTCGTTCCGCACGCCCGAATCCTGCGCCGACGCCGTGCGCGCCTGGCTTGCCTGGCGCGCACCGCGCACCGCGCCGCCCGCGCGGGATGTATCGGCAGCGAAATCTCTCCTCCCGCGTGCCGGCGACGAGCCGGGCGCCCGCGCCGTCTTCGCCGCCCTCGGCCTGCCGGACGGCGCCGCTCTCGTCGATCCCGACGATCCGCCCGCGCTTTCCTACCCCGTCGCGCTGAAGGCGGTTTCATCCTCCCTCGCGCACAAGACCGAGGCCGGCGCGGTGGCACTCGATATCGCCGATGCTGCCCAACTGCGCGCCGCCGCGGCCGCGATGCGCGCCCGCCTCGGCGGGACGGTCTCGGGCTTCCTCGCCCAGCCCATGGCGCGCGGCGTCGCCGAGCTGATCCTCGGCTTTCGCCGCGATCCCACGGTCGGACCGGTGGTGGCGCTCGGAACGGGCGGCGTGCTCGCCGAGATTTTCCGCGACGTCGTGCTCCGCATCGCCCCTGTAACCGAAGCCGAGGCCGCCGAGATGATCGGGGAGGTGAGGGGCCTCGCCCCCGCGCGCGGCTATCGCGGCCTGCCGAAGGGCGACCTCGCAGCACTCGCGCGGGTCGTCGCCCGCTTCTCCGCCCTCGCCGCCCTGCCCGAAATCGCCGAGGCAGAGATCAACCCGCTCATCCTGATGCCAGAGGGCGGCGGCGTGGTGGTCGCCGACGCGCTATTACAAACCGTATGAACTGATATCTCAAACATCGTATTGCACTGCACAAGGTAAAGTTCTAAGGGCCGCCGCATGATCACGGCGGGACAGATGCGGGCTGCCCGGGCGCTGCTCGGCATCGACCAGCGGCGCCTCGCCGAGCTTTCCGGCCTCTCGCTCCCGACCATCCAGCGCATGGAGGCGAGCGAGGGCGTGATCCGCGGCCAGGTCGATTCGCTGATGAAGCTCATCGGCGCGCTGAACCTTGCCGGCATCGAGCTGATCGGCGAAGGCGCCACGAGCGCGGACGGTGGCCGCGGCGTCCGCCTCATCCGGCGCAGCCCATGATCGCAGCCCTCCTCCTCGGCACGGCCGCGCTGGTCGCGCTGGCCCTCGCCGGCACCGTCACGAGAGGGCAGGGGGCCGCGCTCTACGCCACCGCCGCCCTCGTCACCGGCCTCTCCGCGCTCCTCGCGCTCGCCTCTCTCACGTCTCCGCCCGCCACGCTCGTCCTTCCGCTCGGCCTGCCCTGGCTCGGCTGGCATTTCCGGCTCGACGCGCTCTCCGCCTTCTTCCTCTTCGTCGTCGATCTCGGCGCCGCCTCGGCGAGCGTCTTCGCCATCGGCTATGGCCGCCACGAAGCGGAGCCCACGCGCCTCCTTCCCTTCTACCCGCTCTTCATCGCGGCCCTTCAGCTCGTCGTCCTCGCCGACGACGCTTTTTCCTTTCTCTTCGCGTGGGAGCTGATGTCGCTTGCCTCCTGGGCGCTCGTCCTCGTCCATCACCGCGACCGCGAGAGCATCCGTGCCGGCTACGTCTATCTGCTGATGGCGGTGCTGAGCGGCTTCGCGCTCCTGCTCTGCTTCGGCCTGCTCGCAGGCGCCGCCGGCTCCTACGGCTTCGACGCCATGCGCCTCGCCCATCCGGCGCCCGGCCTCGCGGCACTCGCGCTCTTGCTCGCGCTCCTCGGCACCGGCGCCAAGGCGGGCCTCGTGCCGGTGCATGCCTGGCTGCCGCTCGCGCATCCCGCCGCGCCGAGCCACGTCTCCGCGCTGATGAGCGGGGTGATGACGAAGGTCGCCGTCTACGCCTTCCTCCGCATCGCCTTCGATCTCCTGCCCATCCCGCCCGACTGGCTCGGCCTCGTCGTGCTGGCGCTCGGCGCCATCACCGCAGTGCTCGGCGTGCTCTACGCGCTGATGCAGCACGATCTGAAGCGCCTGCTCGCCTATCACACGGTCGAAAATATCGGCATCATCTTCATCGGCGTCGGGCTCGCGATGGTCTTCCGCGCCGACGCCGGCGAGCAGGCAGCCGCGGCACTCGCGCTCACCGCCGCGCTCTTCCACGTCTTCAACCATTCGGTCTTCAAGAGCCTGCTCTTCTTCGGCGCGGGCTCGGTCGATGCCGCCACCGGCACGCGCGACATGGAGCGGCAGGGCGGCCTGATCCACCGCATGCCCCGCACCGCGTTCTTCTTTCTTATCGGCTGTGCCGCGATCTCGGCGCTGCCGCCCCTCAACGGCTTCGCCTCCGAGTGGCTCACCTTCCAGGCGATCCTGCTCGGCCCCGGCCTTCCCGAATGGGGCCCGAAGATCGTCATCCCGGTCGCCGGCGCGCTGCTCGCCCTTGCCGCGGCACTCGCCGCGGCCTGCTTCGTCAAGGCGTTCGGGATCACCTTCCTCGGCCGCCCTCGCTCCGCCGAAGCCGCCGCCGCGCGCGAGGCCGATCGATTTTCCGTGGGTGCGATGGGCGCTCTCGCCGCGCTCTGCCTCCTCGCCGGCATCTTTCCCGCCGTGGTCATCAATGCGCTCGCCCCGGTCGCACGCGCGCTCATCGGTACTACCATGCCCGCCCAGGGCTACGTTCCCTGGAGCGTCATCATCCCGGTCGCCGCCGCGCGCAGCTCCTACGACGGCTTCGCGATCTTTCTCCTCCTCGCCGCCGTCACCGCTCTCGCCATCGCCGGCGCGCGCCGGCTCGCC
>DATJTV010000139.1:0-3950 GCA_035503055.1 Acetobacteraceae bacterium
GTCGATGAAGCCGAGGGCGCGCTCGGTGACCTCCTCGTCGATGGTCTCCATGCGCTTGCGGGTGAGCGGACCCGTGTCCTCGATGGTCTGGCCACCCTTGCCGTCCGCGCGGCAGTGGAGCACGCCCCGCGGTCCGAACCGCTGCTTGAAGCGCGGGTCCTTCGGATAGTCCGGGTCCTCGGGCTCTTCCTCCGCGTTGAGGTGGTAGAGATTGCCGAAGAACTCGTCGAATCCGTGCATGGTGGGAAGGAATTCGTCGCGATCGCCCAAATGGTTCTTCCCGAACTGCCCGGTCGCGTAGCCGAGCGGCTTCAGCAGCTCGGCAATGGTCGGGTCCGCCGCGCGTATGCCGACATCCGCGCCGGGCATGCCGACCTTGGTAAGCCCGGTGCGGATCGGGTTCTGCCCGGTGATGAAGGCGGCGCGGCCGGCGGTGCAGCTCTGTTGGCCGTAGGAATCCGTGAACGAAGCGCCCTCGTTGCCGATGCGGTCGATGTTGGGAGTCCGGTAGCCCATCTGGCCGCGGCTGTTGTAGCTGATGTTCCACCAGCCGATGTCGTCGCCCCAGAGGACGAGGATGTTCGGCTTGCGTTTCGTGGGCATCGCGATCTCCCTCGATTGGTTGCTAGACGAGGCGCAGCAGCACGGAAGCGAATGCGAAGAGGCCGATGAGGATGAGGAGGATGGCGACCGCGATCACCGGCGATTGCAGCCCCTCCCTGGTCATTCCCGCGATCTGGGCGAAGCCGCCGCGCCAGAGGTAGCGGACCGTCCACCAATACTGCCAGATCGAAATGACGAGTGCCAGGATACCGCAGGCGATGAGCGCAAGCCCGAGATACCTTGCGGCTTCGGGAAAGCGGGCGCTTTTGACGCCGGGCATCTGCTGCATCCGTTCGAGGAACTGGACGATCGCGAAGCCGAAGCCGATCAGCGCGACCGCGGTGCGGATCCACGACATCATCGTGCGCTCGACGCTGAGGCGCGTGCGCAGCCAGGCGAAATGGCTGTCCGCCGTGACCCTGACCTCGAACCTCTCCGTGCCCGGATCGACCATGGTCATGCCTCATTGGCGGGCGCGCGCGATGCGCGCGACCACCCCGCGGAGCGCCAGGTACGGCACGAAGGCGAGCAGGAGCGCGATGATGAGCGCTTCGGCCGGATAGAACGTCCGCAGCACGATGATCTGGTAGACGACGTCCATCGCGATTCCGAGCAGGATGATCCTGGCGGTTGCGTTCAGCCCTTCGCGCAAACGCGCCATGCGCTCCTGCTTGTTGCTGACGACGGTCCAGAAATAGGGCGAGCGGCCGGCACGTGCGTCGCTCACGCCATGGATGATCGCGGCGGTCGCGGCCATCGCGGGCTGGAGGATGAAGCGGAACGACATCGCCCGGCTCGGCCGCTGGACGAGGTCGCGTCCGATGCGCGCGATCACGGCGAATGTCAGGCCGTGCCAGATGAGGCCGGCCACGATCAGCCCGATCGCGAGCCCGAGGACGAGGCGGGCCATGAGGCCGAGATCCTGGCGCGGCGCGGCGGTCATCGCGGCGGGGCCGGCTCGCGGACGACGCAGCGGAAGCCGACATGGCCGGTCGAGGTGTCCACCGGCTCGGGATGGCGCGCGGCGGGGCGGTAGCGGCGGCAATAGTTCGGCGCGCAGAGATGCGAGCCGCCTTTGAGCACCTTGCGCGGAATTCTAATGGCGGGCATGGCGGGATCGTAGCTCGCCTCCTCCCGCGCGCCGCGCGGATCGGCGGGCACGCAGCAGGATTTCGTCGCTTCGGCCTCGTGCTTGGGCGAGTACCAATCGGCGGTCCATTCCCAGACATTGCCGATCATGTCGTAGAGTCCGTAGCCGTTGGGCGGGAACGCGGTCACCGGCGAGGTGCGCTCGTAGCCGTCCTGCTTGAGGTTCTCATGCGGGAACGCGCCCTGCCAGGTGTTCGCCATCGCGCGGCCTTCGGGAGTGAATTCGTCGCCCCAGGCGAACTCGGCGCCGTCGAGCCCGCCGCGGGCGGCGAACTCCCATTCGGCCTCGGTCGGCAAATCCTTGCCGGCCCAGCGCGCGTAGGCGAGCGCGTCCCTGTACGCAACATGAACGACGGGATGATCGTCGCGGCCGGCGATCGAGCTCCGCCGCCCGTCCGGCCGCCGCCAGTTGGCGCCGAAGGTGAAGCTCCACCATTGGCTCCAATCCCGCAAATCCACCGCATGCTTGGGCGGGCGGAAAACGAGCGAGCCCGGCTTGAGCATGTGCGGCAGCGCGCCCGGATAATCCTTCGGATCGGGCGCGATTTCGGCGAAGGTGACGTAACCGGTCGCGGCGACGAAATTGCGGAACTGGCGGTTGGTAACCGGCGTGCGATCGATCCGGAACGGCGCCACGCTCACGCGATGCGCCGGCGCCTCTTCCGCGTAGTGCCGGTCCGAGCCCATGCGGAAGGTGCCGCCGGGAATCCGGACCATGTCCGCATGAAGGGACGTGGCGGATTCCGGATGGTACGCCACAAGTGAAGCCGCAACGTCAAGCTCTGGCATCGCCCGGATCTTTCCCTGGGCGCCTCGGCGCCGGCCGGTCGGACGGTACCTTGGTCGGAGCGCTATGGCAACGGCTTTGTCGCGCGGAGCCGCCGGCGTCTTTGCTGCGCCGCGATAGCGAAGAAGCTTTTGTTACACCGCCGCGCGCGGGCGAACCGGAACCGCAAGCAGGAGCCAAGTCCAGCGCGCGAGATGGCTGTCGAATTGCGCGACGACGATCGAAAGCGCGAACACGACGATCGCCTGGAGCGAGCTCGCCGCCTCGCGCCATCGCCGCCCGGGCGGCTCGCGGGGTTGGACCAGGCCCCTCCGCACGGCATAGAGCCAGAGCAGCAGGAGCAGCAGCGAAGCCGCCATCATCGTCGCCGCGTAGAGAATTGTGGCGACCCGGCCGTTGTTGCGGCTGACCAGCGCGGTTGCGAAGGGGATGAAGCCGATCACCAGCAGCAGGAGGATATTGAGCTCTGCGAATCGTTCATCGGCGGCGCGCATCGCGCCGAACTGGCGCGTGTAGCCGAGCCAGTACTGGCCGATCACGAGGAAGCTCAGCACATAGCCGAGATATCGCGGCCAGAGTGCCACGAGCGTGGCGAGCAGCCGCGCGCTGTCAAGGCTTCCGACAGTCTCGGGCAGATCGATGTTCAGGATCAGGATCGTCATCGCGACGACCATCACGCCGTCGGTGAAGGCGTTCAACCGGCCGACGTCGCGGCCGCGCGATCCGGCGTTCACCATGTTTGTTCCCTCATCGTTTGCATCTTCTCATGGCGTGGATTACGGAAAGGGCGACGGGCCGCAAGGGCGGGGAAATCGGTGCATGGCGGGCCTGATCCGAACGGTCATCGTTCCCGTTCTCGCGAACTTTCCGCTGAGCTTCCTCATCCTCGGCCTGCTCGGCGCGGCCGCCGGCCACGTGCACCAGATGATCGCCGCGCATAATTTCGCGCCCGGAAATGCCGGGGTCGTGTTCTGCATGGACATCGTGATCCCGCTCGTGGGTTTTCTGCTGCTTTGGCTCGGTCGCCACTTCAGCCGCGCCTGAGCGCGCATATTTCACGTGGGATCGACGCCGCGGACGGCAAAGGATCCGAGCACCGCCAGCACCGCGGCGAGCGGCACCGCGCCCACGATGCGCAATCCCTCGTGCGCGAGGAACCCGCCGAGCGCCGCACCGGCCGCATAGACCGCAAAGGCCGCGATCTGCCGCGCCGTCCGATGCGGCATGTGCGCCGGCGGCGCCTTGTCCGGGGCAACACCCATCAGCCCATAGACGATCGTCGTAAGCGTGCCGGTGAAGACCGTCGTCGTGATGCCGGGCACACCGAGATGGTGCGCGATGAGGCTCTGCGCGCCCATTCCCGACGACGCGAGGAGGATCATGACGAGCGCGACCGCCTCCGGCGCGCCTC
>DATJTV010000140.1:0-7518 GCA_035503055.1 Acetobacteraceae bacterium
CCCGGCGGCAACACGTTCAATCGCGGCCGGCCCCCCGCCTTCCACCCCGTGATGCACGACGGGCATGTCTATTTCAACCTCGCCATGGAGTGCGTCGACCCCTCGCGCACGGACGTCGGCTCGGACGAGGCGGTCCTGCTCCACGCCCAGCATTCCACCCACTGGGAGGGCCTCGCCTACCGCGGCGCCCTGTTCGACGCCGATGGCGACGGCACCCCGGAACGCGTCTTCTACAACGGACACCGGATCGTCGATCCCGCGACCGGCCAGGGCAGGCAGGGCGCGCTCGGCGCCACCTCCCTCTCGGTCGACAGGATGGCCGAAACCTGCGTGCAGGGCCGCGGCGTGCTCATCGACCTTCATCACCATCTCGGAAACGCCCGGACCGCGGTTGGATACGATCGGCTCCGCCGCATCATGGACGCGGACCACGTCGTCATCGAGGAAGGCGACATGCTCTGCCTCCGCACCGGCCTCGGCCGCCTCGTCATGAATGCCAACGGGGCCCCGGATCCCTCGCTCCGCAACGCCTGCGCCGTGCTCGACGGAAACGATCCCCTCCTGCTGCGCTGGATCACAAACAGCGGCGTCGCCGCCATCGCGACCGACAATCTCAGCATCGAGGGCGTTCCCACCTCTCCTGGCAACCTCCTCGCCCCGGGGCTGCGCGCGCCGGGTCCCGCCCAGCCTCTCCACGAGCATTGCCTCTTCAAGCTTGGCATCCCCATCGGCGAGCTTTGGTACTTCGCCGAGCTTGCGCCCTGGCTCCGCGAGCACGGCCGCAGCCGCTTCATGCTCACCGCTCCCCCCCTCCGCCTGCCGGGAGCCAGCGGCGCGCCGGTGACCCCGGTCGCCACGGTCTGAACCAGGGAAATCCCCGAGGGCGCGCGCCGGGCGTCGATATCAGAGGGTCAATACCGGCGCGATCGCCGCCGGGTCCGTGATGCTCGGCCGCCCGGTCTCGACATGGCCCGCAAGCCGCGTGCTCTCCCCGTGCGGCCCGGTGACGACGATATCGTACCAATGCCCGCTCGCCGCGACGTTCCATTCCACCCGCACGCTCGCGCGAGGGGCAAGCGCGATCGTCCGCGCGGCCTTGCCGTACGCCGCATCGGAAAGCCGCACGCTCGCCATCTCCGCCCCGCTATTGGCGAGCGTCAGCACGAGCGCCTCCGCCGCCGCGTCCGCACGCGCCGCAACCCGCACGATCGTGTCGCCGCCGCGGCGATAGCGGCGGAGGAATCCGTTCGGCCCCGCAACGGTGATCTCCTGGAAGCCGGCGCCTGCGAGGCTCCATTCGTCCTCCACCCGATCTCCCGCGCCGACCGTGTAGCGCCGCGGCATCTCCTCGCTTCCCTCGCGATAGACGGTGAAAGAAGCGCCGACGGCCCCGAAGCTCGCGAACCGCAAGGCGAGCCCGCCTGCCCGCGCCGCAACCTCGTCCACCGCGAGATCGTACGGCAGCGGTCGCGCCGGCCGCACGCCCGGCTCCTGCGCATGAACATCCGATAGCGCGCTCTCCGCCGGCACCACCGGCGCGGGCAGCAGGCACGAAGCATCCACCGCCGCCATGTAGCCCGCCGTGTCCGGCAGCGCCGGCCAGGCATCCTCCGGTGCGGAGAAATCGAAGGCCGACGTGAGATCCCCGCACACCGCCCGCCGCCAGGCGGTGACGTTCGGCTCGGCCACGCCGAAACGCCGCTCGATGAAGCGAATGACCGACGTATGGTCGAACACCTCGGAACAGACGAAGCCGCCCTTGCTCCACGGCGAGACCACGATCATCCCGACCCGTGGCCCAAGCCCGTACGGCAGATCATCGGCATGGAACTTCCTCGCATCGAACGGGCTCACATAGTCATGGACCTCGCCCGCGGTGCTGACCGTGCTCTTGCCCGGCCGCACCTTCGTCGGCGGCTGCGGCGGCACGATATGGTCGAAATACCCGTCATTCTCGTCGTACATGATGAGCAGCACGGTCCGGCTCCAAACCGCCGGATCGGCCGTCAGCGCATCGAGGATCCGCGCGATGTACGTCGCACCGTAGCCGGGCGTCCAGCGCGGATGCTCGGAGAAGGCGGCCGGCGGCAGCAGCCATGAGACCTGCGGCAGCCGCCCGCTCTTCACGTCCTCCGCCAAATCCTCGATCGTCCGCACCGTCATCCCCCGCCGCCGCAGCGCCGAACCCTCCGGCGCCTCGATGAACTGCTTGAAGTTCATCAGCACGTTGGTGCCAAAATTGCCGCCGAAATCGTCGGAGGGCGAAAGCCCCTGCTGATAGACCTGCCACGAGATCCCCGCCTGCTCGAGCCGCTCCGGATAGGTCGTCCAGGTGAAGGGCGGCGGCACGCGCGCATAGAATTTCCGGTCCACGTAATCGATATTGTCGAGCAGCGGCCCGCCGCCCGCGCCGGTCGGATCCACCATGCCGGTCATCAGATACATCCGGTTCGGATGGGTCTGCGTCGGCGTCGAGCAGAAATAATTGTCGCAGATGGTGAAGGCGTCCGCGAGCGCGTAATGGAACGGAATATCCTCGCGCAGATAATAGCCCATCGTGAGATCGGTCTTGTTGGCAGGCCAGCGGTCGTTGCGCCCCGCCGCCAATGCACGCTGCGTCGGGTACCAGTTATGGTCGAGGTCGAGCACGCACTCCGCGCTCGTCACCTTGGTTCGCAGGTGGAACGGAAGCACCACCGCGTCCTGATCGCCCTTTCGCGGCTGATTCCACACCGGCCGCCCATCCGCCCGCAGCACCGGATGGCGGTCATTGTAGCCGCGCACCCCGCTCAAATGCCCGAAATAGTGATCGAACGAGCGGTTCTCCTGCATGAAGACGACGATGTGCGCGACATCCTCGATCGTGCCGCTCCGCCTCGCCGCCGGCAAAGCGAGCGCCCGCCGGATCTCGGGCGGAAGCAACCCCAGCGAGGCCGCGCCCAGCCCCAGCCTGAGGAAATCGCGCCGCCCTGCCGCCATCGCCCCTCCGACTCAGCACCATCACCCCTATCCATACCACCTTCCGCCGCCAAGAAGGCCAAGGGGGCTCTGCCCCCTTGGAACCCCCGCCAGGGTCTGGGACCCTGGACCCCGTTCGCTTGGCAGGCGCTGAGAGCGCCTGCCAAAACGAATGGGTTCCAAGGGCTCAGCCCTTGGCAGGGGGTCCAGGGGGCAAGCCGCCCCCTGGCCTCCTCATTCCCCCGCTACCACACCGGCCGGCGCTTCTCCCGGAACGCGGCCAAACCCTCATGCCCTTCCGCCGACGCCCGCTGCCGGCGGCTCTCCGCCGCCAGCTGCGCCATCGTCGCCTCGTCGAGCAGGAAGCGGTTCGCCGCCAGGATCAAGCGCTTGGTCGCCCTGATCGCGCCGGGAGCCGAAAGCAGGATGGCGTCCAGAATCTCGCCAAGCCGCGCCTCGAGCCGCTCCGCCGCCACCACCTCGTGCACGAGCCCGATCCGCAGCGCCTCCGCCGCATCGAACCGCTCGCCGGTCAGCGCATACCGCCGCGCCTGCCGCAGCCCCATCGCCTGGACCATCTGCGCCGCAATCGGCGTCGGCGCCACGCCCACCCGCACCTCGGTCAGCCCGAAGATCGCCGCCGGGGTCGCCAGCGCCACGTCCACCGAGCACACCAAGCCGCACCCGCCGCCGAAGCAGGCGCCCTGAACGACGGCAATCGTCGGAATCGGGAACTCGTTCAGCGTGGCCATGGTCCGGGTCGTCGCCATCGAGGCGGCATACGCCTCGCCCGGCGGCGCGTCGGCCATCCGCGCCAGCCAGTCGAGATCGGCGCCGGCCTGGAAGTGCTTCCCCGCCCCGCGGATGACGACCGCCCGCACGTCCGCCCGCCGGCCGAGCGCCTCGAGCCTCGCGGCAAGCGCACCCAACAGCTCCCCGTCATAGGCGTTGCCGCGCGCCGGCCGGTTGAGCGTGACCTCGGCCACCCCCCGCGCGTCCACCGCCAACCGCACCACCGCCTCTCCCATGCCCGACCCTCCCATGCCCGCCTCTCCTATGCGCCGTACGCTGGCTTGGTCATCGTTCGGCCACATCCCGCTTCCTTTCCGTTCTCATCGGCACCACATTGCGCGGCCATGCAGATACATGCGAGCTGTGCCGCCCGCGGCGGCGCAGGCGTTTTGCTGCTGGGGCCATCCGGCTCCGGCAAGTCCGACCTCTTGCTCCGTCTGCTCGATCACGGCTTCACCCTGGTCGCCGACGATCGCGTCGACCTCGCGGACGGGCTCGCCTCGGCCCCGCCCGAGCTTGCCGGCCTGCTCGAGGTGCGCGGCCTCGGCCTCGTTCGCCTGCCCTGCACCGCTTCCGCCCGCCTCGCCCTCGCCGTCGATCTCGCCGCGTCCCCCGAGCGCCTGCCGCGCCCGGCCCGCCATGCCGAGACCGGCCTGCCGCTCGTCGCCCTCGACGCGAAATGCCCCTCGGCCCCCGCCCGCGTCGCACTCGCGCTCGCCTGCGCGCTCGGCCACGTCGCGCTCGCAACCGGAGCCTTCGCCGCATGACCGCCGAGCCCGCGCCCTCGCACTTACGCGTCGTCCTCGTCACCGGCCTCTCGGGCGCCGGCAAGGGGACGATCCTCCACGCGCTCGAGGACCTCGGCTACGAGGCCGTCGACAACCCGCCGCTGCCCCTCCTCGATTCCCTGGTCGGCCGCAGCGACCGCCCGCTCGCCATCGGCATCGACGCCCGCACCCGCGGCTTCGACCCCGCCGCCATCCTCGAAGCGCTCGCCGCACTCCGCCGCAACCCGGCCTTGGCACCCTCCCTCGTCTTCGCCGAGGCCGACGAGCCCGTGCTGCTCCGCCGCTACACCGAGAGCCGCCGCCGCCATCCGCTGGCACCGAGCGGCAAGATCGCCGACGGCATCGCCGCCGAGCGCACCGCCACCGCCCCGCTCCGCGCCGCCGCCGACCTCCTCGTCGATACCTCGGAAACCACGCCGGCCGCGCTGCGGCGGCTGATCGAGGGGCATTTCGCCGCCGCCGCCGACAACGGCCTCGCGGTCGCCCTCGTCTCTTTCTCCTACGCCGCCGGCCTGCCCCGGGAGGCGGACCTCGTCTTCGACGTCCGCTTCCTCCGCAACCCCCATTACGTGCCCGAGCTCCGCCCGCTCACCGGCCGCGACCTGCCCGTCGGCGCCTACATCGAGGCAGACCCCGATTTCCCCGCCTTCCTCGCAAAACTTTGCGATCTGTTACTCATGCTCTTGCCGCGCTACCGCCAGGAGGGCAAGAGTTACGTCACGATCGCCGTCGGATGCACGGGAGGCAGGCATCGTTCGGTGCATGTGGCGGAGCGAATCAGCGAAGTTCTGGGAGGGGCGGGCTGGCGTGTGGCAACAGCGCATCGCGAGCTCCCCACAAGGCTGCCGGCCGAAAACGAAGCGCCGGAAAGCGACCCGAGGAGGTCCGACAACCCCGTGATGATCGATCGGCAATATCCATGATCGGCATGGTCCTCGTCACCCATGGCCGTCTCGCCGAGGAGCTGCGCGCGGCCATGGAGCATGTGGTCGGCGAGCAGCGCAACGTCGCCACCGTCTGCATCAGCCCGAGCGACGACATCGAGGGGCGCCGGTCCGACATCCAGCACTGCATCGAGAGCGTCGATACCGGGGACGGCGTCGTCCTGCTCACCGACATGTTCGGCGGCACCCCCTCCAACCTCGCCATCTCGATGATGGAGCGCAAAGGGGTCGAGGTCCTGGCCGGCGTCAACCTGCCGATGCTGGTCAAGCTCGCCAAGGTGCGCTCCAACGAGCCGCTCGCCTCGGCCGTCATCTGTGCCCAGGAGGCCGGCCGCAAATACATCGCCTCCGCCTCGCACGTCCTGCACGGCGACAAGCTCAACGGCAATTGCTGCGGCACCAACGGGGCCGCCAACGGGGCCGGCATCGCCAAATGAGCGAACCGCAGGCAGGGCAGCCCCCGGTGCTCTGCCGCGCGGTGATCGTCCCGAACCGCCGCGGCCTGCACGCCCGCGCCGCCGCCCGCCTCGTCACCGCCGCCGAACGCTTCGGCGCCTCGGTCGAGGTGGTGAAGGACGGCCAGGCGGTCTCGGCCCGCTCGATCATGGGCCTGATGATGCTCGGCGCCGGCGCGGGCAGCGAAATCGTCCTGCGCGCCGAGGGGTGGGACGCCAAGGAAGCGCTTGACGCGCTTGCCGCGCTCATCGAAGCCGGCTTCGATGAGCAGGACTGACACGCCTCACCGCCGCCCCGCCGCCGAGCGTCCCAGGCCAGCGCGCCCCGAGCAGCCGTTCCACGGCATCCCCATCTCGCCCGGGATCGCCATCGGCCCCGCCTTCGGCACGCGCGAACCGCCCGTCACCGTCACCCATCACAAGATCGCCGCCGCCGATATCGAGGCCGAAGGCGCCCGCCTCGAAGCCGCGATCGCCCAGTCGAAGAAGCAGCTCGGCAAGCTCCGCTCCCGCCTCACCCTCCTGCCCGAGGACAGCCAGGCCGAGATCTCCCCGCTGATCGAGGCCTACCTGCGCATGCTCGGCCCCTCGCGCCTGGTCCGCGGCGCCCGCCGCCGCATCGCCGAGGGCCTCGTCGCCGCCGAGACCGCGATCACCGAAGAGGCGGACGCGATCGGCGAGACCATCCTCGCCACCCCCGGCGACGACGGCACCGGCCGCCGCCGCCGCGCCGAGGAGGTCCACGAGATCGCCCGCCGCCTGGTCCGCAACCTCACGCGCCAGCCCTACCAGAGCTTCGCCGGCCTCCCCGACGGCGCGGTGCTCATCGCCGAGCAGCTCCGCCCCGCCGACGTCGCCCTGCTCGATCCCTCCCGCATCGCCGGCGTCGCCGCCGCCGTCGGCGGCCGCGAGGGCCACACCGCGGTCCTGCTCCGCGCCCTCGGCCTGCCCGCCGTGCTCGGCGCCGCCGGCATCGCCGAAGCCATTCCCCCCGGCGCGGTCGCGATCATCGACGGCGCCGCCGGCACCATCACCCTCGACCCCTCCGAGGAAAGCCTCGCCGCCGCCCGCCGCTCGGTCGCCGCCTTCGCCCGCGAGCGCGCCCGGCTCGGCCGGCTCCGCCGCCTCTCCGCCGAAACACTCGACGGCCAGGCGATCGAGCTCCAGGCCAATCTCGAGCTGCCCCGCGAGCTGCCGCTGATCGCCCAATCCGGCGCCGCCGGCATCGGCCTCCTGCGCAGCGAGTTCCTCTTCATGAACCGCGAGGACCTGCCGGACGAGGATGCCCAGGCCGACCATTACCGCACGATCGTCGAGGCGATGGCGGGCGATACGGTCACCATCCGCGTGCTCGACTGGGGCGGCGAGAAGGAGCTCGAATCCTCCGACGGCGACGGCATCCAGCCCGGCCCCGCCGAGGCCAACCCCGCGCTCGGCATGCGCGGCATCCGCCTCCTGCTCCGCCGGCCCGACCTCTTCGAGGCCCAGCTCGCCGCCATCCTCCGCGCCGCCACCGCCGGCCCGGTGCGCATCCTGCTGCCCATGGTCACGAACCTCGCCGAGGTGCGCGCCGCCCGCGAG
>DATJTV010000141.1:0-5389 GCA_035503055.1 Acetobacteraceae bacterium
AAACTCTTTTCGGCCGCTCGCGGCGCAGCATTAATTCGCGATTGGCGCGTGCCGCGCAGGATTGATTCGCGTGGCAGCCGTAGGCGATTCTTTTTGGTCATTCGTTGCCACTCCGTCCGACTTTTTCAGCAGCCTGCTAAACCGGCAAGAGCGATCGGGCGGCGAGGGCGCTCGCCGCCTGCGCGACGAGCTCGGCGATGATGGCGGCCGTCGGCTGGACGGCGGTGACCATGCCGACGGACTGGCCGGCCATCACCGAGCCTTGCTCGACATCGCCTTCGAGGACCGCGCGCTTCAGCGCGCCGGCCCAGAAATGCTCGATGGCGAGCTGCGCCTCCTGGCGGGTGAGCGCGCCGGCCTGGAAGCGGGCGAGGGTCTCGCGCTGGTGCTCGAGGAAATGGTGGGTGCCGGCATTGGCCAGCCCGCGGACGGGGATGACGGGAAAGCGGTCGTCGAGCTGGATCGAGGGGACGGCGTCGCGCGCGGAGGCGCGGACGAAGGCCTCCTTGAAGCGAGGATGGGCGATCGATTCGCTCGAGGCGGCGAAGCGGGTGCCGAGCTGCGCGCCCGAGGCGCCCATCTCGAGGAAGGCGAGGATGGCCTCGCCGCGGCCGAGGCCGCCGGCGACGAAGACGGGAATCTCGCGGATATGCGGCAGGATCTCCTGGGCGAGCACGGTGAGCGAGACGGGGCCGATATGGCCGCCGGCCTCCGAGCCCTCGATGACGAGCGCGTCGGCGCCGGCCTTGACCAGGCGGCGGGCGAAGACGAGCGCGGGCGCGAAGCAGATGAGCTTGGCGCCGCCCTCCTTGACCATGCTCGCGGTGCGGACGTGCGGCACCCCGCCGGCGAGCACGATGTGCGTGACGCGGGCCGCGAGGCACACCTGGATGAGCGCCTCGAGCTCAGGGTGCATGGTGATGAGGTTGACGCCGAAGGGGCGGGAGGTCAGCGCCTGGGTCGCGGCGATCTCGGCCGCGAGCTGGTCGGGGCTCATCGCGCCGCAGGCGATGACGCCGAAGCCGCCGGCGTTCGAGATGGCGGCGACCAGATGGCGCTCGCTCACCCACGTCATCGCGCCGCCCATGATGCCGAACTCGCAGCCGAGGAAGCGCGTGCCGCGCGCCCAGAGCGCGTCGAGCCGGGCGCGGGCGAGCGCATGCGCAACGCCGGGGGACGCGTCGGGCGCGATCCCCGGCGGTGCCAGGGGGGCGGTGACGTCAGGCGACATCGAGGCCGTATGCCGTGTGCAGCGCACGCACCGCAAGCTCGGTGTATTCGGCGCCGACCAGCACGCTCACTTTGATCTCGCTGGTTGATATGACCTGGATGTTGATCGCCTTTTCGGCGAGGGCGCGGAACATTATGCTGGCGACCCCCGCGTGGGTGCGCATGCCGACGCCGACGACGCTGATCTTGGCGACGTCCGAGTCCGCGGCGACCTCGGCGTAGCCGATGGCGGCGCGCGCCTCGTCGATGAGCTTGCGCGCGCGCGGCAAATCCGCCTTGCCGAGCGTGAAGGTGAGATCGGTGGTGCCGTCGGCGGCGACGTTCTGCACGATCATGTCCACGTTGACGTTGGCGGCGGCGAGCGGGCCGAAGAGGGAGGCGGCGATGCCGGGCCGGTCCGGCACGCGGCGGACGGTGACCTTCGCCTCGTCGCGCGAATAGGCGATGCCGGCGACCATTGGCTTTTCCACGATTTCGTCCTCATCCACGACCAGCGTGCCCGGCGCGTCCGTGAAGCTCGAGCGCACCTGCACGCGCACGCGCTCCTTCATCGCAAGCTCGACGCTGCGCGTCTGCAAGATCTTCGCGCCGACCGAGGCGAGCTCGAGCATCTCCTCGTAGGCGATCCTAGCGAGTTTCTTCGCTTTCGCAACAATCCTCGGATCTGTCGTGTAAACTCCGTCGACGTCGGTATAGATATCGCAGCGTTCCGCGGCGAGTGCGGCAGCGAGCGCGACCGCGGAGAGATCGCCGCCGCCGCGACCGAGCGTGGTGACGCGGTGGTCGGGCCCGAGGCCCTGGAAGCCCGTGACGACCGGCACCTGGCCCGCCGCCATGCGGCGGAGCAGCGTTTCGCCGGCGATCCGCTCGATGCGCGCGGCCCCATGCGCGCCGTCGGTCGCGATCGGGATCTGCCAGCCCTGCCAGGAGCGCGCCTCGACGCCCGCGGCCTGGAGCGCGATCGCGAGCAGCCCGGCGCTCACCTGCTCGCCGGCGGCGAGGACGGCGTCGTACTCGCGGGCGTCATGGAGAGGCGAGAGCGCCTGGCACCAGCCGACGAGCCGGTTGGTGTCGCCGGCCATGGCGGAGACCACCACCGCCACTTCGTTGCCCGCGGCGACCTCGCGCGCGACGCGGGCGGCCGCGGCGCGGATGCGGTCGAGATCGGCGACGGAGGTGCCGCCGAACTTCATGACGATGCGGGCCATTCCGCTCCTTTCCGTTCCGCTCCTTTCCCCTGGCACCGGTTGCCGGCGGCGAGGGGCGGCACACATACTGGCGGGCGCGGAAGGGGGCAACAGACGGCGATGCAGGGCACCAGCGCCGATGAGGCGGAGATTGCCCGGTTCGGGCGGCTGGCGGGGGAGTGGTGGGACCCGGCCGGCCCGATGCGGCCGCTGCACCGGATGAACGCGCTCCGCGTCCGCTGGATTGCCGAGCGCGTGCGCCGGCATTTCCCTGCGCCGGCCGGGCTCGCGCTGCTCGATGTCGGATGCGGGGCGGGGCTCGCGGCCGAGGCGCTGGCGCGGGAGGGTTTCTCCGTCGTTGGCATCGATGGCTCGGAGCCGCTGATCGCGGCGGCGCGGGAGCACGCGGCGGGAGGGGAACTGGCGGTTTCCTATCGGGTGGCGCTGCCGGAGGAGCTGGCAGCGGAGGGTGCGGTTTTTCCGGTGATCACGGCGCTCGAGGTGATCGAGCACGTGCCCCATCCCGGCGCGTTTCTCGGCACGCTCTCCGCCCTGCTCGCTCCGGGCGGGTTGATTTTCCTTTCGACGATCAGCCGCACGCTCGAGGCGCTGATCATGGCGAAGATCGGAGCCGAGTACGTGCTTAGGATCCTGCCGCCCGGGACGCACGACTGGCGGCGGTTCGTGCGCCCCGCCGAGATGGACCGGCTGCTGGGCGCGGCCGGTCTCAGGCTCGCCGACCTCGCCGGGATGAATTTCGACCCGCTGAGAGGGACGTGGCGGGAGAGCCACGACCTCGCGGTGAACTACATCCTCATGGCGTCCGGCTAGTTCCTGCTAGTTAAAGCGCCTTTGCCTGCCAGGCGAAGACGGCACGGATGCGCTCGACCGCGCGGTCCGTCATCGCTTTCGCCCCACGAATGCGCTCGCGGCGGCCGAGCGTCTCCTCGAGCCTTCTGACGCGCGCCTCGTCGATGGCGGGCGATGCGTTCTCTCCGCCGATATCGCAGACGCGGTCGAGCAGCTCGATCGCCTTCCTCCAGTACCAGGGGCGCGAGGCAGCCTCCGGGGCCTCGATCGCGCAGAAGCAGAGCAGGCTCGCCACCGCCGCGGCGAGCTTGCAGCGGGCCGGCCCGTCGGCATCGGCGTCGCGCGCATGGGTGAGATCGAAGAGGCGGCTGCTCAGTTCGCGGAACTCGGTTGTCCGCCGCCAGCCCCGGAGACAGCCTTTCGCCAGGAAATCCGCGCAGATACGAGGCAGGATCTCCTTTTCGGTCACGCTCCGCAGCAGTGCCGCGCGTTCGCCGTCGCGCCCGTCGTTGGTGCCGATGATCCGCGGCACGAACGGCTTGAGCTCCTGGCGCATCGTGACGGGCATCGCGTCGTTGATCCGGACCGCAAGCTCGCGGATCAGAGGCGAGGCGGTGGCCGGGCGGTCGGAATGCCCTTCGCCGGCGAGGTAGGCGACGAAGGACATCACGCAAAGCTTCCCCGTGCGCGGGTCACCGGCTCCCTTCACCAGCTCGACCTGGCGATAGAGCCGCTCCAGTCTTTCATCGATGATCATGCTTCTTCTCCTTGGGAGAACGGTGCCGGCCCGCATGGGGCTCGCCGCGCTGCCGCGGCGCCGGCGGCAGCGAGACGGGACGGGTTCCGGTGCTGGATGGGAGATCGCCGTGACGGGGGGAGCGCCGGCGGGCGGCCAAGCCCTGCCTGCCTGGAGCCCGAGGGCTCTGCTGCGAATATCCCCGGCGTCGACATACCGGCGCGTCCGGGGAAGGCAATCCCCGTCATCATCACTCGAATAGTCTAGTGCGGGGGCAGGTTGCGTCAAGCGTTCTGCCGCTTCGGCGCGACGCGCGGCGCCCATCCGGCGCGAGGTTTCTTCTCTAACCATCGGATCGGCGGGGCGTTTCAGGGGCGCATCATGGGCGCCTCATTCTTGCCCGCGTGAAACGAACGCGCGCGGCCCCTGCCCCGCTGCTCTAGATCATGAGCTCGATCAGGAACGGGCCGCGGCGCGAGAGCGATTGGGAGAAGAGATCGGCGAAGCGCTCCATCGTCTCGGCGCGCGCGGCCTCGACGCCGAGGCCGCCGGCGATGCGTGGCCAGTCGAGATCCGGATTGGAGAGATCGAGCATGTCGAGCGCGGTGCGGCCGGGATTGGCGCCGACATTCGCAAGCTCGTGCAGCAGGATCGCGTATTTGCGGTTGGAGAGGAGGACGGTGGTCACGTCCAGCCGCTCGCGCGCCTGCGTCCAGAGCGCCTGGAGGGTGTACATCGCCGAGCCGTCCGCCTCCAGATTGACCACGCGCCGGCCCGGGGCGCCGACCGCGGCGCCGGTCGCGAGCGGCATTCCGTGGCCGATCGCGCCGCCGGTGATCTGCAGCCAATCGTGCGGGGGGGCCGCGGCGGCATCGGAGAAGATGGTGCGGCCGAAGCTCACGCTCTCGTCGACGACGACGGCCTGGTCGGGAAGGAGGGCGGAGAGCGACTGCGCGACCGCCTCGGGCGTGGGCGCGCCCTTGGCGGGCTCGGGACGGGGCGGGCCGTTGGGAAGCGGTGCGGCGGGCGCGCCGAGCTCGTCGGCGAGGCGGGCCAGGGAATCGATGAGGTCCTGCTCGGGGCGGGCGAGCACATGCACCGTGGCGTCCGGCGGGAAGAGATAGCCGGGCTTGCCGGGATAGGCGAAGAAGGCGACCGGCTTCACCGCGCCGACGAGCACGATGTGCTTGAGGCCGGCGAGGACGGCGAGCGCGCGATCGACCGGATAGGGCACGCGATCGATCGGCACGCGGCCGACGCCGTGGGCGATGCGGGCGTTCGACATCTGGGCGATCAGGCGCGCACCGGTGGCGGCGCGGATGCGGTGCGCGAGCGCGAGCCCCTCCGCCGAGAGCGCGGCGCCGGTGAGCACGAGGATCGCGGGCTCGTTGCCGCGAAGGGTGCGGGCGATGCGGGCGATGACGCC
>DATJTV010000142.1:0-9586 GCA_035503055.1 Acetobacteraceae bacterium
GCGGGCCGCGCGGGCAGTGCGAAGGCCGCGCCGCGCCGCGCCAGGGCCGCGGCGATCCGCGCCGTAACCTCGGCGTCGGCGAACGGCGCAAAAATCGCATCATCGAGCCGGATCTCGGCTGCCAGGAAGCGCTTCATTCCCTCGGGGCGATCGAGCAGGGCGAGGAGCGGGATCCGGGGGGAGATATCGCGCGCGAAGGCAAGAGCCGCCTCGCTTGCCGGATCGAGCCGCGCCGCGACCAGCGCGACCTCCCTCCCGGCGAGCATTTGCCTTGCCTCGACGAGCGTATCGGCGAGGATTGTCGCGTGGCCCGCCGCGCCGAGCACGCCCGCCAGCCGCTCGCGCGTCTGTGCCGGCGCGGCAACGAGAAGAACCACCGCCCCTTGCGTCATACGCAGACGCCCTGGGATAGAACGGTTGGTCGGCCGCTATACGTCTCGAGCCTCCTTGTCGCCGGAATTCGACCGAGGTCCGCCAAACCGCCTTGAACCGATGGGCTCGTCCGCGGCCAAACCCATTCCGATGCCGTGCCGTCGCGCCGGGCGGAAGTTATGACTATGCGCAACCCCGGCACGCCGCACACCGGCGTGGGGCGAGCGGGCGTCACGGTCATTGGTTACCGTAGCCGCATACAACTTCCGGCATTCCCGCCTTGGCCAGCCCGGCATAGAGCACGGGCCCGTTGCGGGCGATGAACTCCGGATGCTGAAGCTGCGGCTGGGAACGGAACGCAGTCAGGGTCGCGTACTCCGCGCGCACCGCGGGAGCGACGAGCGCGCGCGCAGCTTCGAGTTCCCCTCGCGCTTCGTCCAGCTCGTCCGTCTGCCCGAGGGCGCCGGCAAGCCACATCCGTACCCACGGGAAAAGCCGGTTCCTTGCCCGTGCCTTGAGCAGCCACGCGAGCGTTTCGTCTGTGTGTCCGAGAGATTGATGACACGCACCCATAGCCCAGAACGCAAAGCTAACGGACTTGTTGCCGCCGATTGTTGCCGCGTGTTCGATGTACGGCAGCGCCTTTTCCGGCTGCCCAATGAATATATTCGCCACGCCGAGATGAGTGAGCGCATTCGGATGGGTCCGGTCGATCTCGGTCGAGAGTTGCAGCAACTCGATCGCTTCCGCCCAGCGACCTTGCCAGCGCAGGAGCAACCCCATGCCCAAATTAGCGTCGAAATGATCAGGGGCGGCCTCGAGCGCCTGCCACAGCAACTCTTGCGCCCGCCGCTCGTCGGCGATCGGATCGGCGCTCCAGCGAGCGGTGACGTTCCGCGTGAGTGTCGTGCCCAAGTCCGCCATAGCATCAACCGACGCGTCGTCAAGCGACAACGCGCGCTCAAAGAAACCGCAGGCCATCCGTCTCGATTCAGGCGCATCGCTTTGCAACAGAGTTGCCCTGCCGCGTGCGATCAACGCTGCCGCATCAGTCTCGGCGGCGAGCTCCGCCCTGACCCCTTCGGCGATCCCCAACTGCCGATGAAGGCTATGGACGATTCGGTCGAACCCCTGCTGGTCGGAAATCGCTGTGCCCGGCGCGATCGACGCCTGTTCCGCACCGAGATGCGCTCCGCTCGTCGCGTCGACCAGACTGGCGCTGATCCGCAAGGCAGCACCGTCCCGGCGGACGCTGCCGGTGATCATGTAGCGTGCGCCAAGCTCGCGGCTCATCGTCCCGGGACCGAGCTGTTGCACGGCCTGCCGCATGGCGAGGCTGCCGGCGATCACGCGTGCGTCGGAGGCGCGGGCAAGCTCCGCGACGAGATCCTCGCTGAAGCAGGCTGCGGGCGTTTCGCTCGCTTCATCGTCCGCGCGGAACGGCAGAACGACCATCGCCGGGTGCTCCGCCGACGATCGCCGTATGGAGGGCGCGCCGGCCCGCACGCCGTCCGGCTCGGCGTTGAACCGGTAGCCGAATCGCGGTACCGTAACGATCAGCCGCGGGCAGGCGGGGTCGTCCTCGATCTTGCGTCGCAACCGGCATACCAGATTGTCGATCGTGCGATCGAACGGTGCGGCCTCGCCTCCGGCAATGGCATCGAGCAGCTGCTCGCGCGACTGCACCCGCTCGCTCCGCCGGAGCAGTGCTTCGAGCAGCAGGAACTCGGCCGGCGTGAGGTGGACATCGCGGCCCGCCGTGTCGGTGAGCGATTTTGCCTGGATGTCAAGCGACCAGCCCGAGAAGGTCAAAGTGGCGGGCCGCGCGGGCGGTGCGAAGGCCGCGCCGCGCCGCGCCAGGGCCGCGTCGATCCGCGCCGTAATCTCGGCATCGGCGAACGGCGCAAAAATCGCATCGTCGAGCCGGACACCGGCCGCCAGGAAGCGCTTCATCGTCTCGGGGCGATCGAGCAGGGCGAGGAGCGGGATCCGGGGGGAGATGTCGCGCGCGAAGGCGAGGGCCGGCTCGCTTGCCGGATCGAGCCGCGCCGCGACCAGTGCGACCTCCCTCCCGGCAAGCATTCTCCTTGCCTCGACGAGCGTATCGGCGAGGATTGTCTCGTGGCCCACCGCGCCGAGCACGCCCGCCAGCCGCTCGCGCGTCTGTGCCGGTGCGGCAACAAAAAGGACGCCCGCGCCCTGCGTCATACGAGGATCCTCTGCACGCACGGTGAGGCGGGTTTTTACGCCCCTTGAACATCATTTTTCATCAGAATTCGACAGAGCTCTGCTAGGAATGCGCGAACCGGCGGGACCATTCCGGGCGGCGATCCTTCCGCCTCCGGACTCCCGGAGGGTGGCGATATTGCGTCAGGTGGCCAATATGGCGGTGCGCGATCCCCTTGCGCCGCAGGGGCGTACGGGCTGGCTTGGTGTCACGAGCGCCGGATACCGTAGCCGGATACCGTTGCCGGACCCCAACGACCGCCCGTGCCCGGCTTCCCGCCGTGCCCGCCCGCCGGGCGGGAGAAGCCGCCGTGCCTGACTTGCTGCTCGAGGTCCGCGACCTCGCCGTCCGGTTCGGCGGGGTCGTGGCGCTGGCGGGCGTCTCCCTCACCGTCGATCGCGGCGAGATACGCGGCGTGATCGGGCCGAACGGTTCCGGCAAGACCACCCTGTTCAACTGCATCAGCGGGCTCTGCCGCCCCGAGCAGGGCGAAATTCGGCTCGCGGGCAGGCGCGTCACGGGGTTGCCCCGTCACCGCATGGCGGGGCTCGGGATCGGCCGCACCTTCCAGAACCTCGCGCTGTTCCGGACCTCGACGGTGCGCCGGAACATCCTCGTCGGCGCGCACTCTCTCGGCCGCTCCGGCTTCTTCGCCAATGCCGTGCGGCTGCCGCGGGTCCGCGAGGAGGAACAAGCCGCCGGCCGACGCCTGGCCGTTCTGCTGGACATGCTCGAGCTCGCCGCGGTCGCGGAAACTCCCGCCGCCGACCTGCCTTTCGCCCTCGCCAAGCGCGTCGAGCTCGCCCGTGCGCTGATCGCCGCCCCGCAGCTTTTGCTGCTGGACGAGCCTGCGAACGGGCTCAACCATGCCGAAATCGCGGGGCTCGAAGCCCTGCTCCGCCGCATCCGCGCGCATTTCGCGCTGAGCATCGTGCTGGTCGAGCATCACATGAACCTGGTGATGCGCGTCAGCGATCGGGTGGCGGCGCTCGAGCAGGGCCGCCTGATCGCCGACGGCCCGCCGGCTTCCGTCTGCCGCGAGCCGGAGGTGGTTCGCGCCTATCTGGGCGAGGCCCTCGATGCCCGCGCTGCTTGAGGCGCGCGGCCTCCGGGCGGGCTACGGCGCCGGCGAGGTGCTGCACGGCATCTTCTTCATCGTCGATGCCGGCGGCGTCACCGTGCTGCTGGGCGCCAACGGGGCCGGCAAGACCACCACCCTGCGCGCGGTTTCGGGCATGCTGCGCACAACGGGCGAGATCCGTTTCGACGGAACCCGTATCGAGGGGCGCGCAACCGAGGACATCGCTCGGCTCGGCGTGGCGCATGTTCCCGACGGCCGCGGCACCTTCATGGAGCTGACGGTTGCGGAGAATCTGCGGCTCGGGGCCTATATCCGCCGCGATCGCGGCATCGCCGCCGATCTCGACCGGATCTTCGCTTACTTCCCTGCGCTCGGCGCCCGCTCGCGCCAGCAGGCGGGCACCCTCTCCGGCGGCGAGCAGCAGATGCTCGCGATCGCGCGGGCGCTCCTCTCGCGCCCGAAGCTGCTGCTGCTGGACGAGCCTTCCTTCGGCCTCGCCCCGCTGGTCGTGCGCGAGATCTTCGCCCTCATTCAAAGAATCCGCGCCGAATCGGGCACCTCCATCCTGCTGGTCGAGCAGAACGCGACCCTCGCACTCGCGCTGGCCGATCGCGCCTATCTCCTGGAAACCGGGCGCATCGTGATCGGCGGCGCCGCGGACGACATCGCGCGCGACGAAAGGGTCCGTCGCGCCTATCTCGGGTACTGAGGATGGCGGGGTTGCTGCACCAGCTCCTCTCCGGCCTCGCGAGCGGCGGCATCTATGCGAGCGTCGCCCTTGCCCTGGCGACGATCTACCGCGCCACGCATCACGTGAACTTCGCGCAAGGCGAGATGGCGACATTTTCCACCTACGTCGCGCTCGCCCTGATCGATTCCGGGCTGCCCTACTGGGCGGCATTCGCGCTCACCGTCATGGCCTCGTTCGCAATCGGCGTCGCCATCGAGTGCTTGCTGCTGCGGCCGCTGGCGCGGGCCCCGGCGCTCTCTTCGGTCGGCGTGCTCATCGGCCTGTTGCTGATCTTCAACAGCCTGAGCGGCTGGCTCTTCGGCTACACGATCAAGACCTTCCCGAGCCCGTTCGAGGCCGCCAGCGCGCGCGGCCTGCTGGGCGGCTACCTCTCCGCCCACGAGCTCGGTGCCACCGCGGTGACGCTGGCGATGCTGCTCGGCGTTTTTCTCTTCTTCCGTCACACGAAAACCGGGCTGGCGATGCGTGCCGCCGCGTACAACCCGGCATCGAGCCGGCTGGTCGGCGTCCGCGTCGGCCGGATGCTGGCGCTCGGGTGGGGGCTCGCGGCCGCGATCGGCGCGGTGGCCGGAATGCTGATCGCACCGACGGTCTTCCTCGATCCGAACATGATGGGGGGCATCCTGCTGTACGCCTTCGCTGGCGCCCTGCTGGGCGGCATCGACAATCCACTCGGCGCCGTGCTGGGCGGATTCGCCGTCGGCGTGATCGAGAACCTCGCCGGCGCCTATCTCGTCGGGACCGAGCTCAAGCTCACGCTCGCGCTCCTGATCATCGTGGGCGTGCTGCTGGTCCGCCCCGCCGGCCTGTTCGGCCGTGTCGTGGTCAGCAGGGTATGATCGCCGGGCGCGCTTCTCTGCTCGCCGGCGCGGCGGTGCTGCTCGCGCCTCTGTTCCTGCTCACCGGCTATCACCTGTTCGAGCTGACGCTGACCGCCGCCACCGCGCTCGCTATCCTCGGCCTCGACCTCGTCACCGGCCATACCGGCCAGATCTCGCTCGGCCACGGCGCGTTCTACGCGATCGGGGCCTATGTCACGGCGATCCTGATGGCCGATTGCGGCGTGCCGTACTGGGCCACGCCGCCGGCTTCGGCCCTCGTCTCTGCCGCGACGGGCTTCGCGATCGGGCTGCCGGCGCTCAGGCTTCGTGGACATTATCTGGCGCTCACCACCTTCGCGCTCGCGGTCGCCTTGCCGCAGATCCTGAAATATCGCGGGCTCGAGGGCCTCACCGGCGGCGTGCAGGGCGTCGTGCTCGTCCAGCCCGGGCCGCCGTTCGGTCTCCCGCTCACGCCGGACCAGTGGCTCTATCTCTTTTCGCTCGCGGTCGCGGTACCGCTGTTCCTGCTGGTGCGCAATCTTACGCGCGGCCGGATCGGGCTGGCGATGGTGGCGGCCCGCGACCATCCGCTGGCGGCGGAGGCGATGGGCATCGATCTCGCGTGGCTCAAGACCGGCGCCTTCGCGATCAGCGCGATGATCACGGGCATTGCCGGCTCGCTCGGCGCGATCGCGGTGCAGTTCGTGGCGCCCGACAGTTTTCCTCCCCTGCTCTCGATCTTTCTGTTCGTCGGCCTGGTGGTGGGCGGCATCGGCTCCGCCGCCGGCGCGGTGATCGGTGCGCTGTTCGTCCAGTTCGTCCCCGACCTCGCCGAGCAGGTCAGCAAGGCCGCGCCGGGCGCCGTGTACGGCATCGCCCTGATCGCTGTTCTCTATCTGATGCCGCAAGGCGCCGCCGGCGCGCTCGCTTCATTGCCGCAGCTTCGCCGCCGCGGCGCGCTCGCCGCGGCGCGCGGAGAAAGCCCGAGCAGAGGAGGAACCGGACATGTGGAATAGGCGGACATTGCTCAAGACCGCGGCCCTGGGAGCACTCGCTCCGGCGCCGCCGGCCCTGGCGCAGGCGACTCCCGGCGTCACCGCGACCGACATCAAAATCGGCAACACCATGCCGTACAGCGGCCCCGCGAGCGCCTATGGCGTGGAGGGCACCGCGCTCGCCGCCTTCTTCCGGATGATCAACGCTCGCGGCGGGATCAACGGGAGAAAGGTCACCTTCATCAGCCTCGATGACGGCTACAGCCCGCCCAGGACCCTGGAGCAGACGCGCAAGCTCGTCGAGGAGGAGGGCGTCGCCTTCCTCTTCCAGGGCCTCGGCACGCCGACGCAGACCGCCGTGCGCCCCTACCTCAACGCGAACTCCGTGCCGCAGCTCTTCGTCGGCTCCCCCGCCGACAAATGGGCCGACCCGGAGCACTATCCCTGGACCATCGGCTTCAACCCGAGCTACCGGACCGAATCCGCCATCTATGGCCGGTACATCTTGCAGACGAAGCCGGACGCCAGGATCGGCGTCCTCTATCAGAACGACGATTTTGGCAAGGATTTCCTGATCGGCCTGAAGCAGGGAATCGGCGAAGCGCACGCCGCGATGCTGATCAAGGAGGTGTCGTACGAACCGACCGACCCCACCATCGACAGCCAGATCGTCACCCTGCAATCGGCGGGCGTGGACGTGGTGGTCACCGCCGCGCTGCCGAAGTTCGCGGCCCAGGCGATCCGCAAGCTGGCCGAGCTCGACTGGAAGCCGCTGCATATCCTGGCGAGCGTCTCGAGCTCGCTCACCGTGCTCAAGCAGGCCGGACCGGCGAGTGCCGCGGGCCTGATCAGCGCCCGCTTCGTCAAGGACAACACCGATCCGCAATGGACCTCCGACCCGGGCATGAACGAATGGCGGGCGTTCATGAAGACCTATCTCCCCAATGCCGATTCCACCGACCTGAACTATGTCTGGCCCTATGCGCCCTGCGTCGCCGTGGCGCAGGTGCTGAGGCAGTGCGGCAACGATCTCTCGCGCGGGAACATCATGCGCCAGGCGGCCAACCTGCACGATCTTCCGGCCGCGACGCTGCTGCCCGGGATCACGGTGAGCACGGGCCCCGCCAATTACCGCCCGATCCGCGCGATGCGGATGCAGCGCTTCAACGGGCAGCGCTGGGAGCTGTTCGGCTCGCTGATATCGAGCTGAGCCGGCCGCGACGGGCGGACGGAACGCGTGCACAGGAGGAAACGGACATGGGGAACAGAAGAAAATTTCTCAAGACCGCCGCCTTGGCGGCACTCGCTCCGGCGCGACCTTCCCTTGCGCAAGCGATGCAGGGCGTCACCGCAACCGAGATCAAAATCGGCAACACCATGCCCTATAGCGGCCCCGCCAGCGCCTATGGCGTCGTCGGCAGGGAGCATGCGGCCTTCTTCCGGATGATCAACGACCGCGGCGGCATCAACGGCCGCAGGATCAATTTTATCAGTCTGGACGACGGCTACAGCCCGCCCCGGACCCTCGAGCAGACCCGCAGGCTCGTCGAGGAGGAGGGTGTGGCTTTCATGTTCCAGGGCCTCGGCACCGCCGCGCAGACGGCGGTGCGGCCGTACCTGAACGCCGAGGGCGTGCCCCAGCTTTTCGTCTCGACTGGCGCCGACAAATGGGGCGACCCGGAGCATTACCGCTGGACGATGGGGTTCCAGCCCAGCTACCGGCTGGAATCCGCAATATACGGCAAGTACATCCTGCGACAGAAGCCGGATGCGAAGATCGGCATCCTCTACCAGGACGACGACTTCGGCAGGGGCTATCTGATCGGCCTGAGAGAGTCTCTCGGCGAACGGTACGGCACCATGGTGGTGAAGGAGGTGTCCTACGAGGCGACTGATCCCACCATCGACAGTCAGGTGATCACGCTGCAATCGTCAGGCGTCGACGTGGCCATCACGGCAGCACTCCCGAAGTTTACGGCCCAGATGATCCGCAAGCTGGCCGACCTCAAGTGGAAGCCCGTGGATATCATCTCGTATGTTTCGGCCTCAATTGGCAGCGTCCTCGTCCCGGCGGGGCTGGAGAACGCGGCGGGGGTGACCAGCATCACGTGTGTCAAGGACAACTCTGACCCGCAATGGGCCAATGATCCGGGCATGAATGAGTGGCGGGCGTTCATGAAGGCGTATTTGCTGCATGGCAACCTCTTGGATGCCAACTATCCCGGGACCTACGGCATCGCCTTGGCCTTGATGCAGGTGCTCAAACAGTGTGGAGACGATCTCTCACGCGAGAGCATCATGCGGCAGGCGGCCAATCTGCACGATCTGGAGCTACCGACATTCCTGCCGGGAATCAAAGCCAACACCAGCCCCACCAACTACCATTCGATCCGCTCGATGCAGATGATGCGGTTCAATGGCAAGAGCTGGGAGCTGTTCGGCGCGGTCATCTCGGCCTGACGCCGTGCGGCTCTATGCGTCGAATTACCCTGCCATTCCATCTGTGGCGAGTGATGGGAGAAGTAACGGCGCCCAGCGCCGCCGATTGCCCACTGTTCGACCGACGCCTACGCGCCACGATGGCCGGCAGGCGTTAGAGCGGCTTTACCCTGAGTGGAATCAGGGGCTTCCGAAACGGGTGGGGACTGTGATTCTCATGTTCGCCGTCAAGGGCATTTGACACGGGATTCCGACCGCGTTGAGGTCGTGCCCCGCTGCGTGGTGTAGGAGCGGCTGCTGTTGGGCAGGGGTGAGCTGCCTTGGTCAGGCTGCCAGGGCGGGCAGTCTGAGGGACGGATCATCGCTCACCGGGGCGATGGTTTCCAGGCTCATGTAGCGGGCGCGCTGGACCGCCCATTCATCGTTCTGTTCCAACAGCAGGGCCCCGACCAGGCGGGTAACCGCGGCTTCATTGGGAAAGATCCCGACGACATCGCTGCGGCGCTTGATCTCGCCGTTGAGGCGTTCGAGGGGATTTGTCGAATGCAGCTTGGCGCGGTGCTGGACGGGAAAGCCCATATACGCGAGCACGTCGGCTTCGCCCTCGTCCATGAACGCAGCGAGCTTGGGCACGCGTGGGCGGGCCTGATCGGCGACGTCGCGCCATTGCTTCTGGGCTGCCGCCGCATCGTCCTGGGCGAAGGCGGTGCCGATCCAGGCGGAGACGATGCGTCGCTGGGTTTTGCCGGCGTAGGCCAAGGCGTTGCGCATCCAATGCACCCGGGGGCTGTTGAAAAAGTGGTGGCGCTCTGATTCTCTGTCCGATGCAACGATTTGGGCAGCGACGGCATGTTGGGCAGCAGAGCGCAAGGTCAGGGTGAGTTGCTGATGGCAAGGTCG
>DATJTV010000143.1:0-4997 GCA_035503055.1 Acetobacteraceae bacterium
GCGACGCGCCAGCGCCCAAACCGCTCTCAGCGGCCGCCAAAACGAAAGGGTTCCAAGGGCTCAGCCCTTGGCGGGGTTCCAAGGGGCAGAGCCCCTTGGTCTTACTTACTTCTCTCCCCGGCTACTCCGCTGCCGCGCGCAGGCCGGCGCCGGCGGCGATGGGGCAGAGGGGGGTGGCGGCGGCGAGGAGGGCCGCGAGGAAGAGGAGTTCGGGTTTGGGGTTATCGCTGGTGGCGGCGATCGTGCCGAAGATGAGGATCGGGGTGGCCAGCGGGAGGAGGAGGATGGGCAGGAGGGTGCCGGGGCGGCGGCTGCCGAGGACGAGGGCGGCGCCGGCGGTGCCGAGGAGCGAGAGGGTGAGGGTGCCGGGGAGGAGGCCGGCGAGGAGGGGGGCGAGGTGGGACGGGTCGATGCGGAGCATGACGGCGATCGGGCCGGCGGCGATGAGCAGGGGGAGGCCGGTGAGCAGCCAGTGGGCGGTGGCTTTGCCGAAGGCGATGGCGAAGGGGGAGAGGCCGGAGAGGAGGAGCTGGTCGAGCGAGCCGTCGTCGTAATCGGCGCCGAAGAGGCGGTCGAGCGGGAGGAGGGTGGCGAGGAGGGCGGTGACCCAGACGATGCCGGGCGCGAGGAGGCTGAGGGTGGCGGGAGCGGGGCCGACGGCGAGCGGGAAGAGCGAGGCGGTGACGAGGAAGAAGAGGAGGGCGGCGAGGGTATCGCTGCCGTGGCGGAGCGCGAGGGTGAGCTCGCGGCGGATGAGCGCTCTCATCCGAGGGTGAGCTCGGCGGCGTTCGGGAGCGGGAGCGGGGTGTGGGAAGCGGCGATGACGAGGCCGCCTTGGCTGCGGTGGGCGGCGATGAGGGAGGCGAGGCGGTCGGCCGCTGATTGGTCGAGGGCGTTGGTGGGTTCGTCGAGGAGCCAGAGCGCGGCGTTGGAGAGGGCGATGCGGGCGAGGGCGAGGCGGCGTTTCTGGCCGGCAGAGAAGAGGCGGGCGGGGAGGTCGGCGAGGGGTTCGAGGTCGAGGGCGGCGAGGGCGGAGGGAATGCTGCGGCCGGAGAGGCGGGCGGCGAAGCGGAGGTTCTCGGCGGCGGTGAGCGCGGGTTTGATGGCGTCCTGGTGGCCGAGATAGGCGACGCGGGTGGCGTGGGTCGGGAGGTCGGAGAGGGCGTCCTCGCGGTTCCAGGTGAGGCGGCCGGCGGCCGGCGGGAGGAGGCCGGCGAGGAGGCGGAGCAGGGTGGATTTGCCGGCGCCGTTGGGGCCGCGCACGAGGAGTGCGCCGCCGGCGGCGAGGGTGAAGGAGAGGTCGCGGAAGATCAGCCTCTCGGCCCGGATCGCCGCGAGCGCGTCCGCTTGAAGCAGGGTTTCTCTCATCATCGCGGCTTGTTGCCGGCGGCCGGAAGTCTATGGTTTATGCGGGCGCAGCATAACGGCAAAGGGATCGGTGATGAGCATCGGGCAGGATAGCCTGAAGACCCGTCGCACCCTCGCGGTGGACGGAAAGGAATACCATTATTTTTCGCTGGATGCTGCGGCCCGGTCATTGGGCGATCTTTCGCGGCTGCCGGTGAGCCTCAAGGCACTGCTCGAGAACGTTCTGCGCTCGGAGGACGGCAAGACCTACACGGTCGAGGATGCGCGCGCGATCGCGGCCTGGCTCGCGGAGGGTCATTCGGAGCGCGAGGTGCCGTTCCGCCCTGCGCGGATCCTGATGCAGGACTTTACCGGCGTGCCGGCGGTGGTGGATCTGGCCGCGATGCGCGACGGGATCGTTCGGCTCGGCGCCGATCCGGCGAAGGTCAATCCGCTGGTGCCGGTCGATCTGGTGATCGACCATTCGGTGATGGTCGACGTGTTCGGCAAGGCGGACGCGCTGGAGCGGAACGTCGCGGCCGAGTTCCATCGCAACGGCGAGCGCTACAGCTTCCTCCGCTGGGGCCAGGATGCGTTCGACAATTTCCGCGTGGTGCCGCCGGGAACCGGCATCTGCCATCAGGTGAACCTCGAATATCTCGCGCAAGGGGCGTGGACGAGCGAGGTCGGGGGTGTGCGTTACGTCTATCCCGACACCGTGTACGGGACCGACAGCCACACGACGATGGTGAACGGGCTCGGCGTGCTGGGCTGGGGCGTCGGCGGGATCGAGGCCGAGGCGGCGATGCTCGGCCAGCCGATCGCGATGCTGATCCCGGACGTGATCGGGGTGCGGCTGACGGGGCGGATGCCGGAGGGCGCGACCGCGACCGATCTCGTGCTGACCGTGACGGAGATGCTGCGCAAGAAGGGCGTGGTCGGGAAGTTCGTGGAATTCTTCGGGCCGGGGCTCGACCAGCTTCCGCTCGCCGATCGCGCGACGATCGGGAACATGTCGCCCGAGTATGGCGCGACCTGCGGGTTCTTTCCGCTCGATAAGGTGGCGATCGCGTACATGCATCTCACGGGGCGGGATCCGCACCGGATCGCGCTCGCGGAGGCGTATGCGAAGGCGCAGGGGATGTGGCGCGACGAGACGACGCCGGAGCCGCGTTTTTCCGACGTGGTGTCGCTCGATCTTGGCAGCGTGCGGCCTTCGATTTCGGGTCCGAAACGGCCGCAGGACCGGGTGCCGCTCGTCGAGGCGGGGAAGGCGTTCGGGGTGGCGCTTACCAAATCGCTTGGCGTGCCGGCGAACGACGTCGGCAAGCGGGTGAAGGTCGAGGGGCGGAATTTCGAGCTGGCGCATGGGCATGTGGTGATCGCGGCGATCACGAGCTGCACCAACACCTCGAACCCGTGGGTGATGACGGCCGCGGGGCTGGTGGCGCGGAAGGCGCGCGCCAAGGGGCTGATGCCGAAGCCGTGGGTGAAGACGTCGCTCGCTCCCGGTTCGCAGGTGGTGAGCGAGTATCTCGCCAAATCGGGGTTGCAGGAGGATCTCGACGCGCTCGGCTATGAGCTGGTTGGCTACGGGTGCACGACGTGCATCGGCAATTCGGGGCCGCTCGACGAGCCGATCGCCGAGGCGATCGAGGGACAGAAGCTGGTGGCGGTGGCGGTGCTTTCGGGCAACCGCAATTTCGAGGGGCGCATTCATCCGAACGTGCGCGCGAACTATCTCGCGAGCCCGCCCTTGGTGGTTGCGTATGCGCTGCTCGGGACGATGAGCGAGGATATCGCGACCGCGCCGCTCGGCGCCGACCGCGAGGGCAAGCCGGTTTATCTCAAGGATATCTGGCCCTCCAACAGCGAGATCGCGGAGGTGGTGCAGGCGAGCGTGCTGCCGGAGATGTTCCGCAAGCGTTATGCGGAGGTGTTCCGCGGGCCGGCGCAGTGGCGGGCGATCGAGGTCGCCGGCGGGACGGGCACCTATCGCTGGTCCGATTCGTCCACCTATGTGCGCAACCCGCCCTATTTCGAGGGGATCACGCCGGAGCCCGCGCCGGTCGGCGATATCATGGGCGCGCGCATCCTGGCCCGCCTCGGCGATTCGATCACCACCGACCATATCAGCCCGGCGGGCTCGATCCGCCGGTCCTCGCCGGCCGGGGAGTATCTGCTCGAGCGGCAGGTGCTGGAGAAGGACTTCAACAGCTACGGCGCGCGGCGCGGCAACCACGAGGTGATGATCCGCGGCACCTTCGCCAATATCCGCATCAAGAACGAGCTCTTGAGCGGCGTCGAGGGCGGCTACACGAAGCACTATCCCTCCGGCGAGCAGATGCCGATCTTCGATGCGGCGATGCGCTACCAGAAGGAGGGCGTACCGCTGGTGGTGCTGGGCGGGAAGGAATACGGCACCGGCTCGTCGCGCGACTGGGCGGCGAAGGGAACGCTGCTGCTCGGCGTGAAAGCCGTGCTGGTCGAGAGCTTCGAGCGCATCCATCGCTCGAACCTGGTGGGGATGGGCGTGCTGCCGCTCACCTTCCTCGAAGGGACGGACCGCAACTCGCTCGGGCTGAAGGGCGAGGAGGTGCTCGACATCGTGGGCCTCACCGATATCAAGCCGCGGATGGAGCTGACGCTGGTGATCCATCGGCCGGACGGGACGGCGGACAAGGCGGGCGTGCGTTGCCGGATCGATACGATCGACGAGGTCGCCTACTACCGCCATGGCGGCATCCTCCAATACGTGCTGCGGGGGATGGCGAAGGCGGCCTGACGCGGGCGCTTGCCAGGGGAAATTGTCCGGGCGGGTTTCCCGGTTTCGTCCGGCGGCGGATCTGGCCCGTCCGCCGATCGCCTTCGATCCGCGCGCGCTGAGCGCGCTGGAGGGGCTGCGCGCGGCGCTGGCCGTGGCGGCGATCGTCGCGGTGGGCACGGCGCTGCAGCGGCCGGACCTGATGCTGGCGGCACTTGGCGCGCTGCTCACCTGCCTTGCCGATCCCGGCGGGCCGCTGAAGCAGCGGATCGGCCCGCTGGTGGGGTTCGGCGTGATCGGGGCGGCGCTGCTCGGCGGGTTCGGGCTGGTGCGCGGGCTGCCGCTCGCGGTGGAGCTGCCGCTGGCGGGGCTCACGCTGTTCGCGCTCAGCTTCGCGCGCATCTACGGGCTCGCGGCGCAGCAGCTCGGCAGCCTCTTGAGCGTCGTGCTGATCCTGGCGCTCGACGCACCTTTGCCGGGCCTGGGCGCGGCGGCGAAGGTCGCTGCGTTCTTCCTTGCCGGCAATCTCTGGGCGGTGCTGCTCGCGCTCGTGATCTGGCCGCTGCATCCCTACGGGCCGGTGCGCGAGGCGTTGGCGAGGGTCTGGCGGGCGCTCGCGGCGCTTGCGGGCGATCTCTACCGGGTTCGGAACGAGCCGCCGGGGGCGGCGTGGGACGAGCATGCGCGGGTGCATCGGCGTGCCGTGCGCGAGGCGATCGAGCAGGCGCGCGCAATCGTTCTCGACGCGCTTTCGGCGCGCGGCTCGCGCAGCGCGCGGGCGACGCAGAGCCTGATCCGGTTCGAGGCGGCGGAGCAGATCTTCGGGGCGCTGATCGGGCTTTCGGAGACGCTGGAGGAGGCGGACGAGGCGACGCGGCGCGCGGCG
>DATJTV010000144.1:0-2823 GCA_035503055.1 Acetobacteraceae bacterium
GGTGCGCAAGGAGCGCATCCGCGTCCGCGGCCGCCCGGACGTGATCCTCACGGTGCGCAGCACGCGCCACGGGCCCGTGATCAGCGACCTCGCCCACCGCAGCGGTGCCAGCGTCCTCGCCCTCTCGATGGCCGGCCTCGCCCCGGACGATACCGCCGCCGCCGGCCTCCTCGCGCTCGACCGCGCGCAAACCATCGCCGAGGCCGGCCAGGCTGCCGCCGAGATCTCGAGCCCGGTCCTCAACCTCCTCGTCGCCTCCCGCGCCCACATTGCCTATTTCATGACCGGTCGCGTCCCCATCCGCCGCGCCGGCGACGGCGCAATGCCGGTCGCCGGTGCCACCGGCGCCTATGACTGGACCGGCTTCGCCTCCGGCGCCGCGCTGCCCCACATCACCGACCCGCCCTCCGGCCGCCTCGTCAACGCCAACAACCGCATCAATCTCCCCGGCTTCCCGGTCTTCCTCGCCCGCGACTCGTTCGGTCCCTGGCGCGCCCGCCGCATCGGCCAGATGCTCGCCGCGAACCCAAGCGCCACGCCGGCTGCCTTCGCCGCGATGCAGGCGGACGCCGTCAGCACCTTCGCCGAGCAGGTCCTGCCCGTGCTGCTCGGCGTCACCCCCGCCCAAGGCGCGCCCACCCAAGCGCTCGACCTGCTCCGCCACTGGAACGGCGCGATGGCGCGCGATCTCCCCCAGCCGCTGATCTTCAACGCCTGGCTCCGCCGCTTCCGCGCCCTCGTCTTCACCCGCGTCGGCGTGCCGGACAACGGCGCCGCGCCGGGGCCCGAATTCCTTGCCGGCGTGCTCGCCCACGGCGGGATGTCCACCTGGTGCGGCCCCGATCCCGCCAGCGCCGAGCCAACGCGCGGGGACTGCGCGCCGCTCCTCGCCACCGCCCTTGATCAGGCCGTCGCCGCGCTCGCCGCCCGCTACGGGTCCGACCCCTCCGCCTGGCGCTGGGGCCGCGCCCACCCGGCCGTCTTCGTCGATCCCGTCCTCGCCCGCCTGCCGCTCCTCGGCTGGCTCACCGCCTGCCCCATCGCCACGCCCGGCGACGACACCACGGTGGACCGCGGCGCCCCGTCAGGGCGCGGCGCCTCCGCCCCTACGGATTTCAGAAACGTCCAGGGCGCAGAATATCGCGCGGACTACGACCTCGCGGACCTCGATCGGAGTCGCTTCATGATGGCCCCGGGCCAAGCCGGCGATCCCTTCTCGCGCCACGCCTGCGACCTCGCCCGCCCCTGGCGCGACGGCACCACCTTCACGCTCGGCCCGAACCCCGCCCATGTGGCCGCCACGATCCGCCTGCTGCCATGAGCCCCGCACGATCTTTTGTCCCGCCCCTCGGCCGGGCCCGTTGACCGGGGGCGAGGGGTTCGGGAACATGGCCGCCGGAGCGTCCATCTCATGAGCTACAAGCCGCCGCGCCGTCCGCAGTTCTTCTACACCACCGCCCCTCTGCCATGCCCCTACGTGGCCGGCCGGATCGAGCGCAAGGTCGTCACCGAGATCACCAGCCCGGACGCCGAATCGCTGCACGACCGGCTCTCGCGCGCCGGCTTCCGGCGCAGCCACAACATCGCCTACGCGCCGGTTTGCCCCGGCTGCAACGCCTGCGTGCCGATCCGCATCCCCGTCGCCACCTTCCAGCCCGACCGCTCGCAGCGCCGCGTGCTCCGCGCCAACGAAGCCGTGGACGGCTTCGAGGTCCCGGCCCGCGCCACGCCCGAGCAGTTCCAGCTCTTCCAGCGCTACCAGCGCGTCCGCCACGGGGACGGCGACATGGCGACGATGAGCCTCTACGACTATCGCGCGATGGTCGAGGACACGCCGATCGAGACCTTCGTCGTCGAATACCGCGACACGCGCGACCGCCTGCTCGGCGCCTGCCTCACCGACCGCCTCGGCGACGGCCTCTCCGCCGTCTACAGCTTCTTCGCCCCGGAGCTGAAGCGCCAGAGCCTCGGCACCTTCGCCATCCTCTGGCTGATCGAGCGCACGCGCGAGCTCGGCCTGCCTTACGTCTATCTCGGCTACTGGGTCGCCGAGAGCCGCAAGATGGCCTACAAGGCGAGCTTCCGCCCGAGCGAAGTGCTCGCCTGCGGCACCTGGCGCATGCTCACCGAAGCCGACCTCCAGCCCGAGGGCGCCGACACCCACGCCGCCCCCCTGGTTCCCGCCAGCAGCGCCTGATCCCAACCGCTCACGCCGCCTGCGCCTCGGCGAGGAACCCGCCCGACTGGCGCCGCCAGAGCCGCGCATAGAGCCCGCCCGCCGCCAACAGCTCCGCATGCGTGCCGACCTCGCGGATGCGGCCCTCGTCGAGCACCACCAGCCGGTCCATCCGCGCGATCGTCGAGAGCCGATGCGCGATCGCGATCACGGTGCGCCCTTCCATCAGCTCGTCGAGCCGGTCCTGAATCGCCGCCTCCGCCTCCGAATCCAGCGCCGACGTCGCCTCGTCCAGCACCAAAATCGGCGCGTCCTTCAAGATCACCCGCGCGATCGCCACCCGCTGCCGCTGCCCGCCCGAAAGCTTCACTCCGCGCTCGCCCACATGCGCGTCATAGCCGGTCCTGCCGTTCCAATCCTCGAGCCCCGCGATGAACTCGTGCGCCTCGGCCCGCCGCGCCGCATCCTCGATCATCGCCTCGGTCGCATTGGGCCTTCCGTAACGGATGTTGTCGCGGATCGAGCGATGCAACAGCGAGGTGTCCTGCGTCACCACCGCGATCTCGGCGCGCAGGCTCTCCTGCGAAACCGTCGCGATGTCCTGCCCGTCGATCAGGATGCGCCCGCGCGCCGGGTCGTAGAAATGC
>DATJTV010000145.1:0-2642 GCA_035503055.1 Acetobacteraceae bacterium
AGGCGATGGTCGGCGATTACGTGCTGGTGCATGCCGGCTTCGCGATCACGACCATCGATGCGGCGGAGGCGGAGCGGACGCTCTCCTACCTCGCCGAGATCGACCCGGAGGCGATCTCGTGAAATATGTCGATGAATTCCGCGATCCGGTGCTTGCGCGCACGCTTGCGGACGCGATTGCGCGGATCACCACGCGGCCCTGGACGATGATGGAGATCTGCGGCGGGCAGACGCACGCGATCGTCCGCCATGGGATCGACCGGATCCTACCCGAAGGCGTGAGCTTGCTGCACGGGCCGGGCTGCCCGGTCTGCGTCACGCCGGCGGAGACCATCGACCTCGCGGTCGCGATCGCGCGCGAGCCCGAGGTGATCTTGTGTTCCTTCGGCGACATGCTCCGGGTGCCGGGGAACGAGGCGAGCCTGCTCGGGGCGAGGGCGCGCGGCGCCGATGTGCGGATGGTCTATTCGCCACTCGATGCTCTCCGCATCGCGCGCGAGACGTCGGAGCGGGAGGTCGTGTTCTTCGCGATCGGCTTCGAGACGACCGCGCCGGCAAGTGCCATGACGGTGGCACAGGCGGCGCGCGAGGGGATCCGGAACTTCTCGCTGCTCGTTTCGCATGTGCTGGTGCCGCCGGCGATCGAGGCGCTGCTCGGCGCGCCCGACAACCAGGTGCAGGGCTTCCTTGCGGCCGGGCATGTCTGCACCGTGATGGGGTGCTCCGAATACGAGCCGATCGCGCGACGCCATCGCGTGCCGATCGTCGTCACCGGCTTCGAGCCGCTCGATATACTGCAGGGGATTTATCTCTGCATCCGCCAGCTCGAGGAGGGAAGGGCCGAGGTGGAGAACCCGTACAGCCGCTCCGTGCGGCGCGAGGGCAACCGCAAGGCGCAGGAGCTTCTGCGCCGGGTGTTCACCGTGCAGAAGCAGCGCTGGCGCGGCATCGGCGAGATCGCCGAAAGCGGGCTCGGCCTCGCACCCGAATTCGCCGCGTTCGACGCGCGGCTTCGGTTCGACGTATGCAGCGACACCGCGGAGCGCCGGAACGAGTGCATCTCGGGCGAGATTCTGCGGGGCGTGCGCAAGCCGCCCGATTGCCCGGCCTTCGGGACGCGCTGCACGCCCGAGCGGCCGCTCGGGGCGACGATGGTCTCCTCGGAAGGAGCCTGCGCCGCTTATTACCGCTATCGGCGCGCGGCCGGCAGAAGCGCGCGCGAGGAAGCCGTCCCGTGAGCGAAGACCGCGCGATCGCCCTCGCCTGCCCCATCCCGGCAGTGGAGAACGAGGTGATCGAGATGGCGCATGGCGGGGGCGGACTCGTCATGCACCGGCTGATCGACGGCATTTTTCGCCCCGCCTTCGCAAGTTCGGCGAGCGATCTGAGCCATGACGGCGCCGTGCTCGATCTCGGCGGCACGCTTCTCGCCTTCACGACCGACTCCTATGTCGTACGGCCGCTCTTCTTCCCGGGCGGCGATATCGGCGCGCTCGCCGTCAACGGCACGGTCAACGATATCGCGATGTGCGGAGCGGAGCCGCTTTATCTGAGCGTCGGCTTCGTGCTCGAGGAGGGGTTGCCGATCGAGACGCTGCGCCGCGTGGTGGCCTCGATGCGGGAGGCCGCCGAGCGCGCGGGGGTCAGGCTGGTGACCGGCGATACCAAGGTGGTCGAGCGCGGCAGGGGCGACGGGCTCTATGTCAACACCGCGGGAATCGGCGCCGTCCGCGTGGCGCGCGCGCCGGCGCCGCACGAAGTACGGGCCGGCGACGCCGTGCTGCTGAGCGGCGATATCGGGCGGCACGGGATCGCGGTGATGGCGGCGCGCGAAGGGTTCGGATTCGAGGGCGAGATCGCGAGCGACACGGCGCCTCTCGCCGCGACGGTGATGGCGCTGATCGAGGCCGGAATCCCGCTTCACTGCCTGCGCGACCCGACACGCGGGGGGCTGGCTACGTCACTCGTGGAAATCGCGGAGGCCGCCCGCGTCGATATCCTGCTCGATTCGACCGCCATCGCCGTCTCCGAGCCGGTGCGCGGGGCCTGCGAGATCCTCGGGCTCGATCCGCTCTACGTCGCGAACGAAGGACGCTTCGTCGCCTTCGTTCCCGCCGACGCAGCCGCAGCTTCGCTCGCCATCCTCCGGCAGGCGCCCGGCGGCAGCGAGGCCGCCATCATCGGCCGCGTGGAAGCCAGCAAAGGAAGCGGCGTGCTGCTGGAGGGAATGATCGGCGGGGCGCGCGTTCTCGATCTCCCGAGCGGCGAGCAGCTTCCGCGAATCTGCTGAGACCCACTACCGAAAAGCCTGACGCTTCGAAGAAAGGCCAGGGGAACGCTGTCCCCCTGGACCCCCTGGCAAAGGCGGAGCCTTTGCAATCCATTCGCTGGGCGGGGGTTCGGGGCTCCCAACGCGCTTGCGCGTTGGGGACCCGACAAGGGGGCAGAGCCCCCTTGGTCTTCCTTGAAGGTCGGGCTTTCCGGTAGATGTCGCGCATGAAGCCGATTGATGCCGTGATCCTCGACATGGATGGGACGTTGCATGACACCGAGTGGGCTTATCATACGGCGTTGAGGCGGGCGGTCGGCGCCGTCGGGTTTGCGGTGAGCGATGGGTTCGTCCATTCGCTGATCGGGATTCCG
>DATJTV010000146.1:0-10380 GCA_035503055.1 Acetobacteraceae bacterium
GCCTCGGCTGATCCCCAGTTGCAGGCGCCCGCCGGCGATGAGGTCGGCCGCGCCCGCGTCCTCGGCCATGTAAAGCGGGTTCTCGTAGCGCATGTCGATGACCGCCGTGCCGATCTCGATGCGGTTGGTCTTCGCGCCCACGGCCGCCAGAAGCGGGAACGGCGAAGCGAGCTGGCGGGCGAAGTGATGAACGCGGAAATAGGCCCCGTCCGCGCCCAGCTCCTCGGCCGCAACGGCCAGGTCGATGGATTGCAGGAGCGCGTCGGCCGCCGAGCGCGTCTCTGACTGCGGCGAGGGCGTCCAATGCCCGAACGAGAGGAAGCCGATCTTCTTCATGCCGACGAGCCTACCGACGTTCCGGGCCTAAGTCAGCAGGACGGGGTTCGCCGGATTGGCCGCGAAGGCGCCGCCACCTTGTGGCGCTGAATGTCCGGTTCCGAGACCATGGGTCGAGATCATGACGCCCGCCAGAGCGGGATGGGTTCGCTTGGCGCTCGCCCAACCCGCTCTCGCTTTTTTTGTCTTCTGGCGTGGTTTACGCCGTCGGTTCAGCCACCGCCGGCGAGCGCGCTCTTAGAGCGCCTCAGAGGCGCGTGACCGGCGGCGGGTTCCACTTTCCGGTGAGGGCATCCGGTCTCGGGGCGTAGAGACGCATGGTCAGGTTGAACGGCCCTTTCGGGGCGGGAAGCCAGTTGGCCTCTCTGTCAGGACCGGGACTTTCGTTTTGGAAATATAGATCGAGCGATCCGTCGGAATTGTACTTGAACGGCATCCAACTGCTCACGGCGAATCGATTGAGGACATTCGCTACCTGGAAGCCGTCGGAATCATAAAGCGTCACCGACCAGAAAGCGTTTACCGGTGGCGTGTCACCCTTGTCGAAGCGAAGCGTGTATTTGTTCGCCCCGTCGAGCGGCTTGCCGGCTTCGTCGCCAAGATTGAGCGGATAGATGGCATCTTCGGGCAAATTGGCTCCGAGACCAACCTGTGCGATGATGGCGCGCTTGAGGTAATAGTTGCCGTAGACGCCCATAGTGTCGGTGTTCATCGACCATCCGTTCGCAACGCGGGCCAGTGACGGTAGTTTCCACGCCATCAGTTGCCGCGCGGCTGCCGGGGCAGCCTCCAGCGCCTGCCTCACCGCAGGCGCGACGTTGCCAATATCGAAACTCGCGCCGGGCTCGATGCCTATCTTCTTCAATTGGGCGATGATCGGCTGATCGGTGATGTGCGGCGGGTTGACCTTGAGAAGCTCGGCGGCGTAGGCGAAATAACGGCCCGCCGGCATAGTATCGACCTGGACCTTTGGTGGCGTTTTCATGTCGATGGTCGGATCAACATTGACGGTCACGGGCCGGGGAGGCTTACCCCACTGCGAAACCGGCGTGACCCTGTAGCCGGCCTGAATTTTGTGAACCGCATCATAGTCCTGGGGCCCATCGGTCTTCGTGCGCCCAATGACTATGACGTAAGGGGTTGGAGCCTTGATCCGACTCATTCCCGGCGGGACGGTCCCGCTCCAGCCAGGCGGGGTCAGCAAATAATTTGCCGCCTGCGTTCCGGTTGTTCTCCAGCCGGGAGAAGCAAACACATCGGTCCACATATCGAGCATCGGCAGGAGAAAATAGCGCCCACCCGTATCGGGCGAAGAAACGATCACTGCTTCCTTCGTCATGTCCAGATAGGCAATGGAATAGAGTGTATCAAAATTATATCGGACGACGAGTTTAAGATCGGCGGGCGGAAAAGCCGGGGCGTTCAAGAAGGTGTTCATGGGGCCCTTCATCGGCTCCTTGCCCGCCTCGATGTTGGTGGAAACCAGCCGCGTGATGTCAGCGGAAATAAGCGAATAGAAATACAGATATGCATCGACGCCGATGGCGTGCGCTTCTTGCCCGGTGATGGCGCTCGGGTTGGATCCAGGTTGCGCTTGTGCCTGGGCGATGGGAGGAAATGCCGCGGCACTCAGGGCCGATGCCGCGCCAAGCGTGGTGCCGGCAATCAGGACCTTGCGGCGGCTCAGTTCACTCCCGCTGCTGCCTTCATCCGCGGCGTTCATGACAGTCTCCTCCTTCCGCGCTTTGCGTCTAAGTCCCATGTGGCACTCATTTCCAGCGCCTTAAAACCATATATTCGTGGACGAGTACCGGGATACGAACCGGCTTCAAGGGGAAAAGCCCGCCTGACCGATGGGCCATCGTTGCCGTCGTTTGCCGGACACCGTGGCTGCCGCGCGGCAGTAATTTTTGGGAATCGGGTCAGATACGCCAGTTGATCGGATAGTTCACGATGGGGGTGAAATGAACGCCGACGGCTTCGGCGTCGCGACGGGCGTTGACCGTCATCTCACGCAGTTCCGCCATTTGCCGCGCGTGCGCGTCGCTCTCCCACAAGCTCACATGGACGATCGAGCCTGACGGCGAGGTCCCCGCGAAGTAGGCGGAAAGGCCCGGCAGGCGACCGATTGCCGGAATGAGATAGGCGCCGGTGTCCTCCGTCATTCGCTCGACCTCGGGAAAGCGAGCGGGGTCGAAAGTAGCGAGAGACACGCGGACAACACCTGGCCGGGAGGGACGTGGGGGCATTGTTTCCATCCTTTCGTTCGGTCGATCGTAACCGGGGCATAACCAAGACCTCGTCCGGTGCCGCGGCCACCCCGCTTGGCCTTACGCATCGGCGGGGCAGGGTTCCCAGCGGTGTTCGCTCCGGTCCGAGGCGATGGCAGCCTGGATGAACCAGATGCCGCGCGCTCCGTCGAGCACCGTTGGAAAGAGCGCATCTTGGTCGGGCGGCTTGCCGGCGCGCCGGGCGGCGATGGCGAGCGCCGCTTCCGAATAGAGGTTGGCGAAGGCCTCGAGCATGCCGTCGGGATGGCCGGTGCGGGCGAGGCGGCTCGCGGCGCGCGCCGCGGGGGAGAGGTAGGGCGCGCCGGCAAGGAGGCGCTGCGGCGGATCCGCGAGGGGCAGGAGCGAGAGTTCCGCGTGGCGGTCGTGGCGCCATTCCAGGCTCGCGCGTTCCCCGATCACGCTGAGCGAGAGATTGTTGGGCTGGCCGGGCGCCGCCTGGCAGAGCCCGACGCGGCCGCGCGCGCCGGAGGCGAAGCGCAGCGCCAATTCGGCGTAGTCGTGCACGCGGCGGCCGCGAACGAGCGTGGCCAGCTCCGCGCGCACCGCGCTCACCGGTGCGTTCAGCACGAAGGCGGCGAGATGGTGGGCGTGGGTGCCGAGATCGCCGAGCACGAGCGAGGGGCCGCTCCGCGCGGGGTCGAGACGCCAGCGCCGCTTTCCTTCCGCAGTCCCGTCGATCGGCGCGGCGAGCCCGCCGGCGAGATAGCGCACTTCGATCGCGCGAATCTCGCCCAGCGCGCCCGCTTCGATGAGCGCGCGCGCCTCACGGATCATCGGGTAAGCGGAATAGGGATGGGTGACGCAGAGGACGGTTCCGGCGCGGCGCACGCGATGGAGAAGCTCGGTTGCCTCGGCGGCGAGATTGACGAGCGGCTTGTCGATGATGACGTCGAGATTGCGATCGGTCGCCGCCGCGGCGATCGCGTAGTGGCTGTCGTTCGGCGTCATGATCGCGACCGCGTCGATGCCGTCCGCGCGCGACGTTTCCGCATCGACCATGTGCGCGACGCTGCCATAGGCGCGGTCGGGCGCGAGCCCGATTTCGATGCCGGCGGCGACGGAGCGCGCGGGATCCGACGAGAGCACGCCGGCCACGATAGCGAACCGGCCGTCGAGCACGGAAGCGCGGCGGTGCATCGGCGCGATCATCGCCCCCGGGGCGCCGCCGACAACGCCGAGCCTGAGCTGGCGCCCGAGTGTCGCGATGACCGGATCGTCGCCGCTGTGCAGCATGGCCTCCTGCTACCGAGGGTCTATCCATCGTCGTAAGCCGGCCATCTTGGCAAGCCGGGCGCCCGCATGCCAGTCTCGCCGGGGATGGCAACGCTCTCATTGCGTGGGCTGCGTAAGGCTTTCGGCGCCCTCGAAGTGGTGCACGGCATCGATCTCGAGGTTGCGGAGGGCGAATTCGTGGTGCTCGTCGGCCCTTCGGGCTGCGGCAAGAGCACCATCCTGCGCATGATCGCGGGGCTCGAGGAGGCGAGCGGCGGGGAGATCTGGATCGGCGGGGCGCTGGTGAACGAGCGCGAGCCGAAGGACCGCGATGTCGCGATGGTGTTTCAGGACTACGCGCTCTACCCGCATCTCACCGTGTTCCGGAACATCGCGATCGCGCTCGAGTACCGCGGCGTGGGCAAGGCGGAGATCCGGCGGAGGGTGGAGGCGACGGCGCGCATCCTCGACATCGGCGAGCTTCTGGATCGGTTGCCGCGGCAGCTCTCGGGCGGCCAGCGCCAGCGGGTAGCGATGGGGCGGGCGATCGTGCGCAATCCGCAGATATTTCTGTTCGACGAGCCGCTTTCGAATCTCGACGCCAAGCTCCGCGTGCAAATGCGGACCGAGCTCCGGCGGTTGCGCGAGCGCGTGGCGACGACCGCGATCTATGTCACGCACGACCAGGTGGAGGCGATGACGCTCGCCGATCGGATCGTCGTGCTCGATCACGGCCGGGTCGAGCAGATCGGCACGCCGGATGACGTGTACGAGCGCCCGGCGACGATTTTCGTGGCGGGATTCCTCGGCGCGCCGCCGATGAACTTGCTCGCCGGGCGGCTCGAGGCGGCGGGGCCGGCGCGCGTGGCGGTGATCGGCGAGGGGCTGCGCCTCGAGCTGCCGGAGGGTGGGCGGGACGAGCCGGAAGAGGTGTGGTGCGGTTTTCGGCCGGAGGATCTGCACTGGGCGCCGGCGGCCGATGGGGCGAGGCCGCTTCTGTCGGGAACCGCGCTCGCGGTCGAGCCGCTGGGCTCGGAGGCGCTGGTGACGGTGGCGCTGGCCGGGCAGGAGATCTCGTGCCGCTTGCCGCCGCGCACGATCCGCCGCGCCGGCGAGGAAGTTCATCTTGCGATCGACCCGGAGCGGCTGCATCTCTTCGATCGCGCGAGCGGGCAGAGGCTCTAGGTCTTTGTTTTCCCGCGTGATTGACGCCTTCGGTGATTCCACCTTCGGCGATCACGCTCTGAAGAGCCGAACGGACAAGGGAGGGGAGGAAAGGAAAATGAAACGAAGGGCTTTCACCAGGGGCGTTCTGGCGGCCGGGGCGGGTGCGGCGCTGGCGATGCCGGCGATCGCGCGGGCGGCGACGCGGACGATCACCATTCTCACCTGGAACATCCCCGACGCGGCGGACGTGGTGAACAGCTGGATCGCGGCCTTCAAGGCCGGGCACCCCGGGGTGGCGATCGAGTGGCTCGACAAGAAGGGCACCGACGTTCCGGCCTTCTACGAGACGCAACTTGCCGCCGGCACGCCGCCCGACATCATCGACATCCAGGGCGGGCTATGGCTGCAATATGCCGCGGAGGGCGCGCTCCTCGATCTCACGCCCTATCTGGCGAAGCAGCCGGACGTGAAGGCGCGCTTCAACCAGGACTATCTCGCCAACTGGGTGTACGGCGGGCGCAACTACATGCTGCCCTTCTACATCTCGAAGACGCTGCTTTTCTACAACAAGCAGCGCTTCGGGCAGGCCGGGCTTTCCGCGCCGGCCGCGAGCTTCGACGGGCTGATGGCGCAGGCGAAGAAGATGAGCGGGGGCAGCAACAGCGGCTTCCTCACGCTCAATTTCGACTGGCTCTACTGGCCGCTCTACAAGGCGAACGGCATCGATCCCTTGGGCCCCGATCTCAAGCGCACCGCGTTCGATACGGATGCGATGATCGCGCTCACGGAGCAGCTCGCGCAGGCGACGAACGAAGGGACGATCGACCCGATCTCCTGGACCGGGCGGTGGGTCGAGCCGCTCGGGGCCTTCGCCTCGGGGCGCATCGGCATGCTCAACGCCCATTCGCCGGCCTACTACTTCATCAAGGGCCAGGCAAAGTGGGTGAGTGCCGAGACGCTCGGGGTCGCCCAGTTCCCGGGCGACTGGTCGGTGCCGAACAGCCACGGCTTCGGGATCTCGAAGGGCTCGAAGGATCCGGAGCTCGCCTGGGAGTTCGCGAGCTTCATCACCGATCATGCGCAGGCGATGAAGTTCGCGACCGACCGGCGCGTGCTGACCGGCAATGTCGGCGTCGACAAGGCGCTCGTCGCGCTGCTCGACAAGGAGGACCCGCTGGGTGCGGCGGTGCTGCGCACACAGGTCGAGTACACCGACCGGATGACCGGGAACTGGCCGATCGCGGAGTACTCGCGCATCACCGACACGTTCTGGTCGGAATTGCAGGGCGCGCTGCTCGGCCGGCGGAAAGCGAAGGAGGCGATCGCGGCGGCGAACCGCCAGGTCACGCGCATCCTGAATGAGAGCTGAGCCGGCGCGCGGCCGGTGGCGCCGGCGGCGGGCGCGGGAGACAACGACCGCGCTCTGCTTCCTCGCGCCTTCGCTCGCGCTCTTCGTGCTCTATCGGATTTTGCCGCTCTTCTGGAACGTGCTGCTCTCCTTCGAGCGGTGGTCGCCGTTGCGTCCGGCCCGGTGGGAGGGGCTCTATTATTACGAGGACATGCTGCAAAGCGGCACGTTCTGGACGGCGCTGGATAACACGCTGATCTTCATCGCCGCCGCGATCCCGGCGATCGCGCTCGCGCTGGTCATCGCGCTGCTCGTCAACAGCGACCTCAAGGGGGCCGCGGTCTATCGCACGATCGTCTTCCTCTCCTATCCGCTGATGTCGGTGGCGGTGGCGATCATCTGGCAGTGGATGTTCGAGCAGAAGGCCGGGCTCATCAACTACGTGCTCCTTTCGCTCGGCATCATCGCAAGGCCCATTCCCTTCCTCGGCTCCTTCACCTGGGCGCTGCCCGCGGTGATCCTCGCCAACACCTGGCAGGTGCTCGGCTTCTACATGATCGTGCTGCTGGCGGGGCTACAGAACATTCCCGTGCATCTCTACGAGGCGGCACGGATCGACGGCGTGCCCGCCTTCGCCCGCCTCTGGCGGATCACGCTGCCGCTGCTCCGCCCGGCGCTCTTCCTCGCCGCCATCATCGGCATTCTCAACTCGTTCTCCTGCTTCGACCTCGTCTATGTCATGACGCATGGCGGGCCCGACCATGCGACGGAGATTCTCATCACCTACATCTACAAATCGGCGTTCGAGGAGGCGCGATTCGACTATGCGGCGGCGCTGACGGTCGTGCAGTTCCTGGTGCTCGTGGGCGTCACCGTGCTCGCCAACCGCGCCGCGGGCGGCAATGCGGGAGCGATCGAATGAGGTCGGAGCGTGATCGCTGGAGGCGGCTTCGCCGGAAGCGTGAATCACGCGAAAAAAACAACGGGCGAGGGCGGGATGGCTGAGCGCAAGCGAACCCATCCCGCTCTCGCCCGGCGCGGCACGGTCGCCCTCAGGCATCTCGCACTCGTGCTCGTCAGCGCGGCGATGCTGGTGCCGTTCTACTGGGTGATCAAGACCAGTATCACGGACGAGAACATCTTCGCCTATCCGCCGCACCTTCTGCCGACCGATCCCAATCTCTTCAGCTATGTCGATGTCTGGTACCTCATTCCGTTTCCGCGGTTCCTCTGGAACAGCGTCGTCGTATCGGCGATCGCGATCGCCGGGAACCTCGTTCTGAACGCGCTCGCGGGCTACGCGCTCACGCGGAATTTTCCGGGTCAGCGGTGGGCGAGCCTGCTCCTGCTCTCCTGCATGATGATCCCGTTCCAGGCGACGGTGATCCCGGCCTATCTGATCACGGCGAAGCTCGGCCTGCTCAACAGCTATCTCGGCCTCGCCCTGCCCCTGCTTTCGACCATCATCTGCATCTTCGTCTTCAAGGCGAGCTTCGAGGCGGTGCCGCGCTCGCTGATCGAGGCGGCGCGGATCGACGGGCTCGGCGATCTCAGGATCCTGTGGCGGGTGCTGCTGCCGCTTTCGCGCGCGGCCGTCGCGACCAACGTCATCCTCGCTTTCACCTGGTCGTGGAACAACTTCCTCTGGCCGCTCATCATCACGCGCACGGTTTCGATGCAGACGCTGCCGCTGGGGCTCGCGCGCTTCCTCTCCTACATGGAGAACACGACGAGCGCGCTCTATGCGTTCGTGGTGATGGTCCTGGCGCCCGGCATCGTCGTCTTCCTGATGGCGCAGAAGGATTTCATCCGCGGGCTGACCTCCGGGGCGGCGAAGGGATGAGGCGGTGGCGGCAGGTTCTTGGCAGCCGCTTCGTCGTCGTGCCGGCGGCGCTGGCGGCGATCGTGCTCGCGTGGAACATCTATGTGACGCTGAACGCGCACGGGATCGTGGCGGGCGAGGTGGTGAACGCGGCGGGCAGGCCGGTGGCGGGTGCGACGGTGACGCTCTACCGTCTCAACTTCATCACCGAGGTGCAGGCGGGGCAGACGCGGACCGACGCGCGCGGGCGCTTCCGGTTCACCGACAATCATTCGCATCTGATCGAGCTGCAGGCGGTGGAGGGCAAGAGGACCTCGCCGCGGGTGACCGTCCGGCTCTGGTTCCGCGCGCAGGACCGCGCGCTTGGCAAGCCGCTGAGAATTGCGGGCTCGGGCGCGCCGGCCTGAGCGGGGCCCGGCGCTTCCGGCACGAGGAGCACAGGTGGGGCGATGGTGATGGCGCGGGCCGGCAGGATGTGCTAGTTTTAAAGAATGCATCGACGGATGGAGAGCGCGCGAATTAGCCACCCGGCTGCCTGAGCGGCCGGGGCTCTGGTTTTCGCGCGGTTTTTCACTCTCCCTTCGGAGCGTTCCATGTCTGACGATGCATCCGCGGCCCTGCCGGCCGCATCCTCCGTTCTATTCGAGGTTCTGGTGGACTTCGGTCCGGGCGTGCTGCCCCGGCTCCTCCAGCCGCTGGCGCGGCGCAACCTCGTGCCCGAGACCTTCGCGGCGAAGCTCGAGGGCGGCGCGCTCGCGGTCGAGATCCGGCTCGCCGGCGTTCCTGCCGATACCCTCGCCCTGATCGAGGGCAACCTGCGCCAGGTGGTGGGCGTGCGGCGCTGCGCGAGCGTGCCCGCCCCCGAATGGGCCGCCAGGCGGCCGCAGATCGCCGCGCCGCGGTGAGAGGCCGCCCTCTCGCGGGCAGGGCGGATGACGGTTCGCCGAAACCGTGCCCGACGAAGCCGGCTCGGTTTGACTCTGGCCCTGTCCCCGGCCAACTATCGAGGTTTCCCCCGCCGGCGGCCGCGAAGGCTCGCGGCCGCGCGATGCGAGGGGACGGGAACGGCTGAAAGGGCCGAGCGGCGAATGATTCCTCCGCTGATGCCGACCTACAACCGCGCGGACCTCGCCTTCGAGCGGGGCGAGGGCGCCTGGCTGATCACGGAGGATGGCCGACGGTTCCTCGATTTCGGCGCCGGCATCGCCACCTCCTCGCTCGGCCACAACCATCCGCACCTGGTCGCGGCGATCGCCGCGCAGGCGGCGAAGGTGATGCACGTCTCCAACCTCTACCGCGTGCCCGAAGCGGAGAAGCTCGCCCGCCGCCTGACCGAGGCGACCTTCGCGGACTCCGTCTTCTTCTGCAATTCCGGCGCGGAAGCGAACGAGGGCATGGTGAAGATGATGCGCAAGACGATGGCCGAGGAGGGCCATCCCGAGCGCTACCGCGTGATCTGCTTCGAGGGGGCTTTCCACGGCCGCACGCTCGCGATGCTTTCGGCCACCGGCAATGCGAAATACCTGAAGGGATTCGGGCCGCCGGCGCCGGGCTTCGATCACGTGCCCTTCAACAACCTCAACGAAGTGCGCGCGGCGATCGGGCCCGAGACCTGCGCCATCCTGGTCGAGCCGGTGCAAGGCGAAGGCGGCATCCGCCCCGCGAGCCTCGAGTTCCTGCGCGATCTCCGCGCGACGGCCGACGAGTTCGGCCTCCTCCTCGGGATGGACGAGATCCAGTGCGGCATGGGCCGCACCGGCAAGCTCTTCGCGCACGAATGGGCCGGCATCGCGCCGGACGTGATGTCGGCGGCGAAGGGCATCGCCGGCGGCTTCCCGATGGGCGCGGTGCTCGCAACCGAGCGCGTCGCGCGAAACATGGTGCCCGGCACGCACGGCAGCACCTTCGGTGGCAACCCGCTCGCCTCCGCCGCCGCGAACGCCGTGCTCGACGTCATGCTCGCGCCCGGCTTCCTTGCGGATGTGGACCGCACGGCACGCAAATTCTGGCGCGGCCTCGAGCGCCTGGTGGCCGAGTTCCCCCAGGTTTTCTCCGAGGTGCGTGGCGCCGGCCTGATCGTCGGGCTGAAATGCGTGCCGCCGCAGGGCGAGGTGGCGTCCGCCTGCCTCGCCGAGGGGCTGCTCACCGTCAATGCCGGGGAGAACGTGCTCCGCCTGGTGCCGCCGCTGATCGTGCGCGAGGCC
>DATJTV010000147.1:0-7590 GCA_035503055.1 Acetobacteraceae bacterium
GGGCCCTGACCCGGCTTTCGCTCCGCCCTTGCCAGGGGGCGGCGCCGAGGCTACGTCCGGTCGAACAGCAACGGGCCCGGGTATGCCGTCTTCCCGCCTTGCCGTCGATATCGGCGGCACCTTCACCGATCTCGCCCTCGAGCATCTCGGCCGCCGCACCACCCTCAAGGTCCTGACCACGCCGGCCGCGCCCGAAGAGGGTGTGCTCGCGGGCACGCGCGCCATCCTCGCCGAAGCCTCCGTGGCGCCGGAAGCGATCGCCCTCGTGGTTCACGGCACAACGCTCGCCACCAACGCGATCATCGAACGCAAGGGCGCGCGCACCGCGCTCATCACCACCGCGGGCTTCCGCGACGTGCTCGCGATGCGCAACGAGAGCCGCTACGACCAGTACGACCTCAACCTCGTGCTGCCCGAGCCGCTCGTGCCGCGGCATCTCCGGCTCACCGTTCCCGAGCGGATCGACCATACGGGCGCCGTGCTCGCCCCACTCGACGAGGAAGCCGTGCGCGCGCTCATTCCGCTGCTCGCGCGCGAGCGGGTCGAGAGCGTCGCCGTGGGCTTCCTCCATGCCTACGTCAATCCGGCGCACGAGGCTCGGGTCGGAGAAATCCTCGCCGCCGCGCGGCCCGATCTCTTTGTCTCGCTCTCGTCGGAGGTCTCGCCCGAGATGCGCGAGTGGGAGCGCTTCTCCACCACCGCGGCCAACGCCTACGTCCAGCCGCTGATGGCGCGCTATCTCGGGCGTCTCGAGGCGGGGCTCAGGGAGATCGGCGTTGGCGCGCCGATCTTCCTCATGCTCTCGGGCGGTGGCCTCACCACGGTCGAGACCGCCTGCCGCTTCCCGATCCGGCTCGTCGAATCCGGTCCCGCCGGCGGGGCGATCTTCTCCGCGCACATCGCGCGCGAATGCGGCCTCGATCGCGTGCTCTCCTTCGACATGGGCGGAACGACGGTGAAGGTCTGCCTGATCGACGACTTCCGGCCGCAGACCGCGAAGAGCTTCGAGGTCGCGCGCGTCGGGCGCTTCCGCAAGGGCTCGGGGTTGCCGCTCTCGATCCCGGTGATCGAGATGGTGGAGATCGGCGCCGGCGGCGGCAGCCTCGCTCAGGTGGACGCGATGGGGCGCATCGCGGTGGGGCCCGAGAGCGCGGGCGCGGATCCGGGCCCGGCCTGCTATGGGCGCGGCGGCACCCGCCCGGCCGTAACGGATGCGAACCTGCTGCTCGGTCGCTACGACCCCGAGCGCTTCGCCGGCGGCAAGCTGCCGCTCGACCGCGCGGCCGCCGCCGCGGCGGTGAGCCAGGCGATTGCCGCGCCGCTCGGGATCGGCCCCGAGATCGCGGCACTCGGCGTCGTCGAGATGGTGGACGAGAACATGGCGAACGCGGCGCGCGTGCATGCGATCGAATCCGGCAAGAGCTATGAAGGCCGCACGCTCATCGCCTTCGGCGGCGGCGGGCCGGTGCATGCCTGCCGGCTCGCCGAGAAGCTCGGCATCAGCCGCGTTCTCGTGCCCGCGGGGGCCGGCGTCGGCAGCGCGATCGGATTCTTGCGCGCGCCGGTCGCCTACGAGCTGGTGCGCAGCCTCTACCAGCGCCTCTCCTCCTTCGATGAAGCCGCGGTCAACCGGCTGCTCGCGGAGATGTCGGAGGAGGCGGCGAAGGTCGTCGCCAAGGGGAGCTTCGGCGCGCCGGCGGACGAGACGCGCACCGCCTTCATGCGCTATGTCGGCCAGGGCCACGAGATTCCCGTGCCGCTTCCTGCGCGCGCGCTCGCGCCTGCGGACGTGGCCGCGCTGCGCGCCGCCTACGATCGCGAATATGCGCGCTTCTACGACCGGCCGGTGCCGGGCTCGGATATCGAGGTGCTGAGCTTTTCGGTGATCGTCTCGACCTTTCCCGAGAAGGTCGCGTTCAAGCCGCCGGCGGCGGCGAACGGGGCGGCGGTGGCACCGAGCCTCTTCCAGAGCGTGCGCGACACGTCGAGCGGCGAGGTCGCGGACTGGGCGGTTTTCTCCCGTGCGGAACTTCGCCCGGGCGTCCGCGTCGCCGGGCCCGCGATCATCGCCGAGGACGAGACTTCCACCCTCGTCGCCCCCGGCTGGACCGCTTCGCTCGATGCCTCGGGCTATCTCGCCCTTTTGCAGGAGGCCCATTGATGGGTGCGAAAATCGTCGGGCTCGCCGAGATCCAGCGCCAGGTCATGTGGAACCGGCTGATCGCGGTCGTCGAGGAGCAGGCGCAGACGATGATCCGCACCGCCTTTTCGACCACGGTGCGCGAGGCGGGTGATCTCTCCGCCGGCATCTTCGATCTCGAGGGCCGGATGATGGCGCAGGCGGTCACCGGCACGCCCGGCCATGTCAACTCGATGATGGAGAGCGTCGGCCATTTCCTCGCGAAATTCCCAGCTGAGGCGATGCATCCCGGCGATCACTACATCACCAACGATCCCTGGCTCGGCACCGGGCATCTGCATGATCTCACCGTCGTCACGCCGGCGTTCCATGGCGGGCGGATGGTCGGGCTCTTCGCCAACACGGCGCACGTGATCGATGTCGGCGGACTCGGGATGGGGCCCGAGGGCCGCTCTGTCTTCGAGGAGGGGCTCTACATCCCGATCGTGAAATGCTTCGATCAGGGCCGTCCGAACGAGACCTTCTTCGACTTCATCCGTGCCGGCACACGGCTTCCGGTCGAGCTCGAGGGCGATATCTATTCGCTTTGCGCCTGCAACGACGCCGGCATCCGCCGGCTCACCGAGATGATGGCGGAGTTCGATCTCGATAGCCTCGCACCGCTCGCCGCCTTCATCTTCGAGAATTCGCGCCGCGCGACCGAGGCCGAGATCGCGCGCCTGCCTGGCGGCACCTATGCGGCCGAGATCCGCTCCGACGGCTATGATGAGGAGATCACGCTCAAGGCGGCGATGACGATCGCGAAGAGTGGGATCACCGTCGATTACGCCGGCACCTCGCTCTGCGCGACGCGCGGGATCAACGTGCCGGCGGCTTACACGCGCGCCTATTCCTGTTTCGGGATCAAGGTCGTGGTGGCGCCCGAAATTCCCAACAACTGGGCGAGCCTCGCCCCCTTCGAGATGCGGATCCCCGAGGGCTCGATCCTCAATGCGCCGCGCCCCTATCCGGTTTCGGTGCGTCACGTCATCGGCCATCTGCTGCCCGATCTGATGATGGGCTGCCTCTATCAGGCCGTGCCCGAGCGGGTGACGGCGGAAGGCGCTTCGTGCCTCTGGAACCCGCCGCTCCGCGGCGGCGCCTCGGTCTCCGGGCCGGCGCGCGGCAACCGCCCCACCTTGCCCGATTTCGAGATCATCACCTTCAATTCCGGCGGCACCGGTGCGCGACCCACGCTCGATGGGCTGGACGCGACGGCCTTTCCTTCGGGTGTGCGAACGATGGCGGTGGAGGCGACGGAGAACGTCGCCCCGATCGTCTTCTGGCGAAAGGAGCTGCGCCCGGATTCGGGCGGCGCGGGGCGGACCCGCGGCGGCATCGGCCAGATCATGGAGATCGGCGCCAAGGACGATCTCGAGTTCGCGTGCAACGCCATCTTCGATCGGGTCAAGCATCCGCCGAAGGGCCGCGCCGGCGGCAAGCAAGGCGCCGGCGGCCGCGTCGCGCTCAAATCGGGCGAGACGCTGCGCACGAAGGGCTTCCAGATCATTCCGGAAGGCGATCGTCTTCTCCTGGAGCTGCCGGGCGGCGGCGGGATGGGGGATCCGGTTTTGCGCGGGCCCGCCGAGGTCGCGCGCGACGTACGCGACGGCCTCGTCTCGCCCGAGGCGGCGCGGCTGCTCTACAAAGTGGTGGTCGGTCCGGACGGCACGGTCGACGGCCCGGGGACCGCGGCGCTACGCGCCCCGCGGAAGGGTTGAGCGGGAACCCCGGTCAGTCGTTCATCGGGTAGGAGGTCATCAGGCGCTTTTGCCGGCGCCAGAGGCGGAAGACCTCGCGGATGGCGGGCGGGCGATGGCCGCGCGCGCGGTTGGCCCGGCCGATCGCGAAGGCCGCGTGATAGTGGGAGAACTGCGCGGCATAGGCGTCGGCGAGGCGGGTTGCCGGGTCCCAGATATGGGTGGCCTCGGAGCCCGCGCCGTTGATCTCGATGATCCGGAAGCTCTTGCCGCGGCGGAGCTCGGCGAGCGAGGCGTAGCGCACGTCGATGCGGCCGAAATGGAATTCCGGAATCGCCTTCGCAATGCTGTCCACCACCTCGGTCAGGGCCGCCGTGATCTCGCTCGCACCGTTGCGGAAGGTCGAGCCCTTGCAGTGGTTGCCAACGAAGACGAGGCGGACGGGAACGCCCGTCGCCGGCACTTCGGCGAGCCGGCCGGCCAGGCGCGGCAGATAGAGGTGCGGCACCAGCCCGGCACGCGGATCGTTGCGGATCAGCTCCTCGAGGGTCGAGCGCCCGTCGCCCACCACGACCGGCGCCGATTTGAGGGTGAGCGAGGTGACGCGGCCGGCGCTTTCGCCGGGCAGGCGGACGTAGAAGAGGCCGGCCTCGCCCTCGTAGGGCACGAATTGCTGGAGGATCACGCCGACGCCGCGCGGGTAGTCGGCGAGGAAGCGCGCGAGCGCGGCGCGGTCCTCGATCAGCCGGACGCCGGTGCCGTTGCAGCCGATGTCGGGCTTGCCGACGAGTGGGTAGGGGAGCCCGCCCCGGGCGAGCGCTGCCTCGGCCGCCGCCAGGTCGCGGGAGGCGTCGGCGTCGGTGACCAGGCTCGTGTAAGGGGCGAGCCACTGCCGCGCCTCGCCCTCGACCTGATCGAGGATGGAGGTTTTCGACTCGCCGCAGAGGCCGCCCGCGGCGATGCGCGGGTTGGCGGCGGTGAGCAGGAGGGGGGAGCCGTAGCGCAGGCTGAGCCCGAGCCATTGCAGGGCCACCGGGGCGTAGAAGAGCCAGGCCGGCCAGAACTCGAAGAACGAGATCGGATGGGAGGGGCGGACCCGGAGCCACCAGAGGGGCCGGGGCCGGGTGGTTTCGCGTAGCGCGGCGTCCATCGCCTAGGCGCCCGCCTTGCCCGTCACGGCACGCCGCGCACGGCACGCACCTTCGCCCATCAGCCGAACCTCCCGAAGCAGACGAAAGGAGAGAGAGCCGTACACGCATGCAGCGCCACACCGGGGCGGCACGGCGGCGCATAGAGACATGGTCTTCCGCGCCGTGGCAACCAGGGATTTGGTAATCTTTTGTACCATCCCCCCGGCGGCGGCGCCTTGGCCCGGGAGGGGCGATCCGGCAGGATCGTCGGCAGCGAGGCGCGGGTGGCGGGTCCAGGGTGAGCGAAGCGGAGACGGCGCGGCGCGCGGCGGGCCTGGCGATCTTCGCCGCGACCTACGCGGTGATCGCCATCGGGCGGCTGCCGGGCTTCCGGCTCGACCGCGCCGGGGCGGCCTTCCTCGGCGCGAGCCTGATGGTGGTGGTGGGCGCGATCAGCCTCCCCGACGCCTACCGGGCGATCGACATGAACACGATCACGCTCCTGCTCGGGATGATGATCGTCGTCGCGAATTTGCGCCTCTCGGGCTTTTTCCGCCTGCTCACCGCCTGGGCGGCGGCGCGGGCGCGACATCCGCTGGTGCTGCTCGCCGCTGTCGTGCTCCTTTCCGGCGTGCTCTCGGCGTTCCTGGTGAACGACGCCGTCTGCCTCGCCTTCACGCCGCTCGTGCTCGACCTCGTGCTCGGCCTCAAGCGCAACCCGGTGCCCTACCTGCTCGCGGTGGCGATGGCGGCAAACGTGGGCGGGGTCGCGACGATCACGGGGAATCCGCAGAATATGATCATCGGCAGCCTCTCCGGGATCGGCTACGGAAGGTTCGCCGCGGCGCTGGCGCCGGTCGCCGCGGTCGGGCTGGTGCTGACCTTCGGGCTGATCGCGCTCGTCTGGCGCGCCGAGTTCCGGACGGCGGAGCGGCTGGCGGCGGCCCTGCCGCCGGCGCGGCCGAACCGAGTGGTGATGGGCAAGGCGCTCCTGGTCACCGCAGGGCTGATGGCGGCGTTCTTCGCGGGCGTCCCACCGGCCGAGGCGGCCGCGCTCGCCGGCGCGGTGCTGCTCCTCTCGCGACGGGTGAAGATCCAGAAAATCTACGACGAGATCGACTGGACGCTGCTCCTGATGTTCGCCGGGCTCTTCATCGTCGTCGCCGGCTTCGAGCGAACGGTGCTCACGCCCGGGGCGCTCGCCGCGATCGGGGGAATGCCGCTTGCGGGCGCGCCGAGGTTGAGCCTGGTCACGGCCGTGCTCTCCAACGTCGTGAGCAACGTCCCGGCAGTCCTTGTGCTGCGCCCCTTCGTCGCCCGGCTGCCCGATTCCGCGCACGCGTGGCTGGTGGTGGCCATGGCCTCGACGCTTGCCGGGAATTTCACCATTCTCGGCTCGGTCGCGAACCTGATCGTGGTGAGCCGGGCGCGGGCGCGGCGGGTCGAGATCGGGTTCGGCACCTACTTCCTCGTGGGCGGGCCGCTCACGGTGCTGACGATCGTGGCGGGCGTGCTGCTTCTCTGACGTCTCGGGAGGAAACCGGCGATGGACTTTTCCTACGCGGAAAAGGTGCAGGCGCTCCGCGCCCGGCTGCTCGCGTTCATGGACGCGGAGATCTATTCGAACGAGAGGACCTATGCGGCCGAGCGGGACCGGGCGCCGGACCGCTGGCAGCCGGTGCCGGTGATCGAGCGCCTCAAGGCGAAAGCGCGGAACGAGGGCCTCTGGAACCTCTTCTCGCCGAACCCGGCCCACGGGCCGGGGCTCGCCAACCACGAATACGCTCCGCTCGCCGAGATCATGGGCCGCGTGCCCTGGGCCTCGGAGGTCTTCAATTGCTCCGCGCCCGACACCGGCAACATGGAGGTCCTCGACCGCTTCGGGACGGCGGAGCAGAAGGAGCGATGGCTCGCGCCGCTGCTCGCGGGCGAGATCCGCTCCTGCTTCGCGATGACCGAGCCCGACATCGCCTCCTCGGATGCGACCAACATCCGCGCGCGCATCCGCCGCGAGGGGGCGGACTACGTGGTCGATGGGCGGAAATGGTGGACCTCGGGCGCGGGCGATCCGCGCTGCCGGCTGATCATCCTGATGGGCAAGACGGCACTCGATCATCCCGACAAATACCGCCAGCAGTCGATGGTGCTGATCCCGCGCGATTCGGCGGGCGTCACGATCCGGCGCATGCTGCCGGTGCTCGGCGCCGACGATGCGCCGCACGGCCACGCCGAGATCGGCTTCGAGGGCGTGCGCGTGTCGGCCGGGAACATCCTGGGGGGAGAAGGCATGGGCTTCGAGATCGCGCAGGCGCGGCTGGGACCGGGGAGGATACATCACTGCATGCGGGTGATCGGGCTCGCCGAGCGCGCGCTCGAGCTGATGTGCCGCCGCGCCCATGAGCGGGCGCCCTTCGGGAAGCCGCTCGCCGAGCAGGGAGTTGCGATCGAGCGGATCGCCGAGGCGCGGATCCTGATCGACCAGGCGCGGCTCTTGGTGCTCAACGCCGCCTGGACGATGGACGTGGCCGGCGCCAAGGCGGCGCGGCGGGAAATCGCAATGATCAAAGTGGCGGCACCGAGC
>DATJTV010000148.1:0-2561 GCA_035503055.1 Acetobacteraceae bacterium
GGAGCCCATGAGGACGAGAACCCGCTCGGCGTCGGCCGGGCCCTCATAGTCGAAGAGATGATACTGACGGCCGGCCAATTTGGCGAAATCGTCCATCGCCGACTGCACGATGTCCGGCACCCGGGCGTAGAAGGGGTTCACGGCCTCGCGGCCCTGGAAGAACGTGTCGGGGTTCTGTGCGGTCCCGCGGATGAAGGGGTTTTCGGGGTTGAGCGCGCGCGCCCGATGCGCCCGAACAAGTGCATCATCGATCATCGCGCGGATCTGCGCATCGGTCAGCAGCGTCAGCGTGTTCAGCTCGTGCGAGGTGCGGAAACCGTCGAAGAAGTGCAGGAAGGGCACGCGGGACTTGAGCGTTGCCGCCTGGGCGATCAGCGCCGAATCGTGCGCCTCCTGGACCGAGCCCGAAGCGAGAAGGCAAAAACCCGTGGTGCGCGTCGCCATCACGTCGGAATGATCCCCGAAGATCGAGAGTGCCTGGGTTGCGACCGAGCGCGCCGCGACGTGAAAGACGGTGGAAGTCAGCTCGCCCGCGATCTTGAACATATTGGGGATCATCAGCATCAGGCCCTGGGAGGCCGTGAAGGTCGTCGTCAGCGCGCCTGCCTGGAGCGCGCCGTGCACCGCACCGGCCGCGCCCCCTTCGCTCTGCATTTCCTGAACGACGGGTATATTGCCCCAGATGTTCGTAATCCCCATCGAGCCCCATTCGTCCGCCAGCTCCGCCATGGGCGAGGATGGCGTGATGGGAAAGATCGCGCACGCCTCGTTGACGCGATAGGCGACGTATGCGACGGCCGTGTTGCCGTCCATCGTCGCCACCTGGCTCGTCCGCTCAGTCATTTCCCGCTGGCTCCGGAATCATCTCGATGGCGTGGCATGGGCATTGCTCGAAGCATACGGCGCATCCCGTGCACTTGGCGTAGTCGTACCGGTAGCGCCTGCCGGGCCCGAGCTTGACGATCGCGTCCTCCGGGCAGGCGGCGTAGCAATTGTCGCACTCGAAGCAGTTGCCGCAGGAAAGGCAGCGCTCGGCCTCGTAGCGCGCCTCCGTCTCCGAGAGTCCGGCCACCACCTCATCGAAGCTCCGCGCCCGCTCACCGAGATCGAGGGATCGCTGGTGGCGCGGATCGGCGTCGCTATAGACCGGAAGGTGCAGCGTCTCGAAGGTCGCGAGCGGATGCTGCGGCGCCGGCTCGAAACGGGAATTGCGGAGCCAGGCGTCGATGTTCCGCGCGGCGCGCTTGCCGTGGCCGACCGAGATGGTGACGGACTGCTCGCCGGGAACCATATCGCCGCCCGCGAAGACGCCGGGATGGCCGGTCATCATGTCGGGCCCGACCTCGACGGCGCCGTCCGCGGCGAATTGGATGCCTGTCAGCTTGCGCAGGAAGCGGCTGTCGGTCTCCTGGCCGAGCGCAAGCACGATCGCATCGGCCTTAAGCGTCTCGAAGCGCCCCGTAGGGTGCGGCCGTCCCTGGGGATCAAGCTCCATCATCTCGACCGTGAGGTCCGGACCAACCACCTCTTTGATCGTCGTCAGCCACTTGATCTTGATGCCTTCCTCAATCGCCTCGTCCGCCTCGAATTCGTGTGCGGGCATATGGGCACGATCGCGGCGATAGACGATGAGCGTTTCCTCGGCGCCGAGGCGTTTGGCGGTTCGCGCCGCGTCCATCGCCGTGTTGCCGCCGCCATAGACGATCACCCTTCGCCCGAGCCGCGGCGCCTCGCCGGTGGTGACGTTGTGGAGAAGCGAGACCGCGTCGAGCACGCGCGCGGCGTCGCGTGCCGGAATATCGACGTGCTTGCCGACGCCGGCGCCGATGGCGATGAAGACCGCGTCGAACCCGCCTTCCTTTTTCTCGGCCTCGACGTCTTCGACCTTGTGGTTGGTGGTGATCTTCACCCCCATTTCCTCGATGCGCGCGATCTCACGGAGAAGATCCGCACGGGGCAGGCGGTACGCCGGGATGCCGAAATGCATCATCCCGCCGGGAAGCGGGCCCGCTTCGCGAATCTCCACGCTGTGGCCGAGGCGGGCGAGATGATAGGCGGCGGAGAGACCGCTCGGTCCGGCGCCGACGATCAGCACGCGCTTGCCGCTCGGCGGAGCGGCGATCGTGAACGACCAACCATGCTCGGCTGCGAGATCGCCGAGATATCGCTCGACCGCATGGATGCCGACCGCGGCGTCGAGCTGCCCGCGATTGCAGGCGGTCTCGCAGGGATGATAGCAGACGCGGCCATGCACGCCGGGCATCGGGTTGTCGCGGACCAGCGTCTCCCAGGCTTCGCGATAGCGGCCCGCCTGCACGAGATCGAGCCAGGCCTGGATGTTCTCGCCGGCGGGGCAGGCATGGTTGCAGGGCGGCAGAAGATCCACATAGATCGGCCGTCGAACGCGTACCGGTCCGGTTCCCTTCTCGCGGGTCAGATCCATGATCGGGGTCATGTCGCGGCGCGTCGTGCTGCTCATGAACGGCGTCTCCATCGCTATCGCCCGGTTCAAGGAAGCGGGAGGGCGGGCTTCCCTCCCGCGGCCGGCCGCTTCAGCAGCA
>DATJTV010000149.1:0-2225 GCA_035503055.1 Acetobacteraceae bacterium
ACGACATTGACCCCGAATTTCTGCGATGCCGATTTGTTGTAATAGGCGCCTTGGATCCCGCACACCGGCTTTCCCTTGAGCTGGTTCCAGTCGGTGAGATGCAGTTCATCCGAAGCAAGCACGCTGTATCCGGAGGCGTAATAGTCGGGATGGATGATATCGACGATCTTCGCCCGCTCCGGCGTATCGCCCATCGTCGCGATCAGGAGATCGATTTTTCCCTGGTTGAGGAACTGCATCCGGTTCGAGCCCGTCACCGGCACGAACTCCACCTTCACCCCGAGCCGTTTTGCCACGTCGGCCGCAAGGTCGGGCTCCAGCCCCTCGATTTCGCCGTTCGGCGCGCGGAACCCGAACGGCGGATAGTCGGCCTTGACGCCGACGACCAGCGTCCCGCGCTGCTTGATCATCTGGATCTCGTTCGGCGCGGCCTTCGCAGGCCCCGCCGTCGCCAGCACGCCTGCAAGCAGCAAAGCGCTCAGAATCGCGGTGATCTTCATTTCGTCCCCCCATCGCTTGGCGCACGGCGCATCCGCGGCGGCGACTGAGCCCTGTCAAGCCCCAACTCTAACAGCCCCCGCTTCCCCGGACATGACCGCAGGCGACATGACCGCGCTCCGAAGCGACACCGTAGCACGTCCCGCCCGCTCCCTGACCGGCGAGCGGCCGAACGCCCGGCGGTAGGCGCGCGAGAAGTGGCTCGCGCTCGCGAACCCGCAGGCGGACGCCACCTCGAGGACCGGTAGCGCGCTCTGGCGGATCAAGAGCCGCGCCTGCGACAGCCGGAGCCGGCTGTAGTAAGCCCCGGGCGTGCAGCCGAGATGCAGCCGGAACAGCCGTTCCAGTTGCCTGGGCGATACCCCCGCACAGGCTGCCAGCGCCGCCCGGCTCACCGGCGCCTCGATATTCGCCTCCATGCACCCCACCGCCTTCAGCGTCGGCTCGCTTCGCACGCCGAGCCGCTCGGCGAGCGCCATCCGCTGCGGGTGCCCGGTCTCGCGGATATCGGTCTGCAGGAACCACTCGCTCACCCGCATCGCGAGCTCGGCCCCGTGCTCGCGCGCGAGGAACGCGTGCATCATGTCGAGCGCCGCCGTCCCTCCGCTCGAGGTCAGAAGCCCGCGATCCACCTCGAACAGCGTCCTTCGGAGGTCGAGGTCAGGAAATTCCTCCGCCAGCGCGCGGGCATATTCCCAATGCAGCGTGAAGTGGTAGCCCCGCAGCAGCCCCGCCCGCGCCAGCACATAGGGGCCACCCGCGACGCCCCCGATCGGCCGCTTCAGCCGCGCGAACCGCCTGAGATGCTCGAACGTCGCGGCGTCGCGGAACGCGGCCGGGTTGCCGCCCGCGCACACCAAAAGCGCATCCAGCTCGCGCCTCGCGTCTTCCAGCCGCACGTCGGGAACGATCCGTACCCCGTTCGACGCCGCAACCGCCCCGCCGTCCGGCGAGAGGTGCCGCCACCGATAAAGCTCCCGCCCCGAAAGCGCGTTCGCCGCCCGCAACGGCTCGATCGCCGAGGCATAGGCGAGCAGCCCGAACTCGGGGATCAGCAGGAACCCGATCGTCCGCGGCCTCTGCCCCGCCTCGTCGCGGCCGGACCATCCGGCGTCGCCCCCGGTCATGCACGCGGCCGCCTCTTTGCTACTTTCGCGCCACTGTGGGAACAAGGCAGCTGGCCCGTCAAGCGGCGCGGCCCGCGCGGATGATCGAATGACCTATTCTTTCCTGAGGCTTGCGAGGGAGGCTTTCCGCGCCAACACCGGTTGGCGCCCCGCCTGGCGCAATCCTGAGCCCAAGCCTGCCTACGACGTCGTCATCGTCGGCGGCGGCGGCCACGGCCTCGCCACCGCCTACTATCTCGCCCGCGAGCACGGCATCACCAACGTCGCGGTGCTCGAGAAATCCGTGATCGGCCTCGGCAATGCCGGCCGCAACACGACGATCATCCGCTCCAACTATCTCCTGCCCGGAAACCTCCCCTTCTACGAGCACTCGATGAAGCTCTGGGAGGGGCTGGAGCAGGACCTCAACTACAACGCCATGGTGAGCCAGCGCGGCGTGATCAACCTCTTCCATTCGGACGCCGAGCGCGACGCCGCCCGCCGCCGCGGCAACGCCATGCGCCTCCACGGCATCGATGCCGAGCTGCTCGACGAAGCCGCCGTCCGCGCGCTGCTCCCCGATCTCGATTTCGCCAACGCCCGCTTCCCGATCCGGGGCGG
>DATJTV010000150.1:0-10269 GCA_035503055.1 Acetobacteraceae bacterium
GGCGAGCCTCGCGCGCCCGCCTCCCCCGCGCAAGCCGCCGAAGCCGGACCGCGGGGCTTTCCCAATTCCTCCGCAAGCCCCAAAGGCAAGCCATACTGACCGGGCGATGAACCGGCCGTCCGCCCAGCCACCCTCCGTCACTTGCGGCGTCCTCGTCACCGACGGGGTGCAGCTCCTGCTCGGCCACGCGACGCGCTCCCCGCGCTGGGACATCCCGAAGGGCGTCGCCCAGCCCGGCGAGGGCTTCGCGGCGGCCGCGCTACGCGAGCTTCGCGAGGAGACCGGCCTTGCGCCTCCCGCCGCCGACCTGATCGATCTCGGCCGCCACACTTACCTCCGCCGCAAGGATATTTTCCTCTTTGCCTGGCTGCCGGAGCCTCTCCCCGATCCCGCGTCGCTCCGCTGCACCTCGACCTTCACGACGCGGGAGGGAAAAATCCTCCCCGAGCTAGACCGTTTCGCGATCCTTCCCTGGGACGAGGCGATGGCGCGCGTCGGCGCAAGCCTCGCCCGCCTCTTGTCCTCGCTCGACGCCGTGGCGAGGCTCAGGCGTCAATGCGCGGAGGAGCGTCGGCCATGAAAATCAACCTCACCGTCGATTGCACCCCGGAGGAGGCCCGCACCTTCTTCGGCCTGCCGGACGTGAAACCGCTTCAGGAGGCGATGCTGAAGGAGCTGGAGCAGCGCCTGAAGGCGAGCCTCGAGGCGATGCAGCCCGAGGCGTTGTTCAAGACGTGGTTCCCGGACGCGCCCGGCTTCGAGCAGTGGCAGCGCATCCTCGCCAACCTGGTGACACCCCGGCCGACGAAATGACGCCGCGCGCGGCTCAGCAGCAATCATCGCCGCGCCAGGCCGCCCTTCCTTCCCTGACCACGAGCCAGACGATCCCGAGCGAGGTCGCCCCATCGACCCACCAGGCCCCGCTCGCCGCCTCGACCAGCAGCCCGACGACGACCACCAGCGAAAGCCAGAAGCAGGTCACGCTCTCGATGGCGTCGGCGCGCATCGCGCGGCTGCCGAGCACCTCGGCCACCGCGAGCTTGCGCCGGCCCAGAAAGTACATCACCGGCATCGCGAGCATCGTGACGATCAGTCCCGGCCACGAGAAGCCGCCGCCCGCCCGCGTCCCGAGTTTCCAGGCCGCCGCCGCGACCACGTAGGCGGCAAGTGCCACCAGCAGGCCGCCGGCGACGCGGCTCGCCGCGCGCTCCGCCCCCTCGGCGAAGTCCCGCCCGTGCCGTAGCTCGACCGAGAGCCGCCAGATGAGCACGCAAGCCGAGGCAAGCTCGATCACGCTGTCCATGCCGAAGGCGAGCAGCGAGACGCTTCCCACCCGCACGCCGCTCGCGATCGCGACGGCGGCCTCGATCAGCATCCAGGCGACGCTGAGATATTCCAGCCGGAACGCCTGCCGGACCAGCGCTTCCCTGCCGGGCCGCAGCGACGCCGTGGCACAGCAGTCATCATCGCAGCACGGCGCGCGCGCCTCGGAGAGGGAAGGGGCCTCGTCCGCTTCGTCACCTCGAAAGAGCCGATACGGGCTCCTCATACCATTGTGCCATAAACCCCACCATACAACCTCTTGCCATAGGTGTAGCTTCTGCTATATTTCTCGCCATAGGCCACCAGGCCAGCCAGCGGGGGCCCCCAGGGGAACGGCATGAGCGGACAGACCACCACTCTGACGGACCAGACGACCCTCGCCATCCGCGAGGTGCTGGACGGCCGCCGGCGCGGGCTACGCTCGGCCCTCCTCTTCACCGGCCCCGCGGTCATCGCCTCGATCGCCTACATGGACCCCGGCAATTTCGCGACCAACGTCCAGGCCGGCGCCGGTTTCGGCTACAGCCTGCTCTGGGTCGTGGTGGTGGCGAACCTGATCGCCATGCTGTTTCAGGGGCTCTCGGCCAAGCTCGGCATCGTCACCGGCCGCAACGTGGCCGAGATGTGCCGCGAGCAGTTCCCCCGCCGGATCATCTACGCGCTCTGGGGCGCGAGCGAGGTCGCCGCGATGGCGACCGATCTCGCCGAGTTCCTCGGCGGTGCGATCGGCCTCTCGCTGCTATTCCGCATCCCCCTGCTCGCCGGTATGGTGGCGACCGCGCTCATCACCTACGCAATCCTGCTGATCGAGCGGAAGGGCTTCCGCCCGATGGAGTTCATCATCGGCGGCCTCGTGGGGGTGATCGCGCTCTGCTACCTGATCGAGATGTTCATCGCCCCGGTCGCCTGGGGCCAGGCCGGGCTGCATTCGATCCTGCCCTCCATGCCCAACGCCGCGGCGCTCACGATCTCGGTCGGCATCGTCGGCGCCACCGTCATGCCGCACGCCATCTTCCTCCATTCCGGCCTCACCCAGGCGCGCGCCCCGGCCCGCAACGTCTCCGAGCGCCGCTCGCTGCTTCGCTTCTCCAACCGCGAAGTCATCGTCGCGCTCGCCATCGCCGGGCTCGTCAACATGGCGATGGTCATCATGGCCTCGGCCGCCTTCCACGCCGGCCACAGCGATGTCTCCGAGATCGAGACCGCCTATCACACGCTGACGCCGCTCCTCGGCGCCGGCGCCGCCGCCGTCTTCCTGATCTCGCTGATGGCCTCCGGCATCTCGAGCTCGGCCGTCGGCACGATGGCGGGCCAGGTCATCATGCAGGGCTTCGTCGGCTTCCGCATTCCGATCTGGGTACGGCGGCTGGTGACGATGGTGCCCTCCTTCGTGGTCGTCGCCCTCGGCGTCAACGCGACTATGGCGCTGGTGATGAGCCAGGTCGTGCTCTCCTTCGCCCTGCCGATCCCGATGATAGCCCTCGTCCTCTTCACCCGCCGGCGCGACATCATGGGCGAGTTCGCCAACAACCGGCTCACGGATCTCGCCGCGATCGCTGGCACCGCGATCATCCTCGTCCTCAACGTGGTCCTGCTGGCGCAGACCTTCGGCATCAACATCCCGGGCCTGCCGTCGGGCTAGATTCCCCTGGGATCGAGCGCGTCGCGGAGCCCGTCGCCGAGCAGGTTGAATCCAAGCACGGTGAGGAAGATCGCCGCGCCCGGAAAGATCGCAAGCCACGGCGCCTGGGTCAGGAACTGCTGCGCCGCGTTCAGCATCGATCCCCAGGCGGGCGTCGGCGGCTGCTCGCCGAGGCCGAGGAACGAAAGGCTCGCCTCGGCGATGATCGAGGTCGCGATCGAAAGCGTCCCCTGCACCAGGATCGGCGGGAAGATGTTCGGCATCACGTGCCGCACCGCCACCCGCCAGGCCGGGTTCCCCACCGCCCGCGCCGCCTCGATATAATCGTACGTCATCACGTCCATGGTGGCGCCGCGCGCCACCCGCATGAAGATCGGCGCCGTCGTCACCCCGATCGCGATCATCGCGTTGCGCAAATTCGGCCCGAGGAAGGCGGCGAGCGCGATCGCCAGGACCAGGAACGGGATCGCCAGCATCGCATCGACGATCCGGCTCAGGAGCGTGTCGGTCATCCCGCGCGCGAACCCCGCCGCCAGCCCCGCCGGCACGCCGATCGCCGCCGCGATCAAGACCGAGACCACGCCCGCAAGCAGGCTCGCCCGCGCCCCGAAGATCACCCGCGCCAGCTCGTCGCGGCCGAGCTCGTCCGTTCCCATCCAGTGCGCCCAGGACGGCGCCTGGCGGATCGCCGACCAGTCTGTCGCGATCGGGCTCACCGGGGAGATCAGCGGCGCCGCAGCCGCGACCGCAACGAAAAGAACGCAGAGCGCCAGCCCCACCATCGCCGAGCGGTGAGCGAGCAGCCGCCTCGCCGCCACGCGCGCCGGGCTGTCCGGAACCGGTAGCGCCGGGGCGAGGGCGGCCGCCGTGCTCATCCCGCGTGCATCCGCGGGTTGATCAGGAAATAAAGGAGGTCGGTGATGAGGTTGAGCAGCACGTAGAGCAGCGCCGTCACCAGCACCACGCCCTGGATTACCGGGTAGTCGCGGTTGAACACCGCGTCCACCACGAGCTTCCCGATTCCCGGCACGGAAAAAACCTGCTCGGTCAGCACGGCGCCGGAAAGGAGCGCGCCGAGCTGCAACGCGCCCAGCGTCACCACCGGAATGAGCGCGTTGCGCAGCGCATGGCGCAGCACCACCACCCACTCGGAAAGCCCTTTCGCCCGCGCCGTGCGCACATAGTCTTGCCCGAGTGCTACCAGCATCGCACTCCGCGTGTGCCGCATCAGGATCGCCGCGATCGCGTTGCCGAGCACGAACGCCGGCATCACCGTGGTCGCGAGCGAGCGCACCCAGTTCTGCGTGAGCGGCACATAGCCCGAGGGCGGCAGCCAGCCCAGCCAGACCGAAACGACGAGGATCATGACGATGCCGAGCCAGAAGGTCGGGATCGAGAGCCCGAAGAGGCCGATGCCGTTGGCAAGCCAGTCCCAGGCGGTGTTGCGCTTCACCGCCGAGAGGATCCCCATCGGCACGCCGATGACGACGGCGAACAAGAACGCCATCACCGAAAGCTGCGCCGTCACCGGCAGCTTCTGCTCGACGAGCTGCATGACCGGCTCCTGCAGCCGCCAGCTATAGCCGAGATTGCCGTGCAGCACGTTGTCGAGCCAGTGCAGATATTGCACCGGGACCGGCCGGTTCAGCATCAGCTCGTTGCGGATCTGCGCGACCAGCGCCGGGTCTCCGGCGCTCTCGCCGGCGATCACCAGCGCCGGGTCCCCGGGCATCAGCTGCTGCAAGCCGAAGACGATGATGCTGACGAGGAAAAGCGTCGGCAGGATCTGCGCGATCCGGGATCCGAGATACCCGCGCATAACCCTGCCCCGCGCCGAGCCGCCCCCTCTAGTTCGCCATAGACATGCCCTGGATGCGGATAATGCCGTCCGGCACCTGCCGGAATCCCATCAGCTCTTTCTTCATGCCGACGATGTTCTTGAGCCCCCAGAGATAGATGAGCGGCATCTGCTCGTGCACCCGGGCCCAGAGCTTCGCGTAGACCGCGTCGCGCTCGGGAACGCTGGTGTAGAGCCGCGCCTCGTCGAGCAGCTTGTTCACGACCGGGTCGGAGTAGCCGCCCCAGTTGAAGCCGCCGCCCGTGTGCAGGAACGAGTACATGTTCCCGTCCGCGTCCGCCCGGCCCGACCAGCCGATCAGGTAGGACTGGAAATCACCCGCGTGCGCGGCGGCGAGCGAGGAGGCGAACTCCATCGCCTGGATCTTGAGGTCGAACCCGGCGGGCTTCACCATCGCCTGGACCACCTGCGCGGCTTGCAGAATGTCCGGGCTGTTCGGCACGATCATCGTCACCGTGACCGGCGCCTTGAACCCCGACGCCGCCACCAGCTTCTGCGCCTCGGGGATGTTGCGCGCCGGCGGCTGGACCGAGGGGATGTAGAACGGCGATCCCGGCGGGTTGGCCTGCGCGATCGCCGGGTAGAGACCGTTGTACACGACCTGGATCAGCGCCTTGCGGTCGATCGCCAGATCAAAGGCCTTGCGCAGATCGGCGCTCTCGCCGATCGGGCTCTTCGCCATCGGCCCCTTGCCGACATTGAAGGTGATCCCATCGTATCCCGGCGACCAGCTCATCGCGAGCTTGAGCTTCGGATCCTTCTCTACCGCCGGCACGTCGGTCGGGACGATATATTCCACGAGATCGAGCGCGCCCGACTGAAGATTGGCGAGCCGCACGGCGGAATTGACGATCGGCACATAGACGACCTGGTCGAAGTGGATCGCCTTGGCGTTCCAGTAGCCGGGGAAGCGCTGGAGCACGATCTCCTGCTCCGGGACGCGCTTGACGAAGCTGAACGGCCCGGCGCAGACCGGATGGAGCCCGAACTTGGCCCCCTCCTTCTCCGCCACCTCGGGCGCCACCATGATGCCCGGGCGGCCGGCGAGCTGCGCGAGCAGCGGCGAATCGGGTGATTTCAGGACCAGCTCCACCGTCAGCGGGTCGATGACGTCGATCGCGCTGATCGCGTCGATCTGGCCCTTGCGCAGCGTGCCCTTCATCGTGAGATCCCGCATCAGCGTGTATTTCACGGCAGCCGCGTCGAATTTCTCCCCGTCCTGGAAGGTCACGCCGGGGCGCAGATGCAGGATGAGATGCGTTGGGTCCTTGTATTCGTAGCCCGTCGCGAGCTGCGGGACGATGTCGAGCTTGGTGTCGTAATCGAAGAGCTTGTCGCACATGCCGGCGAACACGATGCGCCCGACATAGCTGCCGCCGAGCGTCGGATCGAGGACATCCGGGTCCTCGCGGAGCCCGATCCGGAGCGTCTGCGCCGCCGCCGGCCGGGGTGCCGCGCCGAGCAGCAGAAAGGCCGCCGCAGAAGCGGCGAAGAAAATGCGTCGCATGGGGGAAGCCTCCATTATCGTCTTTTGCGCGCCCTCGCGCCTTTTTTGCGTCGCCGCATCCCGGCTGGCAAGAACAAGCGTGAAATCTTACGCTTGGGAAACGCCCTCGCGGGCGATCGCCGCGTCGATCACCGCGCGGTCGAACACCCCGCATGGACTGTCCCGGCCAGGCAGGAAACGGCGGAACACGGCGAACCGCTCCCGGCTCACCCGATAGAGCCGGGCAAGCTCGGCCAGCGGGTCGGGATGGTCGTCCACCCTGATATCGAGGTCCGGATAGGGGTCGCGCGTCGCGATCTTGAGCGCCGCCGACTGCCGGCCACGCTTGTCCCCGCCCGCCGCCTCGCCGGCCGCCAGCGCCGCCAACAGCCGCTCGGCCAAACTCCCCCCCGCCGCCCGATAAGCCTCGAGCGTGCGCTCGAGCACCGCCGGCCCCGCCAGCATGTTGCCCGCCACCGACACGTCCGCCCCACCCAGCATCCCACACCAGGAGACGCACTCCGCCCCGGTGTACCGGGCCGCCCGCCCTGTCGCGTCCAGAACATGAAGCTGCCGATGCGCCCGCCCGGCATCGCCGGCCACCAGCGCCGCCGCGACCGCCTCGGGCGCCTCGCCCGCCCGCAGCCGCGCCATCCCCTCCACGGCATACATCGGGTTGATCAGCGCCTGGGTCGCCAGCGCCGCCACCCCACCCTCGACGTGAATGCAAAGCGCGCCCACCGCAAAGAACCGCGTGGCCACCGCCGCACCCAACGCCCCACACTCGGGATCGCGCACCAAAATCGACCAGGTCATGCCCCCATCCTCGCCGCGCCACCCCGAAAAGACCAGGGGCCAGAGCCCCTTGGCCCTTCTCTAGCCGCCCGATCTTCCCCGCAGTGCCTCGGGCGCGAGCACGAGCCGTGCGGCGAGGTCGTAGAGGAGTTTCAGCCGCGCCTTCTCCGTCGCTCTGGCGATCTCCCCGCCCAGGATTTCCGCCGCCTCGTCCTTCTTCCCGTTGGCCGCGAGGTGGTCGAGATAGGTCCCGAGAAGCCCGAGCCGTTCGCGGTCGGCGCGGTAGAGGGCGAACCCGACCTCCGCCAACTCCTCCGCACGTTTGTCCGCCGCCAGCGCCCCGTAGAGGATTTGGGCCGGCTCGTGTGCCGTCGGGTCTTCCTCCTTGAGCCGCCGCGCGATCGGCTCGGCCTCCGCCCATCGCCCGGCCTCGAGCAGCGCCCGTGCCCGGAGCGTCTCCCACGCAGCCGGGCGGATGGGTCCACCGCGCGGGGCGCCGACCAGCAGCGCCAGCGCCTCCTCCGGTCTTTGCTGGGCGATCAGCGCCGCTGCCGCGGCATAGCGCTCGACGGCGCCGCGCGGGCGAATGCCTGGCGAGAAACCCGCCCTGATCCGCCCGAACTGCGTCGCCTGCACGTAGCCGACGGAAGAGCGTCCGGTGCGCCCGAGATCGACCTCAACAAGGCTCGCCTCGAGCCTGCCGAACCGGTCCCGCTCGAGCACCTCCTCGATCAGCGCGTCGAACCCGACCCGCGCCTCGATCACCGGCAGCAGGAAGTGCCCCGCCCGCTGCACGAGCAGTGCCTTGGCGCCAAGCCGCCGCGGCGCCACCCGGGCGTAGAGCAGGTCGGTCACCGATTCGACGCCGTAGAAGGAATGGATGCGCGCCCCGCTCGCCCGCGCGAGCGCCGGCCAATCCCGAAGCCGCTCGCGCTGGCGCTCGGCGAGCATCGGCGGCACCACGCGGCGGAAGAGCGCGCAGAGTCCGTAGATCGATTCGAGGCCTGCCGCCAGGATCGCGGTCGCGCCGCAGCGCAGCCCGAAATCCACCGCCCCGTACGCCCCCTTGCTCACCCCGCAGAACAGCACCCGCCGGTAGCGGCCGGCGGCGACGAAGGCGCGCAAGCCGCCCTCGAACCGCCCGGGCTCGTCCGCCGTCTCCGGGACGCCCTCGACGTACCACTGCTCGTCCGGGCAGTTGAACGCGGCGACGTCGTAGCGGCCGGCGCCGAGCTCGGCGATGCCGGGAAATCGCCCCGCCCGCGCGCCGACCGGGCTGAAGACCACCACCAGCCGGTCCGCCCCCCGATCGAAGGAGGCCGCGTACGGCGATCGCGGCAGGAATTCCTCGATGCGCATGGCAGCCCGATGCTACGCAAACATCCGTTACACACGGATCATTTTCTCGTTAGCGTTGGCGATAGGCAACGTGATCCTGATAGAATGTTAATACGTAGTGATACACAACGAAACAAGTGCGGGGGACGTGGAAATGCCTGGCGATGATTATGCGGGCTTCGACCAGCGCCTCAGGGACCTCCTCGGGCTCGGCGTGCCGCCGATCGCCATCGCCTTCGCCGATCATCTCCCGGAACGCGTGCCCTCGTTCGGCGCCACCCATCCTCCGCCCACGCCGGATGGCCGGACCGGCGCCGTCCCCGCAGGCTGCGTCTTCTGGATGGATGCGACGTCGCGCGCCTTCGCGACGGTTGCGGCCGATCACGGCAATTGCAGCGTCGGCAGCTATACGCACGGCTTCGGCCCGCTCGCCGAGATCGTCGGCAACGCAGACGTGCAGGCGCTGCTCGCCTCCGGCTGGGTCACGGCAGAGGCCGCCGGCCACCTTCCCGCCGTCACTCCCGCGCCGCAGGCCGTCGTCTATGCGCCGCTCGCCGAGGCCCCGCTCGCACCGGACATCGTGCTCCTCCGGATCAACGGCAAGCAGCTCATGCTGCTCAACGATGCCTGGCCCGAGCTCCGGCTCGAGGGCAAGCCGCAATGCCACATCATCCCGCTCGCGAAATCGACCGGCGAGATCACGCTCAGCAGTGGCTGCATGCTGAGCCGCGTGCGCACCGGCATGTCGAACAACCAGATCACCTGCGCGATCCCGTTCCCGTCCCTGCCGGCGCTGCTCAAACGGCTCGAGCGCGCGCGCGAAGCCGATCTCGCGGTCGCCGCCTACGCCGCGGAGGACGGAAAGCGCTTCTCGTGAGCGGGCCGGCGTCATGCCCGGTCGTGCTCGCCTCCACCTACGATCTCGGCCGCCAGCCCTTCGGCCTCGCCTCCGCCGCCGCCTGGCTCGAGGCCGAAGGCATTCCCGTCCGCCTGCTCGACCTCGCCGTCGAGGCGCTCGACGAAGCTCTTCTCGCTGATGCCGCCCTGATCGGCGTGCATCTGCCGATGCACACGGCAACCCGCCTCGCGGTGCCGCTCGTCAAACGGCTCCGCGCCATCAATCCCACCGCGCATCTCGCCGCTTTCGGCCTCTATGCGCCGCTCAACGAAGCGCTGCTCCGCGAGCTCGGCGTCGGCACCATCCTCGGCGGCGAGTTCGAGGCGCCACTGCTCGCCGCCGCCCGCTCGCTCGCCGCCGGCCGCGCTCCCGCCAATCACGAAACGATCGTGCTCGAGAAGCAGAGATTCCTGCCCCCCGTCCGAAGCGGCCTGCCGGAACTCTCCCGCTACGCCCACCTCGTCATGCCCGACGGAACCCGCCGCACCGTCGGCTTCACCGAGGCCACGCGCGGCTGCAAGCATCTCTGCCGCCATTGTCCGATCGTCCCCGTTTATCGCGGCCGCTTCTTCGTCGTCGCCCCCGAGACCGTGCTCGCCGATATCCGTGCGCTCGTCTCGCTCGGCGCGGAGCACATCTCCTTCGGCGACCCCGACTTCTTCAATGGCGTCGGCCACGCGCTCCGCGTCGCGGCCGCGCTGCACCGCGAATTCCCCGACCTCACCTACGACGCGACGATCAAGGTCGAGCATCTCCTCAAGCACGCGGATGCGCTCTCCGAGCTCGCCCGCACCGGCTGCCTCTTCGTCACCTCCGCCGTCGAATCCTTCGACGACCGCACGCTCGAGGCGCTCGACAAGGGCCATACCGCCGCGGACATCGCCCGCGCCGTCGGCGCCTGCCGGGCCGCCGGCATCGCGCTCAGCCCG
>DATJTV010000151.1:0-24185 GCA_035503055.1 Acetobacteraceae bacterium
ATAACACGGCAGGTCGAGGCCGCGCGCCTGCGCCCATTCCTGGAGCGCCGTCTTCGGGTCCTTGGGCGGCGATGATTGGGCGGCGAGCACCGGCTCGTAGGCGCGGCGGACGAAGGCGCGGGCCGGGCCGAGCCCCGCGTCGAGGAAGAGCGCGCCGATCACCGCCTCGAGCGCGTCGGCGAGCACCGTCGCCCGGCGCTTGACGCCTGCCTTGGCCTCGTTGGGCGCGACGTCGATCACCTGGGCGAGCTCCACCGCGTCCGCGATTCCGGCGAGCACGGGCTGGGAGACGAGGGAGGCGAGCCGGCGCCCCAGCGCGCCCTCGCGCTCGCCCGGGAAGCGCTCGGCGAGCCATTCGGCGACCAGGAGCCCGAGCACGCGATCGCCCACGAATTCGAGCCGTTCGTTCGAGCCCTTGCCGCGGGCAGCGGAGCGATGGGTCAATGCCTCCGTGAGGAGTTCCGGGCGCGCGAAGCGATGGTCAAGCAGGCGCTCCGCCGCGTCCATGCGTGCCGACGACTCCGCTTGTATCGGTTCGCTCACCGCAGGCGGCTGTTCGAACGGAGGGATCGAGCACGCCCCTCTGCATCCCTTGCGGTCGTTTGGGGGATTCTGGGCAGGCGCGATCCGCTCTAGTGGATTATGTGGAACAGCCGGCCCCAGCGGATCTCGAACGGCCATTCCCAGAACTCCCACCAGGGGTATTGGGCATCGACCGAGAAGAAGATGAACTCCGCCTTGCCGACGAGGTTCTCGATCGGGATATAGCCCACGGCGCTCAGGACCCGGCTATCCTCACTGTTGTCGCGATTGTCGCCCATCGCGAAGACGAATCCCGGCGGCACCTTGTAGACCCCGGTATTGTCGAGCGGGCCGTTGTTCGACTCCTGCAAGATGGAGTGCTGCACGCCGTTCGGCAGGGTCTCGATATAGCGACGCACCTCGATCGGCGGCCCCTGGTCGGTCTCCATGTACATGCCGTCGTAGCGGCGTGGGCACTCCTTGCCGTTGATGTAGAGCCGGCTGTGGATGACCTGCATCGTATCCCCGGGCAGCCCGACGATGCGCTTGATGTAATCGATCGAGGGATCGCGCGGCAATGCGAACACGGCGACGTCCCCGCGCCGCGGCATCGAGCCGAAGATCCGCCCGGAGAAGAGGGGCGGGGAGAAGGGGAAAGAATAGCGCGAATAGCCATAGCTGTATTTCTCGACGAACAGGTAGTCACCCACCAGCAAGGTCGGGATCATGCTGCCCGAAGGGATGTTGAACGGCTCGAGCACGAAAGTTCGAATGCCGATCGCAATCAGACCGGCATAAACGAGCGTCTTGACGTTGTCGAGCAAACCGCCGGATTTACTCCTGGTTTTGCTCTTGGTTTTGGTCGACGCCATTGCCTGCGGCTCTACCGGATCCGAAGTCGGGGCGGATCAAGCCCGCGCACCCCCTGGCTGTCAAGCGAGAGAGCGCCGGCCGCTCTGATCACGTGGCCCGTGCTTGCGGCTCGTCCCCGGGCAAAGAGGAGGCAGCGGAGCCAAGCGCCACCGCGGAGATCACCACCTGCGCGAAGGCATAGGGGTATTCGTCGGTGATCGAGAGCGCGACCATCGCCTGCATCCCGGCGGGCGTGATGGCGGCCAGACGCGCCGCCGCACCGCCGCTCATCACGACCGTCGGCTGCCCGCCCGGAAGGTTTACGACGCCAAGATCGGACATGAAGACGCCGCGCCGGAAGCCGGTGCCGAGCGCCTTCGCCGCCGCCTCCTTGGCGGCGAAGCGCCGGGCGAAGGTCGGCGCCTGGAGCCGCACGGTGCGGCGCGCGGCGCGGGTCCGCTCGGACTGGGTGAACACGCGCGCGAGGAAACGCTCGCCATAGCGGGCGATCACCGCCTCGACGCGGCGGATGTCGCAAATGTCCGACCCGATGCCGAGAATCACGAAGCGGAGGACTCAGCGGCGGGCACGGCTGACCTCGGACACGCCCGGCGCGCTGCGCAGGCCGGCAATGACGTTCGAGAGGTGGCCGAGGTCGCGCACCTCGACATCCAGGAGAACCTCGGAAAACTCATGGTGGCGATTGACGATCCTGAGATTCGCCACGGCTCCCTCATGCTTGGCGATGGTATTCGTGAGCGTCGCCAGCATCGCCTCGCCGTTGGCGGCGATGACGTTGATGCGCCCGGTGTGGGCGGAGCCGCCCTTCTCCTTGGCGAGCACCTCGGGATCCCACTCGAGCTCGCGGAAGCGCTGCGGGGTCGCCGCGAACGTCTCGAGCGTCTGGCAGTCGCGGGTATGGATGGTGACGCCCTTGCCGGTGGTGACGATGCCGACGATCGGGTCGCCCGGGAGCGGATGGCAGCAGCCCGCATAGTGCACCACCATGCCGCTGATCAGGCCGCGGATCGGCATCTCGGACTCGGGGCCGCGCGGGCGCGCGAGGCTGCGCGCGGGCAAATCCGGCAGCATCCTGGGCGCGCGCGCATCGGGGCGCATCTCGGGATAGGCGGCGTGCACGACCGCGCTCGGGCTCAGGCTCGCATTGCCGACGGCGATATAGAGCGCATCGAGCCCCGTCTGCTTCAGCGCCTTGAGCGTGCCCTCGAGCACTTTCTCCTGGCCGTCGAGCCCGTTCTGGCGGAACGCCTTGGCAAGGGCCGCGCGACCCTCGTCGAGATAGCGCTGGCGCTCCTGCTGGTGGATGAAGCGGCGGATACGCGCGCGCGCTTTGCCGGTGACCACGAAGCGGTACCATTGCGGCGAGGGCGTGCCGCCGCGCGCTGTCATGATCTCGACCTGGTCGCCGTTCTGCAGCTCGTGGCGGAGCGGCTTGAGCTGCCCGTTCACCTTGGCGCCGACGCAGGAATCGCCCACCTGGCTGTGCACCGCGTAGGCGAAATCGACCGGGGTCGCGCCGCGCGGGAGCTGGATCAGCCGGCCCTTGGGCGTGAAGCAGAAGACCTGGTCCTCATAGAGCTCGAGCTTGGTGTTCTCGAGGAATTCGTCCGGCGCGCTCGAGTTCTCCAGGATCTCGAGCAGGTCCTGGACCCAGCGGAAATGCTGCACCTCGTCGGTCTCGGCGCGGCCCTCCTTGTAGAGCCAATGCGCCGCAACCCCGGCCTCCGCCACCTCGTGCATGGCGCGGGTGCGGATTTGGACCTCGATCTTCTGGTTGCGCGGCTCGCGGAGCGTGACACAGGTGTGCAGGCTCTGATAGCCGTTCGATTTCGGGGTCGAGATGTAATCCTTGAAGCGGCCGGCGATCACCGGATAGGCGGCGTGCACGGCGCCGAGCGCCATGTAGCAGGCCTCGCGCGTCGGCACGACGATGCGGAACGCCATGATGTCCGAGAGCTTGTCGAGCTCTACATTGCGCTTGCGCATTTTTTCCCAGATCGAGAAGGGCGATTTCTCGCGTCCCGTGACCTCGAGCACCTGGGCGCCGGCCTCGGAGCAGACGCGGGCAAGCTCGCCCCGCACCTCCTCGATCACGTCCTCACCCTGGCCGCGCAGCAGATTGAGGCGTGCCTGGACGCTGTGGTACGCCTCCGGCTGCAGTTCGGGAAAGGCGAGCGTCTGGAGCTCCGTCTTCATCGCGTCCATGCCGATCCGCTCGGCCAGCGGCGCGTAGATCTCCATCGTCTCGCGGGCGATGCGCTGACGGCGCTCGCGGTCCTGGACGAAGCCGAGCGTGCGCATGTTGTGCAGGCGGTCGGCGAGCTTGACGAGGAGGACACGGATGTCCTTGCTCATCGCCAGGACGAGCTTGCGGAAGTTCTCCGCCTCGCGCGTCTCTTCCGAGGGCAGCCCGAGCCGCGAGAGCTTGGTCACCCCATCGACCAGGCCCGCGATCTCGGGCCCGAACCGCCGCTCGATCTCCGCGAGCTTGACCGGCGTGTCCTCGACCACATCGTGCAGGAGCGCCGTGACGATGCTCGCCGTGTCGAGCCGGTATCCCGCGAGCAGGTCGGCGACCGCGAGCGGATGGGTGATGTAGGGATCGCCGTTCTCGCGCCGCTGCGGCCCATGCGCCTTCATCGCCAGCACGTAGGCGGCGTCGATCAGGGCGGTGTTCGCTTTGGGGTCGTAGGCGAGGACCTTCTCGGTCAGCTCGAACTGCCGAACGATAAGCGGCCGCGCGCGCGAAGCGGCGGTCAGTCCCTCAGGGACGCGGGCGATCCTCGGGAGAGGCGAGCCGGCGTCCCTTGTCATTCCACGCTAGCGATCCGGACGGCCGGCCAGCTCCGCCTCGATCGCCGCCTCCATGTCCTCCGGCGAAAGCTCCTCGGACTCGGCGGGGAGGTTGGCCGCCTCCTCGTCGGCCGCCACGTCCTGCAGGCCGAAGATGTTCTGATCCGTCGGAATCAGATCCATCACCTCCTCGTCCGCAGGCTCGGGCTCGGGCACACGCGAGACGGACTTGACGAGGTCCTGCCAGAGCCGGGGCAGCTCCACCGTCCCCTCGGCAATCTCGCGGAGCGCAACCACCGGGTTCTTGTCGTTGTCGCGGTCGAGCGTCACCGCCTCGCCGCGGCTGACGTTGCGCGCGCGCTGCGCCGCCAGCATCACCAGGTCGAACCGGTTCGGCACCTTCACCACACAATCCTCGACCGTGACCCGCGCCATGCGCTCGACCCTCCGGGGCAGATTTCCTACTTCTGGCGTAGATAGGCGAGCAAGTCGGCCCTCGCAAGCCGAATCGGGCTTCCCGCCTCAGGCCTCGAGCGGTGCCAGACGCTGCGGCGGCAAGGCGGCCAGGAGCGCCTCCACCGTCTGACCGAGAGCGGGGTGCACCCAGCCGGGCGCCACCTCGGCAAGCGGCGCCAGCACGAAGGCACGCAGATGCGCGCGCGGATGGGGCAGGATGGGATCGGGGGCTGGCCGGAGGAGCCGGCCGATGGCGATGACGTCGAGATCGAGCGGCCGGGCGGCGTTGGCGGGGCCCGGCCGGCGGCCGGCCTGCCGCTCGAGCGCCTTAAGGGCCGCGAGCAACGCCTCGGGCGCGATGTCCCCCGCGAGCCGGGCGACGCCATTCACGTAATCCGGCTGGCCGGAGGGCGGTATCGCAGCGCTTGCCCACCAGCGCGAGAGGGCGCGGAGGCGCATGCCGGGCGACACGTCCAGCGCGGCGACCGCACGGCGGCAGGTCTCGAGCGGTGGAGCGCCGCCGGGACCGGGGAGGTTGGCGCCGATCGCGACCAGGATCGGCTCGCACGCGCCCGCCTGACATCTGCTTGACATGGTTCCCCGCGGCGACTACCCGGGTTGGTCATTCGCGCGACGCGCCGACCGACCTGATCCATGCAACCGGCCGATCGAAGAGACACCGTAGAAGCATAGAACTCGATGATGAGGGACCATCATGCAATTCCTGCCGAACGAACGTACAATACTATTCATCGACGGCGCCAATCTTTATTCTGCCTCGCGCAATCTTGGCTTTGACGTCGATTATCGTAACCTTCTCGAATACTTCCGCCGCCAGGCCCACGTCTTGCGCGCCTACTATTATTCTGCCCTGCTCGAAACCGAGGAATATTCCCCCCTCAAGCCGCTGACCGACTGGCTCGCCTATAACGGCTACACGCTCGTCACCAAGCCGGCGAAGGAGTTCACCGACGCGGCCGGCCGGCGGCGTGTCAAGGGCAACATGGACATCGAGCTCGCGATCGACATGCTCGAGCTTGCGCCGAAGATCGAGCATGCCGTGCTGTTCAGCGGCGATGCGGACTTCCGGCGCCTCGTCGAGGCGGTGCAGCGCCGCGGGGTCCGCGTCTCGGTCGTCTCCACGATCCGCACCAGCCCGCCGATGGTGGCCGATGACCTCCGTCGCCAGGCGGACCAATTCATCGACCTTGCGGACATTGCCTCCGAATTCACCCGGCGCCAGATGGAGCCGCGGAGCCGGCCGAACGCGCGCCCGACCCCTGCCGAGCCTTTCGCGGAGGCGCCCGAAAGCGCCTGAGCGAGCACCCGCCGGAACGGCGCGCCGGCCCGGCATCGCCGGGCGATCCGAGGCGTCTTTTCGTTCGGCACGTTAAAGCAACCGAGAGCGTCTTCAGTCAGGGTTGAGGATCGCGCCGCCCCCGGCGAGCGCGAGCGCGGAACGCGAGAGAGACGCTGATGAAGCTGCCCGAGGAGCCGCCCCGTGACTGCCCGCTCTGCCCGCGGCTGGCCGCCTATCGCGCGGAGAGCCGCGCCGCCCATCCGGAGTGGCACAATGCGCCGGTCCCCGGGTTCGGGGAGATCGGTTCCGAGATCCTGATCCTCGGCATGGCCCCCGGCCTCTCGGGGGCGAACCGCACGGGCCGGCCCTTCACTGGCGATCACGCCGGCAAGCTCCTCTACGCAACGCTGCTGCGTCTCGGCCTCGCCACCGGGAGCTACGGCGAATCCGCCGATGACGGCCTCAGCCTCGTGAATTGCCGGATCACCAACACCGTCCGCTGCGCGCCACCCGCCAACCTGCCGACGCCCGAGGAAGTGAAGACCTGCAACCGGTTCCTGCTCGGCGAGCTGCAGGCGATGACACGGCTGCGCGCCGTGCTGGCGCTCGGCGTCCTCGCCCACGCCGCGGTGGTGCGCGCCTCGGGCCTGCCACAGGCGCGGGCGCGGTTCCGGCACGGCGCCATCCACGAGCTGCCCGACGGGCTGCTGGTCGCCGACAGCTACCATGTCTCGCGCTACAACACGAACACCGGCCGGCTGACCGAGCAGATGTTCGTCTCCGTCGTCCTGGCGCTGCGCCGCCGCCTCGACGAGGCGAGCTGATCCTGAGAAGGGCAGCGACCGGAGGCCAGAGAAGCCTTGCTCTCGCCCTGCGCAAGCGGGAAAATTGCGCCATGCGCTGGACGATGCTCCTCGTGCTTGTAGCACTACCGGCTTACGCTTGGGCCCAGTCGGCAAGCTCCGACCTTGCCGGCATGTTGGCCGCGCTCAAGGCCGCGCCGAGCCAGGAGGCCGCCGATCAGCTCGAGCAGCGAATTGCGGCCGCTTGGCTCGATCAGGCGACGCCGGCGGTGCGCCTCCTGCTCGAGAACGGCAGCGTCGCGCTCGATGCGCGCTCGCTGGGCGAGGCGCAGTCGGACTTCGGCGCCGCAACCACCTTGCAGCCCGGCCTCGCCGATGCCTGGAGCCTGAGCGCGCTTGCGCGCTTCCACGCCGGCGACACGGCGGGCGCGATCGACGACATCGCCCACGCGCTCACCCTCGACCCGGAGCACTTCACGGCGCTGGAGACGCTCTCGTTCGTGGCCGAGGCGCGCGGCGACTGGCAGGGCGCGCTCGCGGCGTGGGAGAAGGTCCTCGAGATCGATCCGCAAACGTCTGGCGGGGCGGCCCGGCTCAAGGAGCTCCAACGCCGGGCTCTCGGCCAGAGCACCTGAGGCTGCAGGCGGCCCGCTACAGCGTGATCGCCTCCGGTGATTCAGCCTTCGGCGATCACGCTCTAGGCCGGAGTGAGGACGTGGACCGCGCGGGTGGCGATCTTCTCCCGCGTCCGCGCCGCGTAGGCCGCCATGTGCGCCGAGGCGCCATGCGCCTTGAGCGCCTCCATGCTCTCCCATTTCTCGATCACCACGAAGGCGTCCGGACCGAACGGGGTCTGGAGCGCGCCCGCGCCTTCGGCATCGACGGCGGGCCCGTATTCGATGCAGCCTTTTTCCGCCAGCACGTTCGGACGGTTGGCGTGGAACTCGCGGAGGATCTCCGCCCGCATTCCCGGCTTGGCGGTGATCACGGCGACGACGTGAATCATTCTTCTTCCCCCTCCGATTGCGAGCCGCAGACTACAGGCTGATCGTCGCCCCGCGAACCGCAGGAGGAGCGCATGAGCGAGCCGGGACGATTGCAGTGCGTGGCAACGAATTCGCTGGAGATCGCCTTCGAGGAGAGCGGCCCGCCGGACGGACCGCCCGTGGTGGTGCTGCACGGCTTCCCCGATGATGTGCGCACGTGGGACGGCACCGTGGCGCGGCTTGCCGCGGCCGGCCATCGCTGCATCGCGCCTTATCTCCGCGGCTATGGGCCGACCCGCTTCCTCGATGCGCGCACGCTGCGGTCCGGCGAGCAGGCGGCCCTGGCCGCCGATCTGCTGGCGCTCCTGGACGGGCTCGGAGTCGCCCGCGCGCTGCTCGCCGGCTACGACTGGGGCGGGCGCGCGGCCTGCATCATTGCCGCGCTCTGGCCTGAGCGCGTGCGCGGCCTGGTTTCGATCAGCGGCTACAACATCCAGGATATCGCGGGCAATGCCGCGCCGGACGCGCCGGAGCAGGAGCATCGCTTCTGGTACCAATGGTACTTCAACACCGAGCGCGGCCGCGCCGGGCTGGCGCGGAACCGATACGAGCTCTGCCGGCTGCTCTGGCAGCTCTGGTCGCCCAACTGGGGCTTCGACGAGGAGACCTACCGGCGCACGGCGGCTTCGTTCGAGAACCCGGATTTCGTCGATGTCGTCATCCATTCCTACCGGCACCGCTACGCCGCAGCACCAGGCGATCCGGCGCTCGCGGCGATCGAGGAGCGCCTGGCCGGGCGGCCCGCGATCACCGTGCCGACGGTTGTGCTGCACGGCGCCTGCGACGGCGTCGATCCGGCAACGGGCTCGGAAGGCGACGCCATCCATTTCACCGGGTCCTATCGCCGCGAAGTCGTGCCGGTTGCCGGGCATTTCCTACCCTGGGAGGCACCCGAGCCGATCGCTTCCGCGGTGCTGTCGCTCGCCGCGGCGACGAAGGCCTGACGCGCGGCCGCCGGCCATGACGCCCAAGGCGGTTGCTGCGGGCCGGAGCTTCGCGCCACGAGTTCCCGACGTCGCCGTCAAACGCGGCTCCGCTCCATCCCCTCCGGCACTGCTTCCTCCGCCGGCGGCGGCGGAAGTTGCGCGAGATAGGAGGCCGCCTCCGCGAGCCCCTGGCTCTGCGCCCGCTCGAGCCAGCGCCGCGCCTCCGCCTGGTCCTGCACGCCGGCCGACCCGTTCAGATAGTACCGCCCGAGCATCAATTGCGCGTGCCCGTGGCCGCGCTCGGCGGCGGCGAGGAACCATCGCGCCGCGCGCGCGCGGTCGGCGACGATGTCATGCCCGCCGCCATAGAGCGCGCCGACGGCAAACATGGCGCCCACATGCCCGCGTTGCGCCGCCTTCTGGTAAAGCTTGAGCGCCTCCGCGTGGTCGCGCTTGCCGCCACGGCCGCCGACGAAGAGTTCGGCCAAGGCCACCTCCGCCTCGGCAAGACCCGCCTCGGCGGCGCGGGCGATCCAGATCCGCCCCGCTTCGGGATCGGCCTGCAGGCCGCGGCCTTCGATCAGCATCCGCCCATACCAGTACTGGGCATTCACCACCCCGTCTGCCGCCCGGCGCATCCACGCCAGGGCCGCCCTTTCGTCACGCTCCACACCGATCCCTTCGGCGAGGCAAACTCCGAAATTGAACGCCGCCACCAGATCGCCGGAGTTCGCCGCCTGCTCGAACCACTCGCGCGTGCGCCCGATATCCTCACTTTCCCCGCCGCCGATCAGCAAAACATTGGCAAGGTCCGACTTCGCCCGCTCATCGCCCTTCTCGGCGGCGATGCGAAACCAGCGTGCCGCTTCCGCCGAATCGCGCGCCACGCCGCCGCCCGTTAGGTGGAGAAGACCGAGCGCGCGCGCCGCGGCGGCATGCCCGCCCTCGGCGGCGCGGCGGTACCAGATCGCCGCCTCTGCGTAATTCGGCGGCAGCTCTCCGCCACGCGAATAGAGATCGCCCACCAGCGCCGCCGCCTCCACATCGCCGGCGACGGCGGCCCGCCGGAGCCATGATTCGCCCTCCAGCGCATTGCGCGGCGCGCCCCGCCCCTCGATCAGCATCAACCCCAGCCGCGCCGATGCCGCGCGGACCCCCTTGGCCGCGGCGAGCCGATAGAGGCGGACCGCCCCTGTCGCGTCGGCCTCCATGCCAAGCCCGCGCTCGGCCATCAGGGCGAGCATGAACTGCCCCATCGGCAGCCCCGCTTCCGCCGCCGTGCGGATCTGCCCGAGCGCCTCCGCGTAGCCCTTCATGTCCATGGACTTGCGGGCGAGCTGGATCCCGAATCCGAGCGCCCCCTGCGGCGAACCGGCCGTCGCTGCCTTGCGGTACCATTCCTCCCCCGCCGCCGGATCGCGCATCGTCTCGGGGCCGGAGGTCAGGAGATAGCCGAGCACCGCCTGACCCTCCGGAGTGCCGGCCGCCGCCGCCCGCTTTGCCCAGATCAGCGCCTTCTCGTAATCCGGCTTCGCCTCCTCGGTCCCTGAAAAGAGCGCGGCGGCGGCGACTGCACCCCTTTGGGGCTTCCCCGCTGCCGGCTGCCGGGGCTCGCCTCCAATCCCATGCAGGTAGAGCCCGGCCAACAGCGACTGCGCCTCGGCGTAGCCGTCCGCCGCCGCGCGCTCGAGCCAGCGCGCCGCCTCCGATCGGCTCGCCGGCACGCCGCTGCCCTCGAGATAGGCCCGCCCGACCTCGTACTTGGCCTCGGTGTTTCCCGCCTGCGCGGCACGCGCAAAGAGCGGCAACGCCGCCGCCGCCTGACCCTCCTTGGCCAGCCGCTTCGCCCGCCCGAATGCCGCCCTGGGCGAGAGCGAACCCACCACACGATCGAACAGCCGGGCCACCTCAGCGCCTCCGTTCCTGTTCCCTTGGCGCTTCGCAGGGCGGGCGCTCGCTCATCCCGCTCAGGAAGGCTCGGTCATGCCCTCGTTGAAGATCGGAACGATCCGTTCGAGCAGGTACTGCATGATCGTCTGGCTGCCGACCCGGATGTCCGTCTCCACCGGCATGCCGGGAATGACCCGGAAGCCCTGCGGCACGCCGCGCAGGTGCAGGCTGTCGATCGTCACGCGCGCCGCATAATAGAGTTCCGATGTCGGAATGTCCTGCGGCGTCGACGTGGGCGACGTCTGGAGATTCATGAGCTGCGAGGCGAGCTGCTGCGGCGTGAACGAATCGGAGGTGACGACCCGCACCGTCCCGGTCCCGGTGCCGAAGATGACGAAGGGGAAGGTCGCGAACTTGATCGTCACCGGCTGGCCGACCTGAACGAAGCCCTGGTACCCGCCCGGAATATAGGTCTCGATCTCGAGCGGCGCGTGCAGCGGAGAAAGCGACAGGAACTGTTGCCCGGACTGCATCACCGATCCGACCGAGATGCCGCTGGCAATTTGCAGGACCACCGAGTCCTGCGGTGCGCGCAGCATTACCAGCTGGCTCACCAGCTGGGCCTTGGAGATCGATTCGACCACGGCGTCCAGCTGCGGCACGTTGGTCGCGAGCTGCGCCGAGAGCTGCGCTTTCCATTGCTGGAGGAAGGCGTCGCGCTGCGCTTTCGTCGCCTCTAGCGTCTGTGCCGTCGACTGCGCGAGCGCGATGCTCTGCGCCAGCTCTCCCTGGACCTGCACCAGCTGCTGCTGCGATTGCAGCGTCGTGAGCTGGCTGCCGGCGTTGAGCTTTTGCAAGAGCGCGTTCATGTGCTCGATCTGGGTCGCCAGCACAAGCTGGTCGCGGTAGTACGCGGCCTGGGTCTCGGCGCCCTGCACCTGGGCGGCATAGCTCGAAATTTGCTGATCGTAATTGTTGAGCGTGTATTTGAGCTCGGCCATCCGCTGGGCGTAGATCGCCGCCTGCAAGAGCTGGTCGCGGTTGGTCTCGTCGGTCGGCTTGTAGGGCTTGCCCTCAAACTCCGCGCGCTCCTCCGCCACCTCGGCCGAGAGCGCCGAGCGCTGCGCATAGAGCGTCTGGAGGTCGGCCTGCGCCTCGGTCGGGTCGAGGGTTGCGAGCACCTGGCCCGCGTGCACCGTCTCTCCCACGTGCACGTCGATCGAGCGAATGATCGCTGTCTCGAGCGGTTCGAGCTGGATGGTGGGTGCCCGGGAAAGCACCTGCCCCTGGGCCATCACCTCCATATCCATGGGCACGAATTCGGAGATCAGGAGCAGCGTCAGCATGAGTGCGGCGACAACCCAGATCGCGTTGCGCGCGGTGTGGCCCGGGGGCGCCTCAAGAATGATGCTCGAAGGAGACTGGAACTCGAGGACGGCGGCGCTGAGCGCGCCGCCCTTCGGAACGTCAATCTGCCTCGATTGGAACAGGCGCGGGAGTGGCATGGCGAGTCCCTTGCGGGTCGAGATGGCGGTTTTGCTGCAGCCAGAGCTGGCGATAGACCGCGCAGCGCTCGAGCAGCACCCGGTGCGGCGCGATGTCGAGCAGTTTGCCCTGATGCATCACGATGATCAGGTCGCAATCGGTGAGCGAGGAGAGCCGGTGCGTGATCAGCACCATGGTCCGCCCCTTGCCGATGCGCACCAGGTTGGCGTTGACGAGCGCCTCGCTTTCGGGGTCGAGCGCGCTCGTCGCCTCGTCGAGGATCAGGAGCTTCGGATCGGTGACCAGGGCGCGCGCGATTGCCAGCCGCTGACGCTGCCCGCCCGAGAGGTTGGTCGAGCCTTCCTGGATGAAGGTCTCGTAGCCCGCGGGCATCCGCTCGATGAATTCCTCGGCGCCGGCGAGGCGTGCCGCCCGGACCGCGTCCTCGAGGGTGAGGCCCGGTCGGCCGGCGATGATGTTGTCGCGAATCGTGCCGCGGAAAAGGAAATTGTCCTGCAGCACCACGCCGAGGCTGCGGCGGAGATAGCGGAGGTTGATCTCCCGGAGATCGTTCCCGTCGAGCCTCAGGAATCCCGAATAGTCGCGGTTGATGCCCTGGAGCAGCCGCGCCAGCGTCGATTTGCCGGAACCGGACTTGCCGACGATGCCGAGCATCGTCCCTGCCGGTACGGTGAAGCAAACGTCCCTCAGCGCCGGCTGGGTCTGGCCCGGATAGCTGAAGGTCACGTTCTCGAACGTGAGCTCTCCTGCAATCGGCGGCCGGAGCCCGCTCGATGCGATCTCGACCTCGGGAGGGTTGTTGACGATCAGCATCACTTCGCCGATCGCCATCCGCAGCTCTTCCTGGTCCTGGATCGTCTTCGAGAGCGAGATCAGCGGCTGGGCGAGGCGTCCGCCCAGCATCAGGAAGGCGATCAGCCCGCCGATATCGAGCGTCGAGGTGCCGTTCAGCAGCCAGTACGCGCCGAGCAGGATCACCCCGCGCTGCATGAACCGCTCGAACGGGATCACCAGGGTCTTCGGCCAGTTGCCGATCCGTCCGCCCTGGATCCGCCAGTCGGCCGCCTCCGCCACGCGGACGTCCCACTCCGCCTTGCTCTGCGGCTCGGTCGCCAGCGATTTGATGGTGCGGATCCCGTGGATGTTCTCCACCATATGCGTGCTCTTGCGCGTCTCGGCCCTGACGATGTGGCCGGTGACGCGCCGCAACGCCGGCATGAAGGAGACGATGATCAGCGTGATCACGATCGCCGCCGCCAGATCGACGAAGCCGAGCGCCGAGCTCATGTAGAAGAGAATCGGCAGCAGCACGATCAGCATGAACACGTCGAGGACGATATCGAACATCCGCCCGGTGAAGAACAGCCGCACCAGGTAGAGCTGGTTGATGCGATGGTGGATCTCGCCCGCCGGGTGCCGCTCGAAATAGTCGAGGCTCAGCCCGAGCAGCCGGTTGAACACGTGCAGGTTCATCCGCGTGTCGATCCGCCCGGCGAGCATCGTCACGATGTCGACCCGCGCGTATTCGAGCACGGTCTCGTAGACCACGACGACGACCCAGATGATCGCCAGCAGCGCCAGCGTGTCGAGGTTCCCGTAGACCACCACGCGGTCGATCACGTTCATGACGATGAACGGCGGAATGACGACGAGCACGGCCGCCACCAGCGAGGAGATCACGACGTCGCGAAGAAATTTCCTCTCGCGCAGGAACTGGCGGAACACCCAGCCGATGCTGAAATTGTCATTCTCGCCCCCCGCTTCGCGCGGCTTGCGCACGAGCAGCACGTCGCCGGTCCACACCTCGGTGAGGCGAAGCTCGTCCACCGGTACCGGCAGGTCGCTCTGCCGCCCGCGCGGATCCTTGACCAGCGCCACCCGTTCCACAGGATCGACCCCGGTCAGCAGGCCGGCGCTGCCGTCGTTGAAGAACAGCACGATCGGCGTCGGGTCGGAGAGCTTCATCAGCTGCCGCCAGCCCATTCGGCTCGCATGCGCCCAGAGCCCGGCCTCGCGCAGCCACTCCACGAGATCCGCCGGGCTCGGCACGTCACCGCCCGTGGTGTTGTGGAAATCACTCGGGTCCGGCTCGTAGCCGTGGTAGCGCGCGGCCCCTAGGGCTGCGAGTATGCGTCCCCTGCCCGGATCGTCCTCGCCGTCGGGGGCGATGCCGAACCGCGCGTCAGGCCCCTCCTCGGCCGGGCCGGCGCCGGCGGCTCCCGTTCCTTCGTTCTCGTCCACCACAGATCCCCTCGCCCGGCCATGGTCGGGCGACGCCTAGGCCGGCGTCCCCACCGGCAGTTACAGGCAACCGCAACTGTACGCTCCGGAAACTTCTTAGCATAGGGAGTGCAACGAAGTGATCAAATTTTCCGGGAATCGGAGTAACCTTAACGTCAAATTCAACGACAGGCGGCAGCCCGTGAAAGGGGACTGCGGACGGGAGGCGCGGGAGCGTGATCGCCGGCAGGCGCGAATTATGTGCGAAAAATAAAAATAATGAGATAGATGGGACGGGTGAGCGTGAGCGATCCCATCCCGCTCTCGGGATCTGCTTCCGGCGGTTCAGTCCGAGCCCTTCAATGCCCCTACGGCGCAGCGGCCCCGCGCGGGCCAAACCCCAGGAACCCGACAGCAGGATCCGGGCTGCCGTTGCCTGCCGGATAAAGCGGGTCGGGCACGAGCGCCGCCTTGGCAACCGATGGCGTCGTGGGAGATCCAGAACGCGCGGACGCTCCCATCGCCGGCCCAGGGTTCGGGGCCGGCTGGTTCGCCAGCAGGAGATCGGCCACCGAGCCTCCTCCTACGCTCGCCCCGCGGCTTGTCGGCATCGCCGCCGGCACCGGCGGAACGTTCAGCATCAGCGCCGAATTCGTGCTCGCGGCCGCCGCCGCGCTCTCGTGCTGGATCGAGAGCAGGAAGAAGGCGATGTCATTGCGGTTGAGGTCGATCGCCAATTCGAGCGGCGTCATCCCCAGCACGTTGCGGGCGTCGAGTTGCGCGCCCCGGGAGACGGCATCCCGTGCCTCGGCGAGATCACCGCGGTTGATCGCCTGGAACAGCGCCTCGTTGGGGGGCATCGCACCGAATGACGTCGGCGGGGGAACGGGATTGGTGCTGGCGGCCCCGGGCAGGCCGGGCGGAGGGGCCCGCGGCGCCGACGCCGGCGCGGCGGTGCCGACCACCGGGCCGCCGGGATTGGAGAGCTCCGGCGTTTGCGCGCGCGCCGCCGGCACCACCGCGAGAACCAGCGCGGCGATCATCAACGCGCGCACAGAACGCTGAGCAAGGCGTTCCTCCGGCGCCCGCGCTCCGCGGCGATGGAACGCTCTCAATTCGAACTCGGCCCGGCGGCACCCGGGCGGCCGGGATTTCGACGCAGTGGACCTGGGCAGGTTGAACAAGGCGGAGCCCCTCTTCAGCCGGTTTTATCGCGCCTCCGATTCGAGACCGATTCAGCGCCTTCGCGCTGCCAAGCCAATACCATGAGCCCAAGCAGCAGCGGTAGCGCCACCCACGCCGGCAATAGAGGCACCGCCGTGATGCCGGTCACCAGGTGCGCGTGGTTCCGCGTCAGGCCAATCCACCCGCCGCCCCCCGCCGGTGCGCCGCGCTCGACGCGGCGGAGCTCGGGGACACCACCCGCCTCGCCGGGTGCCTCGAGCCAGTGCACGCTCCCCTCGCTCGCCCGGACCAGCGGCGCTAGCCGGCTCGCGGTCGCCCGGAGGTCGTCCATTTCCAGCGGATCGAGCGCGCCGGTAGCGACGAAAGCCGTCTGCGTCCCGTCGCCCACTCGCCAGACACCGGGTTGGCTGGCGGGAATCTCCCCGCTCGCCCGGCCGGCCGCGGTCGGCTCGAGCTTGAGCGTCGTCGTCTTGCCGTCCGGCGCCGTTACGGTCACGTTCCCGCCCGCGTCCGCGGCGAGCGAGCGCCGCTCGATGCTCATGCGCCCGCCGGCGATCTCAGCCGTGATCGCATTCGCCTCCAGCGCCGGCTCTTTCATCAGCCAATGCGCCACACGGCGCATCAGCTCGGCCTGCGGCCCTCCGCCGTCATGCCCGCGCGCCCACAGCCATTGCTGGTCGGAGAGCAGCATCGCGACGCGCCCCTTGCCCACGCGGTCGAGCACCAGGAGCGGCGCCCCCGAGGGCGTGCTCATCAGCACCTCGCCCTTCACCTGCGTGACCGCGTCATAGCGGTACCAGGGCCCCCAGCTCGGCGTGCCTTGGGACGCCGCGCCGGGCAGCTCGGCCGTCACCGGATGGCGCTCGCCGATCGCGGTGACACGCGGCACGAACCGGCCGACGATGACGCCCTGCGGCGCGTTGGCGGGAGGCGTGTCGGCGGTCTGAGAGGCATCGCCCGGCAGCGGCTGCGCCGGCAGCACGGAGGCGAGCGGCGTCGCCGCCAAGCTGTCCGGCCCGGCGAATTCCGGCCCTGTCGTGACCAGGAGCGCCCCGCCCCCGCGGACGTAGTTCGCGATGTTCGCCAGGTACTCCGGCGGCAGCAACCCGTCGTCCTGGAACTGGTCGAAGATGATGAGGTCGAACCGCTCCAGCTTGTCTACGAACAGCTCGTGGGCCGGGAAGGCGATCAGCGCGAGATCGTTGAGCGGGGTGTTATCCTCCTTGTCCGGGGGGCGGAGGATCGTGAAGTGGACCAGATCCACCGCCGGGTCGGACTTGAGAAGCCGCCGCCAGGCCCGCACGCCGGGGTTAGGCTCGCCCGAGACGAGCAGCACCCGGAGCCGCTCGCGCACCCCGTTGATCGTCACCGCGGTGCTGTTGTTGAGCGTCGAGACCTCTCCGGCAAGCTTTGCCGCGCTGAGGGCGACCACCGTCGGGCCGGCGTGCGTGATCGGGATGGGGATGCGAACGGGCTGACCCACCGGCACGCTCTCGGTCACCGGCGGCTCGCCGTCACGGCGGATCGTAAGGGTCGTGGAGGCGGCCGGGCGCACCACCCCATGGTCCTCGATCTCGGCCTCCAGCGTCACATTCTGGCCAACGATGCCGTAGGTCGGCGCGGCCAGCAGCTGGAGGCTGCGATCGGTTTCCTCGCCGCGGGCGGGGATCAGCACCGAGAGCGGCGCGCCCGCGAGCGGGCTCTGCTTCACCGCCGGCACGTCGTCCACTTCGCCGTCGGTGATGGCGATGACCCCGGCCAGCCGGCCGTGCGGCACCTCGGCAAGCGCACGGTCGAGGGCCGCGAAGAGGCGCGTGCCGCCCGCCGGGCTATCAGGCACGGCCACGGTGCGCAGCTCAAGGCCGGGAAAGCGCTCGGCCTCCTCGTTCAGCCCTGCCGCGGCCCGGCTCGCCACCGCGGCGCGCCCGTTGACCGACATCGACGCCGTCCGATCGACCAGCAGGATCCCGATATCCGGCAGATTCTGCCAGGTCTCGCGCACCAGGCTCGGCCCGGCGAGCCAGCAGAGGAGGACGGCGAGCGCCAGCACGCGCCACGGCCAGCCGCGGGCCTTTCGGAGCACGGCGGGCGCCGCGGCCAGAATCGCAAGCGCGGCGAGTGCGCCGACCACCCACGCCGGAAGCATCGGGTCGAACGCCAGGGCCGCGATGCCGTGCCCCAAGGGCGCGGCGAGTGGCGCGGCGAGCGGCATCATTGCCCCAGCCGCTCGAGGATCGCGGGCAAGTGCACCTGGTCGCCCTTATAGTTCCCCGTCAGCGCGTACATCACCACGTTCACGCCGAAACGGTAGGCGAGCAGCCGCTGATGGTCGCCGCCCGGGATCGCGGCATAAGGATAGTGCCCATCCGGATCCATCGCCCAGGCAGCGACCCAGTCATCGGCGCCGACGATCACCGGGCTCACATTGTCGTTGCGGTTGCTCGGGTCGCTCGCGAGCCAGACCGGCGCCCCGTCGAAGCGGCCCGGGAACGAGCGCAGCAGGTAGAAAGTGTGGGCGAGCACGTTCTCATAGGTGAGCGTCGTCAGCGGCGGCACGGCGAGCCCCCGGGTCAGGCGCTGCAAGGCCGCCGCTGCGCCGGCGGCGAAACCCGCGCCGGAACCGGGCGCATCGGCGTCGCTTCCCTCGGTGTCCATCAGGATGATTCCGCCGTTGCCCATGAAGCGGTTGAGCGCCGTCACCGCGGCCGGGCTCATCGCCGGCTCGCCGGCCGTCACCGGCCAGTAGAGGAGCGGGTAGAAGCTGAGGTCGTCCCGACCGGGCACCACCGCCTTGGGTGGCCCGAGCGTCACCGCGGTGCGCGCATTGACGAAGTCGGAAAGCCCCTGCAGGCCCTGGCGCGAGAGCTGGTCCACCGCCCGATCTCCGGTGACGACGTACGCGAGCCGGGTGATGAGGGCGGGATCGTCCGCCGGGATCTCGGCCCGGGCCGCTCCCGCCATGGAGACCAGACCGATCAGCACGAACGCCGCCGCGCGCGCCGGGCGTGCGAGCAGCCCGCGCAGGCCGAGCGCGATGATGAGGTCCGCGGCGAAGAGGCCGACTGCCAATGCCAGGAGCGGTGGCCCGAGCGGCCGCTCGCGCGCGATGCCGTTGGGCGCCTCCAGCTCGGCTCCCGGGACCGGCGGGGCCAGGCGGAGCGGCGGCAGCGCCATGCCGAGATTGAGCGCCCGCCTGCCGTTTGCCGGCCCGTAGAGCCCGGGCGGGTGCAGGGGGGACGGCAAGGTGACGGCGAATCGGTCGGCGGCGAGGCCGCGCGCGGCCGTTCCGGGCGTCTCGGCCACCCCAAACCCGTCCAGCGCCGATGCCGGAGCGAGCACGGCCTGGCCGGGGCTTTCCGCCACCCCGGCGGAAAGCTCCACCAGGCGCCGCAGCATGGCGACGAAGGCGCCGGAGAGCGGCAGGTTCGACCAGGCGGTGTTGGCGGTCACGTGGAACAGCACGATCCGGCCGGCGCCGAGCCGGGCGGAGGTCACCAATGGCGTGCCGTCGTCCAGCCTGGCCCAGGTGTGCGCGTCGAGATCGACGCTCGGCTCGGCCAGCACCTGCCGCGATACCGTGACGTCGCGCGGCACCGCGAGGCCGGCAAAGGGCGAGGAGCGAGGGAAGGCTGCGAGATGCTCGGGCCGGCCCCAGGTGAGCGCCCCGCCGAGCGTGCGTTCCCCGGGCAGCAAATGGACCGGGAGGAGCGCGTCCGGATGCGCGGCCGTGAGCGGTCCGGCGAACCGCACCAAAAGCCCGCCCCGCGCCACCCACTGGGCGAGCGAAGCGGTCTCGGGGCCGGGCGGGAGCACGCGGTCGGCGAGGATGATCACCGCCAGCCGGTCGTTCAGGAGCTGGCTCAGATCTGCCTGGCGGACGTCGGAATAGGGGCCGAGCGCGCGGGAAAGATAGTAGAGCGGTCCGACAAAGGGCAGGTTGGCATCCGCCGGGTCACCCGAAGCGAGGCCGACCGGCCGGCGCCGCCAGCGCTCGTCGAGCAGGAACACGCTCCCGGCCGAGGGGTTGGCGGCGAGCTTCAGCGCGTCGAGCCGGTTGGCAAGTTCGAGCGGCAGCGGTACCGCCGCTTGGCCGGTATCCGCCCCGGCCGGGATGGTCACGTCGAAGCGGGCGAGGATGCGCCCGCCGGGCGCCTCGGCCAGCACCGGGACCGCCCGCCGGAGAGGCTCCGGGAGCGCGCCGACACGCGCAATCAAGCGCCCGCCGCTTGGGCCCGGCTCCGTCTCGGGCGGGAGGAGCACGAAGGCGGCAGGATGGGGATCGGCGATCTCGGTCACCGGGCCGAGGCGCGCGAGTGAAGCGGCGAAGCGCTTGTCGGCGCCGCTGCTGGCAGCGCCGGCGAGCCGGTCGGCCACATAGACGACGCCGTGGCCGCGCCAGCCCTGGAGCAGGGAAGCGGCGGCCGCGCGATCTTCCGGCCAGGGCTCGGGCTCAAGAACGGCAAGGCGCGCACGCAGGGCGGCCGGGGGCATCGGCGGGCTGATCGCGAGCGGGGCGCCTGTGGGGCCGGGCGCGGTCGCCAAGAGCGCGACGCGGCGCCCCGCTCGGGCGATGCGGTCGAGCGCCGCGTTGGCCGCCTCCGTCCGCGCGCTCCAGTCCGGCGCCGCACCCCAGCCATTGTCGACCACCATCAGCACCAGACCTCGGCCCAGCGGCAGGGCCCCCGCACGCTCGACCGGGCCGGCAAGGCCGACGATGATGAGCCCGGCGGCGGCGAGGCGGAGCGCCAGCAGCCACCAGGGCGTGCGGGCCGTCGCCTGCTCGACCGGGGCAAGGTCCTTGAGCAGGCGCACCGCCGGGAAGCGCTCGCGGCGCGGGGCCGGCGGCGTGACCCGGAGCAGCCACCAGAGCAGCGGCAAGGCGGCAAGTGCCAGCAGGATCCACGGATCGGTGAAGGTCATGCGAGGGCCGCCGCTTCGCCGGATGGAGGGGCCGGCATCGGTCCCGGCCCCCCCGCGCTCGGGGCCAGCGCCAGATAAAGGGCAAGCAGCGCCTGTTCCGGCGGCTGGTCGGTCATGTGGGTGGTGAAGCCGCAGCCGAGCGCGCGGCAAAGCGCGCCGAGCCCATCCTCATGGCGAGCGAAGCGCTCGGCATAAGCGTCGCGCACGCCCTCGACGCGCGGGATCAAGGTCTCCCCTTCCTGCTCGAGATCGGTGAAGCGGACCCGCCCCTGGAAGGGCAGCGCCCGTTCGGCGGGATCCAGCACCTGCATCAGATGGACGGTGACGGGGATGGCGGACAGCCGGGCGAGCGCGGACTGCACGGCGGCCAAGGGGTCGAGGAAGTCGCCGAAGAGAACCACCGTTGCATGACGCGGCAGCGGCAGCGGCGGCGGCAGGCTTTCGGCGGCGGAGCGGGAAAGAGTGGCGCTTAGCGCCACGGCGAGCGTCTCCAGCGCATCGCGCCCGCCATGGCTCGGCGCGCCCGGCGCCATCAGCCGCACCCGCTCGCCGCCGCGCAGCAAGAGCGCGGCGAGGGCGAGGAGCAGCAGGGTGGCACGTTCCGCCTTCTCGACCTGGGCGAGGCGCGAGCGCCAGCGCATGCTGGCCGAGGCGTCCGCCCAGAGGGAGACGGTCTGCGCCGCCTCCCACTCGGTCTCGCGGACGAAGGTGCGGTCCGACTTCGCCGATTGGCGCCAATCGATCCGCGCCACCGCATCTCCGGGGAGGAAGGGGCGGAACTGCCAGAAACTGTCACCCTGACCGACACGCCGTCTGCCATGCACACCCTGTGCCACCGTCGCGGCGACACGCCGCGCGGCCACGAGCAGCGGCGGTAGCGCCGCGCCCATCCCCTCGGCGCGGCGGGCGTTGCGTGCCGGCTGCCAGCCGTCAGGGGGCGCCGGCACGCGGCCTTCTGCCCGGGTGACCGGCTCGGTTCATCCGAGTCGTTCCACCAGGGCGGCGATCACGTCGGCGAGCTGCACGCCCTCCGCGCGGGCCGAGAAGGAGAGGGCCATTCGATGGCGGAGCACCGGCGAGGCCAGCGCGATCACGTCGTCGAGGCTCGGCGCGAGGCGCCCGTCGAGCAACGCGCGGGCCCGGCAGGCCAGCATCAGCGCCTGCGCTGCCCGCGGTCCCGGGCCCCACGCGACATGGCGCCGCACCGCCTCGGTGGCGGCGCTTTCGGGCCGGCCGCCGCGCACCAGCTCGAGGATCGCCGTGAGCACGCTCTCGCCGACCGGGATCCGCCGGATCAGCGCCTGCGCCATCATCAGGCTCTCGACCGAGAGCACCGGCACCGGCCGCGCCTGCTCCGCCCCGGTAGTCGCGAGCAGCATCGTCCGCTCCGCGGCGAGGTCGGGATACGGGACGCGGACCTCCAGGAGGAACCGGTCGAGCTGCGCCTCGGGCAGCGGATAGGTCCCCTCCTGCTCGATCGGGTTCTGGGTCGCGAGCACATGGAACGGCCGCGGCAGCGCGTGCTCGACGCCGCCGACCGCGACCTTGAACTCCTGCATCGCCTGGAGCAGCGCCGATTGCGTGCGCGGGCTCGCGCGGTTGATCTCGTCGGCCATCAGCAGCTGGCAGAAAACCGGACCGGGCACGAAGCGGAAGCTCCGCCGGCCGGCGGCATCCTCATCCAGCACCTCGCTGCCGAGGATGTCGGCCGGCATCAGATCCGGCGTGAACTGTACCCGCTTCGCGGTGAGGCCGAGCACGGTGCCGAGAGTCTCGACGAGCTTCGTCTTGCCAAGCCCGGGCACGCCCACGAGCAGCACGTGCCCGCCGCAGAGCAGCGTGATCAGCGTCTGCTCCACCACCGTGTCCTGGCCAAAGATGATGCGCGCGATCTCGGAGCGGACCGTGCGCATGCGGACCCCGAGCGCCTCGATCTCGGCAAGCACCTCGGTGGTCTGCTGGGAGGGCGGGGAGAGGCTGGCGGACATCCGAGCTTCCTTGCGTGGTGTCCCCGCACAAGTTCCTCGGGGAGGTGCGACGCGCGCACTTCCCTTGAGGTGGGGTTGCTCCCTATATCATTTCTACCCGGGGAGAGTGCGAAACCGGTGACGGCATTGGGCGGAGAGATTCGAGCGTGAACGACGCCACCTCTCGATCGCCGAACCCCATAGGAGCGGCCGCCTCGAGCGGAGCGGCGCCCGCAAGGGTGCGGGCGCGCACGCCGTTCGATTGCGGCAACCTCCCGTTCGTGATCCGCCGCGACGGCACGTGGCTCTACCGGGGCAGTCCGATCGGCCGCAAGGAGATGGTCTGCCTGTTTGCAAGCGTGCTGAAGCGCGCCACCGACGGCACCTACTGGCTCGAAACGCCCGTGGAACGAGGCCGGATCGAGGTGGAGGACGTCCCCTTCGTCGCCGTCGAGCTCGACTGGACGGGAAGCGGGCGCGACCAGCGGCTTTCCTTTCGTACAAATATCGATGAGGTCGTCACCGCCGGCGCGGAGCATCCGATCCGGGTGGCGCACGATCTCCTGACCTGCCGCCCGACTCCCTATCTCTTGGTTCGGCCGGGGACCGAGGGGCCGGGGATCGAGGCGCGGATCGGCCGTGCCGTCTATTACGAGCTGGCTGCCTTGGCCGAGCCCGGCTGGATCGGCTGCCGGCGAGCTCTCGGCGTCTGGAGCTGCCGGCGTTTCTTCCCGCTCGGGGAGCTGCCCCCAAGCGACGGCGACCAAGACTGACTCCATGGACGAGGCGAGCCTGCGGGCCCGGCTCGCCGGGCTGCCCGCCGCGACTGCGCCTCCGGCGGATCCCGGCCCGCTGATCGGCGCCGCCGTGCTGGTGCCGATCATCCTCTCCGGCCCGCCTGCCATCCTGCTCACCAAGCGGAGCGATCGGCTCGCGCGCCATGCCGGGCAGGTGAGCTTCCCTGGCGGGCGCATCGAGAGCGGCGACGCCTCACCGGCGGCCGCTTCGTTGCGCGAAGCGGAGGAGGAGCTGGCGCTCGATCCGGCGTGCGTTGGGCTGCTCGGGCGGCTGCCCGACCACGCGACGGGCACGGGCTTTCTGATCACCCCGGTGGTCGGGCTGCTGCCGCCCAGGCTTAAGCTCGCTCCGAACCCCGATGAGGTCGCCGGGGTGTTTTCACTCCCCCTGCCCGTCCTGCTCGACCCGGCCGCGCCGCAGCGGCGGTACGCGGTCCGCGACGGAAGGGCCCGGGAATACTGGGTGTGGCCTCATCCCGAGCACGAGATCTGGGGCGCCACGGCGGCGATTCTCATCCGGCTCGCCGAGGCGCTGCGGGGAGCTTAGCGCGCCTGGGCGCTGGCTTCGCTGCGGACGGCGCCCACGCGCGCGGCGAGGGAGGCGGCCATGAAGTCGTCGAGGTCGCCGCCGAGCACGGCTTCGGGGTTGCCCTTCTCGATCCCGGTGCGGAGGTCCTTCACCAGCTGGTAGGGGGCGAGGACATAGCTCCGGATCTGGTGGCCCCAGCCGATATCGGTCTTCTGGCTGGCGGCCGCGGCCGCGGCCTCCTCGCGCCTCTGGAGCTCGCGCTCGTAGAGCCGCGCACGCAGCATCTGCATGGCGATCGCGCGGTTGCGGTGCTGGCTGCGGTCGGTCTGGCAGGCGACGACGATGCCGCTCGGGATGTGGGTGATGCGGATCGCGCTCTCGGTCTTGTTGACGTGCTGGCCGCCGGCGCCGGAGGAGCGGTAGGTGTCCACCTTGAGGTCGGCCTCGTTGAT
>DATJTV010000152.1:0-10252 GCA_035503055.1 Acetobacteraceae bacterium
GCCATTCTTTTCCTCGAGGACGTTCGCGAGGTGCCCTACCGCATCGACCGGATGCTGGTGCAGCTGCGCAATGCCGGGCTTTTTTCCGAGGTCGCCGGCGTCGTGTTCGGCGAGATGCACGAATGCGCGGACGGCATCAACGATTTGCGCGAGGTGATCGGCGACGTGCTGGCGGAGGGCTCGTTCCCGATCGCCTTCGGCTTGCCGGCCGGGCATGGGGAAACGAACATTGCCTTGCCGCTCGGTGCGCGGGCGGTTCTCGACTCGGCGCGTGGGCGATTCGTTCTCAGGCGGCGCGCATAAGCTCAGTCCGCGGCGCCCTTTTGGTGCTCCATCAGCCGCGGCATCAGCTCGACGAGGTTGCAGGGCTGGTGCCGCGCATCGAGCTGGAAGACGAGGATATCGTCCCAGGCGTCCTTGACCGCGCCGGTGCTGCCGGGCAGCGCGAAGAGGTAGGTGCCGGCGGCGACGCCGCCCAAGGCGCGCGACTGCATGGTCGAGGTGCCGATCTTGGCGTAGCTCAGCATGCGGAAGAGCTCGCCGAATCCTTCGATCTTCTTCTCCAGCAGGCGCTCGAAGACTTCGGGCGTGACGTCGCGCCCGGTGACCCCGGTGCCGCCCGAGGTGATGACGACGTCCACCGCCGGATCGGCGATCCAGGCCCTGAGGCGCGCCTCGATGCGGTTGGTGTCGTCGCGCTCGAGCGCGCGCGCGACGAGCCGGTGCCCTGCCGCAACGATTCGGTCGGCGAGCGCGTCGCCGGAGGTGTCGTTCGCCTCGGTGCGCGTGTCCGAGATCGTCAGGACCGCGATGTTCACGGGCAGGAACACGCGGCTCGTATCGATGCCCGCCATGTGCTGCTCTCCCTAACCGACCCTCATTTGGGCGAGGAAACGGCTCAATGCAACGCCAGCGAGGCCTCGGCCATGCCGCCGGTGTTCGCCTCGGCCGTGAAGCGCGGGAAATCCCCTTGCGCGAGCGCATCGAGGCTGGGCGAAGGGAGGCCGAGGTGCATCGCGTAGATCCAGGTGTAGGCGAGCACGGTCTCGACGAAGTGGCGCGTCTGGCCGTTGGGGATCGACTCGATGAAGAGGAGCGGATCGCCGCCGTCCTCGATCGTCCGCGCCCAGCCGGCGAAGGCCCCCGGCCCGCCATTGTAGCTGCCGAGCACGTAGAGGAGATCGTCGTTGGCGTCCGGCTGTCCGGCGAGGTACGTCATGTAGCGCTGGCCGAGCTCGAGGTTGACGCCGGGATCGTCGAGCGGGCTGCCCCAATGGCCGACGGCGGCGGCTGCGGCGACCGGCATCAATTGCATCAGGCCGCGCGCGCCGTCGCGCGAGACCGCGCTGGCGTCGAAATTCGATTCGAGGCGCGTCAGCGCGTAGACGAGCGCGGGATCGATCTTGAAGCCGCCCGCCGGCGAGAGCGAGGGCATCGGCACCGCGGGCAGGCCGGCGAGATCTTGTCCGGGACCGACGGAGATCAGCGCCGAGAGGCGTGCCGTGAGCCCGGGCAGCCCGGCGCGGGAGGCGACCAGCATCACGGCGCGGCCGAACGGGTGATCCTTCTCGATCTCGGGCCAAAGTGTCGCGAGCTCGGCCTCGGCGAGCGCGGGCTCGCCTACCTCGATGAGGGCGAAGGCGCGCCAGCCGGCGGCGGTTGCGGCGACGGCGTCGACATCGGCCTCGCCGAGCGTCGCGGTGCCGCCGCCGGGGCCGGCGAGATCGGGGCCGAGGCCCAGCATGCGCCCGGCGAGCAGGCCGTAGAAGGTGCCGCTCTCGTCCGCGGCGCGCTCCATCCAGGGGAGCCATTGCCGGGGCTGGCGGAGGTGGAGTGCCGCGCGGGCCGCCCAGAAGGCGCCGGCGGCGATCAGCGGCGGCTCGGCGTCGGAGGCGGTGGCGGCCTCGCGGAAGAAGTTGCCGGCGGCGGCGGTCCTGCCCAGGCGCCAGGCGGCGAGGCCGGCGATATAGGCCGAGGCGCCGTCCACGCCGCCGGCCGCGCGGTAGGCGCCCGAGGCGAGCGAAAGCGCCTGCTCGTCATGGTTGGCGACGAAGAGGGCGCGCGCGACGATCGCCTTGAGCGCGCCGGTATGGGCGACCGTGAGGCCGCGGATTCCGGCGATCATGGCAAGCGCAGAGCTTGTCTCGCCGGAAGCGGCGCGATCGGCGACCGCGACGGCGAAGGAGGAGACCCCGTCCGTCTCGGCCCCGACGGGGTCGGCGAGCGAAGGCGAAGGGCCGGTCATCCGGGGCGCGGGCAGGCCCGAGACGTCGGGGGCGGGCGGCAGCCGGGCGCCGCGCGGCAGCTTGCGCGCGAGCAGCGAATAGATCGCCGGGGCCGGCGCCTGGTCGCCGAAGCGGCTCAGCCAGTCCTCGAGCTGGGAAGCCGAGGTCACCGTGTAGGGGCCGAGATAGCGGTCGGCGAGGATGCTGCCGAGCAGGGTCTGGTCGGTGAGGCGCGCCTCCGCGCGCTCGGCCGCGGCGATCGCGCCATGGTCCTGGAGGGCGAAGATGCGGCGGACGAGATCGGCCTGGCTGGGGCCCAGGGGCTGGGGCAGCGCCACTTCGACGCCGTTGGGCGGGGCCGTGCGCGGGACCGCCATCGCTGTCTCGGGCGCGGACTGGGCGTGCGCGGTCGATGCCGCGGTCCCCGCGAGTAGCGCGGCCCCGGCGACCATGGCCCGGGCGGCGTTCAGGCGGGAGAGCGTGCGACCGATCCCTCGCATGAAGGCCGCCCTACACGGCGGGAGGGGTCCGGGCAACCCCTACCGGTGAGACGAATCTAAAAATTGGCTATATTGCAGTGCGAAACCGCAGCTTAGCGGACGATCCGGTGCTCACAACTTCGTGAGGTTGCCCTGGTCGGCGGCATCGGCATCGAGAGCGCGGCGCAGCGCCAGGAGATCCGCCCATGCCTCGCGCTTGGCCGCCGGGGTGCGCAGGAGATGGGCCGGATGATAGGTGGGCAGCGCCGGCACCTTGCGCGGCAGGCCGGGCACGGCGACCTCGATCCAGCGTCCGCGCAGGCGGCGGATTCCGGCGGTTTGGCCGGTGACCGCGCGGGTGGGGAGGGCGCCCAGGAGCACCAGGCGCCGGGGCTCGACGAGGGCGAGGTGGCGCAGCAGGAAGGGCAGGCAGAGGCCGATCTCCTCGTCGGTCGGCGTGCGGTTGCCGGGCGGCCGCCAGGGCAGCACGTTGACGATCATCGCCTGCCTCCGATCGAGCCCGATGCTGGCGAGCATCGCGTCCAGGAGCTGGCCGGAGGGGCCGACGAAGGGCAGGCCGGCGCGGTCCTCCTCGGCGCCGGGCGCCTCGCCGATCAGCACGAGGCCGGAATCGGGATTTCCGTCCGCGAAGACGAGGTTGGTCGCGGTTGCGCTGAGCGCGCAGCCGTCGAAGGCAGCGAGCGCCTTGCGAAGCTCGGAGCGGCTGGCGGCGCGGTTGGCCGCGTCCCAGGCGCGCGCACCCGCCGCGCCGCCGCCCCCGGGAACGGCGGTCTGGATGGCGGCGGGCGGGGAGCGTGCGCTCGGCCGGTCGGTCAGCCTATCCTGGGGCGCCTCGGCGAGCGCCTCGTCGGCCCCCCAGGCGAGTTGCAGGCGCAGTGCCTCCAGGGCCTGCACGGGCATTTAGAGCGGGATGGATTCGCTTGCGCTCACCCATCCCGCTCTAACTCCTTGTTGGATCACGTGATTCACGCCTCCGGTTACCCCACCTCCGGCGATCACGCTCTAGGCGCCGGCCTGCTGCATCGCAAGGTCGGTGTAATGGGCGGCGCTGATCAGGTCGTTGCTCCCGAGCGCCTGGAGGGCCGCGCTGATGTTGCTCACGAGCGGCGAGGTGGCGGGCTGGCCGCCGGCGTTGTACGGGACCGAACGGGTGAGTGCCAGGGTCTCGGCGTCCTCGAGCGCGGCCTGGGCGCGGCCGGTCTGGCCGGCGGTGAGGGCCGAGCGGGCCACCGTCAGATACTGGCCGACGGTCGCGTTGGGGCCGAGGTCGGGGCTCGGGAGCGCCGGGGCGATCGGCGAGGTGATCGGGCTTCCCGGCAGGTTGCTCGCCTTGGTCGAGTAGGGATTGGCCCCATAGGGCGGGCCGCCCGGCTGGGTCATCGTCTGGGCTTGGGCGGGAGGGGCGAAGGAAGGAGCGGCCAGGGCCAGCCCCGCGATCGCCGAGCAGCACAGCAGGATCCGTCGCGTCGTCATCTCGCTTCTCTCCTGTAGAGACCGCCGCGGCCCCTGCCGCGGCTCCCGTTGGTGAATATAGGCGCTCCAGAACGCCGGGGCCTTGCCGCCCCATGCAACCGGAGGGTAACTGCGGCGGGCGCGCCGGCGCCCCCCGGATCATACCCCCCTGCCCGTGAGGCGAGATGGCGGAAGACCGCGAATCGATGGAATTCGACGTCGTCGTGGTGGGCGCCGGCCCGGCCGGGCTCGCCGCCGCGATCCGCCTCAAGCAATGCGCGCCGGAGGCCACGGTCTGCGTCGTCGAGAAGGGCTCGGAGGTCGGGGCGCATATCATCTCGGGGGCCGTGATCGAGCCGCGCGCGCTCGACGAGCTGCTGCCCGACTGGCGCGAGGGCGAGGCGCCGCTCGCCCAGCCCGCCGCGGAGGACCGGTTCCTCTTTCTCAGCGCGAGCCGCGCGGTGCGGCTGCCGACGCCGCCGCAGATGCGAAACCACGGCAATTTCATCGGCTCGCTCGGCAATCTCTGCCGCTGGCTCGGCCGGCGGGCCGAGGCGCTCGGGGTCGAGATCTATCCGGGCTTCGCCGCCGCCGATCTGATCGAGGAGGACGGGCGGATCGGAGGCATCGTGACCGGCGATATGGGGGTGGAAAAATCGGGCGAGCGCGGGCCCAACTTCCAGCCCGGCATGGCGCTTCGGGCACGCTTCACGCTCATCGCCGAAGGCTGCCGCGGCTCGCTCGCGAAGCGGCTCGTCGCCCGCTTCGGGCTCCGGGACGGGTGCGGGCCACAGACCTACGCGATCGGGGTCAAGGAGCTGTGGGAGGTCCCGAAGGAGACGCACCGGCCGGGCCTCGTCGTCCATACGGTGGGCTGGCCGCTCGATCGCGCGACCTACGGCGGCTCGTTCCTCTACCATTGGGGCGAGAACCTCGTCTCGACCGGGTTCGTCGTCGGGCTCGACTACCGCAACCCCTGGCTCTCGCCCTTCCAGGAAATGCAGCGCTTCAAGACCCATCCCGCCATTCGCGGCCATTTCGCGGGAGGACGGCGGATCGGGTATGGGGCGCGGGCGCTCAACGAGGGCGGGCTGCAATCGATCCCAAGGCTCGTCTTTCCCGGCGGCGCGCTGGTCGGCTGCGCCGCGGGCTTCCTCAACGTGGCGAAGATCAAGGGCACGCACACGGCGATGAAGTCCGGCATGCTCGCCGCCGAGGCGGTGGCGGTGGCGCTTGGCGACCCGGATGCGGTCGAGATCGGCGGGTACGAGACGGCGATCCGGCAAAGCTGGGTGTGGGCCGAGCTTGCGCCGGTGCGGAATATCCGGCCCGCCTTCGCGCGCGCGGGGCTCTGGGGCGGGCTCGCCTACGCCGCGCTCGATACCTACCTCCTGCGCGGGCGCGCGCCCTGGACCTTCCGCCACCGGCATCCCGACCATGCGACGCTGATCCCCGCCGACGAGGCGCCCCGGATCTCCTATCCCAAGCCCGACGGCGTGCTCACCTTCGACCGGCTCTCCTCGGTCTTCATCAGCAATACCAACCACGAGGAGGACCAGCCCTCGCACCTCGTTCTCAGGGACCCGGCGGAGGCGATCACCGTCAACTGGCGGCGCTTTCGGAGCCCCGAGACGCGCTACTGCCCGGCCGGGGTGTATGAGATCGTGGGCGAGGAAGAGGACGCGCCGCGGCTCGTCATCAACGCCGCGAACTGCGTGCATTGCAAGACCTGCGATATCAAGGACCCCGAGCAGAATATCGAGTGGGTCACGCCCGAAGGCGGTGGCGGGCCGAATTATCCGCCCGGCATGTAGCGGCCTCGATAGCGCCACCTCCCGACCCCTGCTATAGGATCGCCCGATGCCGAAATTGCGTTTGCTGCGCCGCCCCTTCCTTCTCGTGCTCAGCCTGCTTTCGGCCTGTGCGGCGGGCGGCGCCCCCTCGGCAGGCACCAGCGCGACCGGGCGCGCCTATGGCGCCTTCCTCGATGCGCGCTTTGCCGACAGCCAGTTCGCGCTCGACCGCTCCGCCGATTACTACCGCGAGGCCTCGCGCGCCGACCCCGCCGACCCGGTGCTGCGCCAGCAGGCCTTTCTTGCCAGCCTGATGGCGGGCGATGCGGAGACGGCGAGCCTCGCGGCCGGGGTTCCCGACAACCAGGTGGCCGAGCTCTTTCAGATCGACCAGGCGGTGCTGCGCGGGGACTGGCAGGGCGCGATCACGCGCATCCGCGACCTGCCGCAGGAGGGGCTGACCGAGATCCTCTCGCCGCTGCTACTGGCCTGGGCCGAGCAGGGCGCGGGCCGGACCGACGCCGCGCTCGCCACGCTGCAACCCTACCTGAACGGGCCCGAGGCCCGCGGCATCGACGCGCTGCACGCCGGGATGATCGCCGACCTCGCGGGGCGGACGGCGCTCGCGGACAAATACTATTCCATGGCGGACCAGGGCTTTGCCGCACCCAACCTGCAGGTGGCGCGGGCGATCGCGAGCTGGCAGGCGCGCCGGGGCCAGCGCGCGGAGGCGCGGGCGACGATCGCCGCCGTCGGCGCCGGGGGAAGCGACCTCGCGCTCGTCGTCCCCAACCTCGAGCGCGACGTCGCCGCCCGTCCGGTGACGAGCCCGGCCGATGGGATGGCCGAGGCCTACCTCGCGATCGGCGCCAGCCTCCAGCAGGAGGATTCGCCCGACTTCACGGTGATCCTGCTGCGCCTGGCGCTCGCGCTCAATCCCGACCTGACGCCGGCGCGGCTGCTGCTCGCCGACGTGCTCGACACCCAGGACCAGCCGGCGGCGGCGCTCGCCGTGCTTGCCACGGTCGGCGATGCGGATCCGCTGGCGCCGATCGTCGAGGTGAGACGGGCCCTTCTGCTCGACCATCTCGGCAAGGTGAACGACGCGCTCGCGGTGCTCGACCGGCTCGCCGCCCAGTATCCCGACCAGCCGGACCCGCTCGAGGCGAAGGGCGACATCCTGCGCTCGCACGAGCGCTGGCAGGAGGCGATCACGGCCTATGACGGCGCGATCGCCCGGATCGGCACGCCCGGGCCGTCGGACTGGACGCTCTTCTACGATCGCGGGATCGCCTACGACCAGGTGCATGAGTGGCCGCAGGCCGAGCCGGACTTCCGGAAGGCGCTGGAGCTTCAGCCGAACCAGCCCTACGTCCTCAACTATCTCGGCTATTCCTGGGCGGTGCAGGGACGGCATCTGCCAGAGGCGCGGCAGATGATCGCCAAGGCCGCGGAGCTCCGGCCGAACGACGGGGCGATCCTCGACAGCCTGGGCTATGTGATGCTCCGGCAGGGCGATACCAGCGGCGCGCTGCACTGGCTGTTGCGCGCGGTGACGCTGGAGCCGGACGATCCCACCATCAACGGCCATCTCGGCGATGCCTATTGGGCGGTGGGGAACAAGCTCGCCGCGCGCTACCAATGGCAGCTGGCGCTCTCGCTCCATCCGACGCCGAGCGAGGCGGCGACGCTGCAATCGAAGCTCGGCGGGGACTATGGCGAAGTGGGCGTGGCCCCGGCACCGGGGGCCTCGACCGCCGAGAGCCATAAGCCATAGGCGAGCGGTTCGAGGAATTCGCCCCGGCCAAGGTCAATCTCTACCTGCACGTGACCGGACGGCGGCCGGACGGCTACCACAGGCTCGATAGCGTGGCCGTGTTCGCTTGCATCGGCGACCGTCTCGGGGCGGCGGCGGCGGAGGGGCTTTCGCTCGGGATCGAGGGGCCGTTCGCCACGGGGCTTTCGGCGGGCGAGGACAATCTCGTGCTGCGGGCGGCGCGGGCGCTCGCCGCTGCGGGCGGGATCGCGCCCAAGGCGGCGCTGTCGCTCACGAAGAACCTGCCGGCCGCCTCCGGGCTCGGGGGCGGGTCGGCCGATGCGGCCGCGAGCCTGCGCCTGCTCGGGCGGATGTGGGGCGTGGAGGGGTTGGCCGACCTCGCGGTGGGATTGGGGGCGGATGTGCCGGTCTGCCTCGGCGCGCCGCGGCCGGCGCGGATGGGCGGGATCGGCGAGGTTCTCTCGGCGGCGCCGGCGCTGCCGGAGCTGGGGCTCTGCCTCGTCAATCCCGGCGTGGCGGTGGCGACCGCGAGCGTGTTTGCCGCGCGGCGTGGCCCGTTCTCCCCGCCCGCGCGGCTGCCCGGGGGCTGGGCGGACGCGGCTTCGCTCGCCGCCGACCTCGCGCGGCTGGGCAACGACCTTGAGGCGCCGGCAATCGGGCTTTGCCCCGCCATCCGCGCGGCGCTCGCGGCGCTGGAAGCGTTGCCGGGCTGCCTGCTCGCGCGGATGAGCGGCTCGGGCGCCACTTGCTTCGGCCTCTTTCCCGACCCGGCGGCGGCCGCACGGGCGGCGGCGGGCCTCGGCCGGCCCGGCTGGTGGTGCTGGGGCGGCGGGCTGGCCGGATGACGCCTCAGACTTGGGTGTCGTCGCCGCCGAAGCTGCCCGGGTCGAAGCCCGCGTTCGGGTCGAAGCCCGCGTTCGGGTCGAAGCCGCCCTGATTGGGATCGAAATCGGCCTGGGTCGGGTCGAAGCCTCCCTGCGAAGGGTCGAAGCCGGCCTGGGAAGGATCGGCGGCAGCGTTCGGATCGGTCCAGGGGCTCGCGTTCTCGTTGATGACGGTGACGTTCTCGGGCGTGCCGCCGAAGGGATTGCCGCCGAATGGGCCGCCGCCGAACCCGGCATGCGGGGAGAAGAGGTTCATCAGCGCATTGCCGGCAACGACGCCGCCGGCGACGCCGGCCGCGGTCGCCAGCGCCGAGCCGAGGAAGCCCGAGCCGCCGCGCTGGAACATGCCGGGCTGATAGCCGGGCGCGGCGTAGGGCGGCGGCGCAGCGTAGGGTGGTTGCGGCGGGGGCGGCGCGCCGGGACCGCCGCCGAAGAGGCCGGAGAGGAAGCCGCCCCGCGGGGATGTGGGTGGGGATGTGGGCGCGGCGGGCTGGCGGGCCGCGACCTCGGCCTGGAGCGAAGCGATGCGGGCTTGCGCGGCGGCGAGCGCATGCTCCTGCACGAAGGCCATCTGGGCGAGGCGGTAGCGCGCCTCCGGATGGCGGGCGAGGAGCTCGCCGATCAGCGCGTCCGCCTCCGGATCGACCGGCGGCAAGGGCGCCGCGGTGGTGGAGGGCACCGAGCCGCCGCCGCCCGTGCCGGCCACCCGCTCGATGAACCGGGTGATGATCTCGCGTTCGTCGCTGGTCATGGCTGCGTTCCGCCCTGCGTTGCGCGCCGGATGTGGCGCGGGGCAGAGGGGCAATCAAGCGGCTTCGCGGGCTCGTCCGTTCCTTGCCCGGGCCTGGCGGGGTCCGTAAGGTGCGCGGCACCCCGCCGCCGCGGAAAGACAATGGATGCCACCCGCCCCCGCAGCTTCCAGGAGCTGATCCTGCGCCTGTCCGCCTATTGGGCGGAGCAGGGTTGCGTGCTGCTTCAGCCCTACGACGTCGAGATGGGGGCGGGCACCTTCCATCCCGCGACGACGCTGCGGGCGCTGGGCGAGACACCCTGGCGGGCGGCCTATGTGCAGCCCTCGCGCCGGCCGACCGACGGGCGGTACGGCGAGAACCCGAACCGGCTCGGGCACTACTACCAGTTCCAGGCGCTGATGAAGCCCGTGCCGGAAGACCCGCAGGGCCTCTTGATCGAGAGCTACCGCGCGCTCGGCATCGACCCGCTCGCGCACGACATCCGCTTCGTCGAGGATGACTGGGAGAGCCCGACGCTCGGCGCCTGGGGCCTCGGGTGGGAGGTCTGGTGCGACGGGATGGAGGTGACGCAGTTCACCTATTTCCAGCAGGTGGGAGGAATCCCCTGCGCCGTTCCCTCGGTGGAGTTCACCTATGGGCTGGAGCGGCTGGCGATGTACGTGCAGGGCAAGGAGAGCATCTTCGAGCTCGACTACAACGGCGCCGGCGTGACCTACGGCGACGTGTTCCGCCGCGCCGAGCGGGAGATGAGCGTGTACAGCTTCGAACGGGCCGACACGGCGCTGCTGGCGCGGCACTTCGCCGACGCGGAGGCGGAGTGCGGGGCGCTCTTGGAGGCAGGGCTGGCGATTCCGGCGTACGACCAGTGC
>DATJTV010000153.1:0-7587 GCA_035503055.1 Acetobacteraceae bacterium
AAGCGGACGGGCGTGCCGGCCGAGGATCTCTGCCGGCACATGGTGCTGGCGCTGGCGCGCCGCGCGGCGGCCGCCGCTAGTCGCGCGTAAGGAGCTGGATCAGGGCGTCGAGCTGGTCGAGCGAGCGGTAGTGGATCGCCAGCACGCCGGCCTTGCCGTCGAAGCGGAGGCTCACCTTGAGGCCGAGCCGCTCGGCGAGGAGCCGCTCGGTGGCCTCGGTCTCGGGATCGCGCTCGAGCGGTAGCGGGGCGGCGGCGGCGCGGCGCTGCATCAGCGCCTCGGTCTGGCGGACATTGAGGCCGCGGGCGATGACGGCCAGCGCGATCGCCTCCGGATCGGGATGATTGATGAGCAGGCGGGCGTGGCCGGGGGATAGCGCGCCGCTGCGCACGTCGCCCTGGAGAGATTTGGGAAGGTTGAGCAGGCGGAGCGTGTTGGTGATGTGGCTCCGGGACTTGCCGACCGCCTCGGCGAGCGCGTCCTGCTGGAGACCGAACTCGTCGAGCAGGCGCTGATAGCCTTCGGCCTCCTCGATGGGATTGAGGTCCTGGCGCTGGAGGTTCTCGACGAGGGCGGCGGCGAGCGCGTCGGCGTCGGCCAGCGCGCGGACAAGACTCGGCACCTCGGCGAGGCCGGCCGCCTGGGCGGCGCGCCAGCGGCGCTCGCCGGCGATGATCTGGAAGCGGGCGGGATCGGCGGGGTGCGGGCGCACCAGGATGGGCTGGAGGATTCCGCGGGTGCGGACCGATTCCGTGAGCTCGGCCTGGGCGGCCTGGTTCATCCCGCTGCGCGGCTGGAAGGGCCCGGGCTCGAGGGCGGCGATCGGCAGCGCCTGGACGCCGGAGGCGCTGGCGGAGGCGGCGGGGACGGGATCGGCGGCGGCGCCCATCAGGGCGGCGAGGCCGCGGCCGAGGCGGGGGGGCGGCTTGGCGCTCATGCCGGGACGCTCCTCAAATCGCGCTCGCGCTTGAGCAGCTCGCCCGCGAGCTTGATGTAGGCCTGCGCGCCGGGGGAACGGAAGTCGTAGAGCAGGACGGGCTTGCCGTGGCTCGGGGCCTCGGAGACGCGGATGTTGCGGGGGATGACGGTCTCGTAAACCTGGGTGCCGAAGAAGCCGCGGGCGTCGGCGGCGACCAGCTCCGAGAGGTTGTTCCGGCGGTCGAACATGGTGAGGACGATGCCCTGGAGGCGGAGCGTGGGGTTGAAGCCGCGGCGGACCATGTCGATCGTGCGCATCATCTGGCTGATCCCCTCGAGGGCGAGGAACTCGCATTGCAGCGGCACGAGCACGGCGTCGGCGGCGGCGAGCGCGTTGAGGGTGAGGAGGCCGAGGCCGGGCGGGCAGTCGATGAGCGCGGTGTGGGGCGGGGTGGTGCCGTTGCCGCGGTCGAGCGCGTCGCGGAGGCGGAACTCGCGGCGGGGAAGGGGCACGAGCTCGATCTCGGCGCCGGTGAGGTCGGGCTCGGCGGGGATGAGGGAGAGGTCGGGGATGTCGGTCGGCCGGGCGAGGGAAGCGGCCGATTCCTCGCCGAGGAGGAGGAGATAGCTGCCGCGGTCGCGGGCATGGCGGTCGAGGCCAAGGCCGGTCGAGGCGTTGCCCTGGGGATCGAGGTCGATGAGGAGGACTTTTTCGCCGGTGGCGGCGAGCGCGGTCGCGAGGTTGACGGCGGTGGTGGTCTTGCCGACGCCGCCCTTCTGATTGGCGATGGCGATGACGCGGGTGGGGCGGCCGGGCGGAGGGATCGGATCAGTCGCTTGCTCGGACACGCCGGATCTCGCTGATCCTGAGGATGCTTGCGCTCGGGTCGGTGCGGCTCGCGAACCGCTCGCATCGCATGTGCCATTGCGCGGCGGCTGCCGTCAATTCGTTTCCGGCATTTTCGCCCTTGGGGAAGAGGGCGACGCCGTCCCGGGCGAGGAAGGGCGCGGCAAGGGCGAGGAGGGCCCCGAGCGGGGCGAGCGCGCGGGCGGTGACGAGGCGCGCGGGCGGAAGGCGGATCTCCTCGATGCGGGCGGCGTGGATTCGGACGGGGGCGGCGGTGACGCGGGCGGCCTCGATCAGGAAGGCCGATTTGCGGCGATCGGATTCGATGAGGTCGAACGGGATTCCCGTCGCGATGGCGAGGACGAGGCCGGGAAAGCCGGCGCCGGAGCCGAGATCGATCGCGTTGGACAGATTGGAGGGGATCGCGGGGACCAGTTGCAGCGAGTCCGCGATGTGGCGCGGCCAGAGTTTTTCGAGGTCGCCGCGGGAGACGAGATTGATGCGGCGGTTCCAGGCGACGAGGAGATCGGCGAAAGTTTTGAGACGGGCGATCGCCTCCGGCGGGGGGACAAAAAAACCAAGCTATTGAAAAGCCTCATGTTTCACGTGAAACATGAGGCCGATTCGGCCCTATCTCGGCCGTTGCGCGACAAATGGGCGGCGAGTGCCGCGAGCGCGGCCGGCGTCATGCCGGGAATTCGGGAGGCGGCGCCGAGCGAAAGGGGACGGATCTGCTCGAGCTTGCCGGTGAGCTCGGCGGAAAGGCCGCCGATCCTGCGGTAATCGAGCCCGTCCGGCAGGCGCACCTTCTCCTGGCGGCGGAAGGCGGCGATCTCGGCCTCCTGGCGCTTGAGATAGCCGGCATAGAGCGCGTCGGCGGCAAGCGTGGCGCGGGCGCGGGGGGGAATCTCGGCCCCGCCCGAAGCGAGCGCCTTCTCATGAGCGCGGAAGGCCGCGATCCGTTCGGGACCGACGACGCCCCATTCGATGCCGCGCGGGGTGAGGCGGAGATCGGCGTTGTCGGCGCGAAGCGAGAGGCGATACTCGGCGCGCGAGGTGAACATCCGGTAGGGCTCGCTCACGCCCTGGGTGACGAGATCGTCCACCAGCACGCCGATATAGGAGCTGGCGCGGTCGAGCGTGACCGGCAGGGCCGCGCCGGCCCGGCGGGCGGCGTTGATTCCGGCGAGGAGGCCCTGGGCGGCGGCCTCCTCGTAGCCGGTCGTGCCGTTGATCTGGCCGGCGAGGAAGAGCCCCGGGAGCGACTTCAATTCGAGCGAGGGGAAGAGCGCGCGCGGATCGACATAGTCGTACTCCACCGCGTAGCCCGGCCGCATCATGCGGACATGGGCGAGGCCGGGGAGCGTGCGGAGCAATTCCTCCTGCAGCGCGGCGGGGAGGCTGGTCGAAAGACCGTTGGGATAGACCGTGGGATCGCCGAGGCCCTCGGGCTCGAGGAAGATCTGGTGGTGCGTGCGGTCGGCGAAGCGGACCACCTTGTCCTCGATCGAGGGGCAATAGCGCGGGCCGGGCCCGCTGATGCGCCCGCCATAGACCGGGGAAAGCGAGAGATTGGCGCGGATGAGCGCGTGGGTCGAAGCGGTGGTCGCGGTGATGCGGCATTCGATCTGCGGGTTCGCGATGCGCTCGGTGAGCGCGCTGAAGGGTTCGGGCGGGTTTTCGCCGGGATCGGGCGCGAGGCCGTCCCAGTCGATGCTGGCGCGGGCGAGGCGGGGCGGGGTGCCGGTTTTCAGCCGGCCGAGCGGGAGGCCCAACCGGTCGAGCGCGGCGGCGAGGCCGAGCGACGGCTTCTCGCCGATGCGGCCGGCGGGTGTCGATTCGAGACCGATATGAATTATGCCGCGGAGGAAGGTGCCGGTGGTGAGGACCGCGGCGGCGCAGGCGATGCGGGTGCCGTCGGCGAGGATCAGCGCGGCGAGGTTTCCTGCCTCATCGCGCTCCAGATCTTCGACGGAGCCGGCGAGGAGGGAAAGATTGGGCGTGGCACGAAGGAAATCCTGCATCGCGCTTCGATAGAGCGCGCGATCCGCCTGCGCGCGCGGGCCGCGCACGGCCGGGCCCTTGCTGCGGTTGAGGAGCTTGAAATGGATCCCCGCGGCATCGGCAACGCGGCCCATGAGGCCATCGAACGCGTCGATCTCGCGGACGAGGTGGCCCTTGCCGATGCCGCCGATCGAGGGATTGCAGGACATCTCTCCGATTTTCGCGAGGTCCTGAGTGACGAGCAAAGTGCGCGCGCCGATGCGCGCGGCGGCGGCGGCCGCTTCGCAACCGGCGTGGCCGCCGCCGATGACGACGACATCAAAACGTTGCTGACTCATAACCATTTTTATTTGCCGATGCAGAAGCTCGAAAAGATCGTGGCCAGGATATCCTCGACGCCGACGCTTCCGGTGATGCGGCCGAGTGCGGCGAGGGCCGCGCGGAGCTCCTCGGCGCGAAGCTCGGGCGCGGGTGCGGCGGCGGCGGCCGCGAGCGCCGCCTCGGCGTCGCGCAGCGCGGCGCGGTGGCGGGCGCGGGTGAGCGGGGGCGGGCCGGCGGTTGCTGCGATTCCGCCCGCGATCTCGGCGAGCCGGGCGCGGAGCTCGGGAAGGCCGGCACCGGTGAGCGCGCTCACCGGGAGAAGCCCCGCGGGCGGGGCGGCGAGATCGGTCTTGTTGGCGATGGCGAGGACCGGGGCCGTGGCGTCGAGCGGGAAGGCAACCGGGCAGGAGGCGTCGGTGACGGCCAGCACCAGATCGGCCGAGGCGGCGCGGGCGCGGGCGCGGCGGACGCCCTCGGCCTCGATCGGCTCGGCGCTGTCGCGGAGGCCCGCGGTATCGATGAGCGTGACGGGGAGGGAGCCAAGGACGATGCGGGCCTCGACCGGATCGCGCGTGGTGCCGGGGGTGGGTGCGACGATGGCGACGTCGCGGCCGGCGAGCGCGTTGATGAGGCTCGACTTTCCGGCGTTCGGCGGGCCCGCGACGACGATGGCGAGCCCCTCGCGGACGCGCTCGCCGCTTCGGTCGTCGGCGAGGTGCAAGGCGAGGGCGGCGGTGAGGCGCGCGAGCGCCGGCGCGTCCTCGATTTCGGGAAGGTCCTGGTCGGAGAAATCGATCGCGGCTTCGGCGTTCGCGAGCAGGCGGCGAAGCTCCCCGGCCCAGCCGCGATAGAGGGCGCCCAGCTCGCCCTCGAGCTGGCGCAGGGCCTGGCGGCGCTGGGCTTCGGTCTCGGCATCGACGAGATCGGCGATGGCTTCGGCCTCGAGGAGGTCCATGCGGCCGTTGAGGAAGGCGCGGCGGGTGAACTCTCCGGGCTCGGCGGGACGGGCGCCCAGGGCGACGAGGGCTTCGGAGACCTTCTCGATGACGGCGTGGCCGCCGTGGAGGAAAAGCTCCGCGCAATCCTCGCCGGTGTAGCTCGCGGGAGCGGGAAGCCAGAGGACCAGGGCGTGGTCGAGCGTTTCGCCGGCCGGGCCGCGGAGGCGGCGGAGGCTTGCGCGGCGCGGCGGCGGGAGGCCGCAGAGAGCGGCGAGGATCCGTCCGGCCGCGGGGCCGGAGAGGCGCAGGACCGCGATCGCGGCGCGGCCGGCGCCCGAGGCGAGGGCGAAGATCGTGTTCGGCGCCCTGAGCTCGGCGGCGGCGAGGCCGGCGCCGAACGGCATGTCGCCGTTCATCGCTTGAGCGAGGCCAGCATTTCCCGCCGCAGGATGGCGTTTATACGAGACTGGTAGCCCTTCCCCTGCGACTTGAGCCAGGCCAGCACATCGGTGTCGATGCGCACGGTGGTTGAAGTCTTGGTCGGCTTGTAGAACCGGCCGCGGACCGCGTTTTTCCAGAACTGTTCGGTCAGCGAGGGGATGTCGCTGTGGTCGATCTCGCTCTCCGGCCGCGCGGCCAGGGCCGCCAGCTCGGCCTTCTGCTCCTCCGTCAGGGGAGGCAGAGCGGCGAGGTCGAGGTCATGTCTCACGAATTTCTTGCTCATAGCGCCGCCGCTCCTTCCTATCGGCCGCTCGGGCCGAGATGATGCGGATGATCTCGACTTGTTGCTCGTCTTCGTCCCGGATGGTGTGGACCACCAGCAGGAGACGATAGCCCTCCACCACACCAAGGGTCTGCCACCGCTGCTCGCCGCCCTCGGTGCGTTCCTGGTGCGTGAGGGCAAAGGGATCGGCAAAGACGCGGATGGCGGTTTCGAAGCTCACGCGATGCTTGCGCAGGTTACCGGCCGCTTTGACGGGATCCCACTCGAACCGGGTTTTCACACAAAATTGTTACTACAAAATCGTATTTCAAGGCAATGAGGGGCCAAGCGGCTTCGCCCGGGAGCGTCCGTGAACGGAGGAAGGCACCTGGCTCCGCGCGGATTCTATAGTTGACTAGGAAATCAAAGGCGGATAGTTTCCTAGTCAACTAAGGGACCGCCATGACATCGACCGCGCCCGTATCGGACTTGACCGCGCATCTCGGATTCTGGCTGCGCACCGTCTCCAACCACGTGTCCCATGCCTTTGCCGGCAAGCTCGCCGCCAAAGGTGTTACGGTTGCGGAATGGGTTACGATGCGCTCGCTCTATGGCCAGGCGCCGATGCCGCCGAGCCGCCTCGCCGAGGAGATGGGCACGACGCGAGGGGCGATCACCAAGCTTGCGGACCGGCTGATCGGCAAATCGCTGATCGTCCGGAAGGCGAGCCGCGAGGACGGAAGGGCGCAGACCCTCGCCCTGACGCGGGCGGGCGCGGAGCTGGTGCCGGAGCTGGCCGCACTCGCCGACCGCAACGATGCGGAATTCTTCGACCACCTCTCCGCGGCAGAGCGGAGGACGTTGGAGCGGCTCCTGAAGCGGCTGGTCGAGCGCTGCGGCATCGCCGCCGTGCCGATCGAATGATCCCGACCCGACTGACCCAATGGCGATTGACCATGGACGAGCGCAAGAAATCCGTCGCCCGAGCCTGTCTCGAAGGTGCCGAGAGCGGCACGATGATTTTTCCGGAGATTGTCGGAACATTGATGCGGGAGGGCTTCGAAAGCTACGCGATCGACTTCCGCCGCGCGGTTGCGACGTACTATCGGCCCGACGGCGACAGAGTCGAGCTGGCGGCGCACAAGATCGATGTCAGCGTCGCGCCGGCTTTTGATGCCGGTTCCGTTCAAGCGGCGATCAAGGAAGCGCAGCAATTGGTGCCCGGCTATACGTACAAGGGCTTCTGCAGGAAGGTCGCGTTGGCCGGCTGCGCGGGCTACATCGTCTCGTTCTCCGGCCGCCGCGCGCTTTATATCGGCCGGACCGCCGAGACCCACGTGGAGCATTTTCCAGACTAGCCGGTCTCGGCCCGCCGCGATCCCGGAGTCGCCATCCTGGTGACGTGCTGCGCCGACACGCGAGTGGGGGGCATGAACCTGACCGATGGTTGCGTTGCCGGACGGCTGGGCCCCGCCGGGAAGGGACGTTCGGCGGGGACTTCAGCCGGCGGCCTCGCGCCCTTCCCGGTCACCCCGCAGTGTTTTGCAGCGTGCCAAAAGGGGGGCACGGGCCGCGTGTGGTCCAATGCCTGCCGTGGGTGGTGAGCGGACCTTCGCGGCGACGCATCAAATTGAGCAGCTTGCGCGGATTGCGAACCTTCCCGCCCTCGCCGCGGAACGGGAAGGGCGACGTTCTCAAGCCCATTTGACGCGCGGCGAACCAGTGCCCAACATCCTTGTGATCTCGGGCCCTTCCTTTGGGGAAACGCGATGAACTCTTCAGGGGCGCAGCAATCCCACTTCGACATGTTGGCGAACGCGCCGATGTTCGAAAACCGCCCAACGGCTGAGGCGAGC
>DATJTV010000154.1:0-52741 GCA_035503055.1 Acetobacteraceae bacterium
TCCCTATGCCGATCGGGTACTTCTCGAACCCGACGACGAATAAGACGGGTTAGATGTGATCGTTCCGCGATGCTTGCCCGCTGGACGAGTGACGCGATGATCGCGACCAGCATCTAGGTGGAGGCCCGCGATCTGGGCAGGAGACCGTTGCCGCTTCGGGAGGGCTGAATCCGACCAGGACTTGCTTGGCCGGTGGATCCCCCGCGTGGCCTTCTGGCGGGATCGGCACTGATGACCCCGCCCGGCGCCACGATTTCGCGAATGGGAATGCGGTCGAGGCGTTCCTCCGCCGACACTTGCGGCACCGTAGTGCGGCCCAAAGACGGCTCTCCATTCGCAAACGGGTCGTCGACGCTTCTCCGAGTGCTCCGCCGCTGCTGCGGCTGACGGGGGCAGAAGAAGGACAAATGCTCAAGGATCTTTGGATCGAAGAGATCGTCGGGCGCCGGGATCTAATGCGCGGGGTTGGCGGGTGCTCCTCGTTTGGGTCGCACCCATCGCCGGTCTGGCAAGCGGGTCTTCATTGGGTGGTCTGCGACGGCGGGTTCGGCTTTGGAGCGCAGCCAATCCGTCCCGCACGGGCACGTTCGATGAGGTAGCGTTACTCTAGGTTTGACGACTACTTCCTCAAACAGAGCGGCAGCCTGGCCTCGATCGCCGGAGCAGACTTCGATGCGGAGCGGACGGCCGATATCCCCACGAACTGGCCCGATCATTCCACCAGTGTGTGCCGCATGCGATCGTACGGAGCTATGGCAGGGGATCGTGACCGTACGTGTACAAAATGCCTTTATTGTACAGGCATTCTTTTCGAGGGCTGCGAATGGCGCGCGGTGTCGAGATGACCGCCCTTCGCTTCACCGAAGACAACGCCGAACGGGCTCACAACGGCGAAGCTTCATCACCTGCGGCTGACCCTATCGCAGCGGATCCACAGGCACTCAGACCCGCGGACGTGGCGACCCGACTCGGGATCTCGGTTCGGGAAGTGCAGCAGATGGCGGCGAACAGGGTCTTGCCAGCGTTCATGGTGGGTTCACAATGGCGCGTTGACCCCGGTGATCTTGCGCAATGGATCGCCAAACGAAAGTCGTCCTTCGGATGCCGGACAACTTATACCGCCGCGGCACTACGTGGTACGGCCGTTACTCGGTGCGCGGCGAGCTCCAACGTGTCAGCCTACATACGAGCGATCTTCGGGAATCGCGAGCCAGGCCCAAAGCGATCAAGAAGGAAGCGGACAGCGAAGCGTTCGGGGTTCACGACGCCTCCCGATGGGAAGACGGCGTGCTCGCCTACACCGCCGGAGTCCTCGAAGCCGACGCCCTGAAACCTGCAACTGCCAAGCGTTACCGGGTCAGCCTGCGCCAGCTCGACCCCTATTTTCGTGGCAAGCCACTGCCAGAGATCGCGGTTGCGGTGATCGCCGAGTATGTCGAGCTTCGCCAGACGGAAGGCGCCACGAACGCTACCATTAGGCGAGACCTTACGACGATGAGCCGGGTCTTGGCTTTTGCGCGCTTCAAGGGCCTCGTAGAGACTAACGCCTCCGGTGCATTTGACCGTTCGATGATTCGGGAGCGGCGCGCTCAAATTCACGCACCTGACGACGCGACGATCACCGCGGCAATCAAGGTATGCGAACGGGAACGCCCCGAACTGGCCCCCCTTATCCGATTCCTCCGCGCCACAGGAATGCGGGCAGGCGAGGCGCTGCGGACAACTTGGTCGGAGGTGCGCGGCCGCACCTTGACAATCCTCGAGACCAAGAACGGGCGCGTCCGCACGATCGACGTACAACCCGCCACGCGACCGCCTCGAGGGCGCGAGGTGCGGCTGTTCTCGTCCCTCCCCCTCGACACGGGCGCCTTGGCCGGTATGTGCAATAGACGGGCCGACATTTGCCTGCGGCGCCGCGGTTCCGTCTCCATGACCTCCGCCACGCTTACGCTATCGCCGAGATTCGTGGCGGGCGCGACATCTACGACCTTTCCCGCCATCTCGGGCACAGCTCGGTGAAGGTGATAGGAATCTACCTCGGCTACCGGCCAGCCGGACGGCAGGTGACACAGAAAGTGACACAGCCACGTAGGAAGCGAGGGCGGAAAAGGAGGTCGGATGGTGGCCTAAGTGTTTGATTTGGCGGAGGGAGGGGGATTCGAACCCCCGGTACATCTTTACGATGTACAACGGTTTAGCAAACCGCCGCCTTCAGCCGCTCGGCCATCCCTCCGTTCCGGCAAGCCACTATCTCGTGTCGCGCGCCGCCGGAGATCGCCGGCGATCGGCCCTGGGCGCGAATTTCCGCGTCCGGAGACTAGGGATCGGCACGGGGGCGGTCAACGCGCTCCCCTCCTAGCCACGCCCCCTTCTAGCCACGCCCCCTTCTAGCCACGTTCGACAAGCTCGATCTTGTAGCCGTCCGGGTCCTCCACGAAGGCGATCACCGTGGTGCCGAACTTCACCGGGCCCGGCTCGCGCGTGATCTTCGCCCCGGCGGTGCGCAGGTTCGCGCAGGTCGCCGCGACATCGGGTACGCCCACGGCGAGATGCCCGAACCCGGTGCCGAGCTCGTAGCCGTCGTCCTTGCCCCAGTTGTAGGTGAGCTCGATGACGCTGCTGTCCGCCTCGTCGCCGTAGCCGACGAAGGAGAGCGTGTATTTGCCATCCGGCACCTCACGCCGGCGCAATTCCTTCATGCCGAGCAGCTTGGTGTAAAAATTCACGCTCGCGTCCAGATCCTTGACCCGGATCATCGTGTGCAACAGCCGTTGATCGCCTGTGCTCATTCGCTCGCTCCTTGCGTCACGCTTGCGTCGCCGGGGCAAAATTACCCGGATCGAGCCCGAGAAGGAACAGCCCCCCGGCATCCGCGGCGGCGATGGTCGCGGGGCGATCGACGATCAACGTGCCGCCGGCCTCGAACGCGACCCCGCGCAACCCCGCCTCCCGCGCCAGCCGGAGCGTCTCCGGGCCAAGCGTCGGCAGGTCGAGCCGGCGGTCCTGCCCGGGCTTCACCAGCTTCACCAGCACGCCGCCCGGCCCCGGGCGGACGAGCCCGGCGGCGCGCGCCAGCATCGCGTCCGTGCCCTCCGCCGCCTCGACCGCGAGCACGATCCCCTGCTGCACCACGCAGCCCTGGCCCACATCGACGCTGCCAAGGGCGCGGGCGACGGCGACGCCGCGCTCGATATCCGCCATCGCCGCGGCGTCGGGCATGGCGCGGGAGAGCAGCCCCGCGGGCCCAACCGCCTCGCGCAGCACCGCCTCCACGCCGAGGACCGCGAACCCCTCCTCGCCCAGCACCCGGACGATGGCCGAGAGAAAGCCGTCGTCGCCGGCGAAGGCGGTGCGGCCGATCCGGGCGAGCAGCAGTGCGGCCAGCGCATCGGGCCGGAGAGCGAGGAGCGAGGGCCGGCGCACCGAGCCCACCATCACGAGCTCGCGGCAGGCATTCTCGCGCAGCAGGTCGCGGATGCGCCCCGCCGCGCCGACGCGGGCGAAGGCGTGGGGAAAGGGCGCGAGCACGGTGGGGTCCGCGAAGCCTTCGAGCCCGATCACGAACACGCCGCGGCCGGCCGCGCGCGCGGCGGCGGCGACCCGTCCCGGCAGGGTTCCGCCGCCGGCGAGGATGCCCAGACTTCCCGAGCGAGCGCCTTCCGCACGATCGCTCTCCGCGCCACCGTCCATCAGGCGCGCGCGCGAACGAAGCACGCCCCGCGCTGCTCTTCACGCTTCATTGCGCAATGCATCATTCGTGCCGCTTCGTGTCCTGAAGCTGTTTCCGGTTGCCGCGATCGCGTCTATTGCGGCATAGGTTCGAAGAATTCCAGAGGATCCTTGAGCTTGCGGAAATTGCGAACGACCCGGCCTCTCGGACTGGCACGCCCGCCGGAGGAGCCGGCCGCCCCCGCGGCAAACGTTGCCTGCGAGACGAATGTTGCCTGCGCGGCGAGCGTCGGCGGGATTGCGCAGTGCCTCAGGATGCTCGCCGAGGAGGCGGCCTCGCTCGGGCTCGCCGACACGGTCTGGGCGATCTGGGTGGCGATCGCGATTTCCGAGCACGAGGCCGGGGACGCGCCGCGGCCGTTCGCCGGCCTGGAGCCGATCCACCCGAGCGTTCCTTCGGTGAACTGAGCCGCCGCCCGACGATCAGGCGACGGCGTCCTCGCCGTCCCAACGGAGGCTGGCGCGGATCAGGCCGCGATGGGTGGGTGCGTCGATGAACGCCATGATCTCGCGCACCAGCGCATCCTCGCCGTAACGAGCGCGGGTCTCGGCCAGGCGCTCCGCGAAAATCCCCTCGTCGCGGAAGAGGGAGCGGAAGACCGCTCGGAGCTTGTGGACCGTCGGGCCGCCGAAGCCGCGCCGGCGCAGCCCGATCACGTTGAGCCCGACCAGGCGCCCGCGATTGCCGATGACGGTGCCGAAGGGAACCACGTCCCCGCCGACGCCCGTCGCGCCGCTGATGATCACGCCGCGGCCGATACGGACGAACTGATGGATCGCCGCGGCGCCGCCGATCACCGCCTGGTCGGCGATATGCACGTGACCGCCCATGACGACGTTGTTGGCAATGATGACGTTGCTGCCGATCTGGCAATCATGCGCCACGTGCGCGACCGCCATCACCAGGCAATCCGCGCCGACGCGGGTGACACCCGCTCCCGTCACGGTGCCGCGGTGGATCGTGCAATGCTCGCGGACGTGCGTGCGCGGGCCGATCTCGCATTCGGTCGGCTCGCCGCGATATTTGAGGTCCTGCGGGGCGAGGCCCACGGTGCAGAAGGGATAGAGCTCGGCCTCGGCGCCGATCCGCGTATGGCCGTCGACCACCACGTGGGAATGAAGCCGCGCCCCGCGCTCGATCACGACGTCGGGGCCGACCTGGCACCATGGGCCGATCACGGCGCCGGGCTCGATCACCGCCTTGGCCGCAACGAGCGCGCTCGGGTGGATATCGGCCTGCCGCCGCAACGCCTGCCGCAGCGGTTCTACGTTCGGCTCGAGCATTTCGGGTGCCTCGGGCAAGCGATCCATCGGCAATCGGGCTTTCGCAGGTTGTATGAGAGTTGCGGGGAGACCAAGGCGAAAGTTCGGCGACGATGCTGGGCAATCGCGCTTCCCCCAAGTCAATGATTGTTGCCCGATGTTGCATCGCCGCCGGGCTTTACACGCCGGTGGAACGATGCGGCCGCGTGGCCCGGGGGCGTGGCGGTGGCCGGCGGAGGCCAGACGCTTCAGTTTTTGCGCGACGGCAGCTCGGACGGATTGATGATCATCGCGGCGTAGGCGGCCTCGGCCACGACCTGCCCGTCGACCGTGGCGACGCCGGCGAACTTCCACACATTGCCGCGCTGGCGCTCCTTCACCACCCGGATGCGCAGCTGATCGCCCGGCGTGACCGGCCGGCGGAACTTCGCGTTGTCGATGAACATGAAGTAAACGACCTTGCCTTCCGCGGCTTCCCCGAGCGTCTCGAGCACCAGCGCCGCCGAGGTTTGGGCCATGCTCTCGATCAGCATCACGCCCGGGACCACCGGATGGCCGGGGAAGTGCCCCTGGAAATAAGGCTCGTTCATCGTAACGTTCTTGATGCCGATCGCCGAAACACCGCGCACCACGTCGATGATGCGGTCGACCATCAGCATCGGGTAGCGATGCGGAAGCAGTTTTTGCAGGCGCTCGATGTCGATTTTGTAGCCGCTCTCGGCGCCGTTGGTCTCGACGGCACCGTTCTTGCGTGAAACCGCGACGTCCATTCAGCTCGTTTTCCTGCCCCTGTGCCGGCCTGACGGCTGTTCCCCTCGCGCCAGCCGCCGGAGGACGGCGATCTGGCGGAAGAATGTGCGGACCGGCTCGGCCGGGCTGCCCACCACCTCGGCTCCGGCCGCGACGTCCGCCATGACCCCGGCCTGTGCTCCGAGTCGCGCCTTGCGTCCGATGCGCAGGTGACCGACGAGGCCCGCTTGCCCCCCGATCATCACGAAGTCCTCGACGATCGTCGAACCGGAGATGCCGGCCTGAGATACGATGACGCAGAGCCGACCGATCCGGACGTTGTGCCCGATCTGGACCAGGTTGTCGAGCCGCGAGCCGGCGCCGATCACGGTGTCCTGGACCGAGCCGCGATCGATCGTGGTGTTGGCGCCGACCTCGACATCGTCCTCCAGCACCACCCTTCCGAGCTGGGGCACGCTGAGGAAGCCCTCCTCGGTGATGGCGAAGCCGAAGCCGTCCTGGCCGATCCGCGCCCCCGGGAAAAGCCGCACCCGAGCGCCGAGGATGGCGTGGCTCACGCTCGCCTGGGCACCGATTCGGCAATCCGGCCCGACCACGACCCCCTCGCCCATCACCGCGCCGGGCCCGATCCGGCAGCGCGGGCCGATCTCCGCCCGGGCGCCGATGACGACGAGCGGCCCGACCTCGGCGGTTGGGTCGATCAGCGCCCCCTCGCCCACCACGGCGCTCCGATGGATGCCCGGGTGCAGCGGCGGGGCGGGATGGAAGAGGGCGGCGACCCGCGCCCAGCCCGGATAGGGCTCGGCGGTGACGATGGCGGCGGTGGCGGGGGGCACGCGCGGGGCGAGATCGGGATGGACGATCACCGCGCCGGCCCGGGTCCGCTCGAGGGCGTCGAGATAGCGGCGATTGTCGAGGAAGCTCACGTCGCCCGGCCCGGCGGTCTGCAGTGGTGCTACGCCGCCGAGCAGGCGCTCCGCGGCCTCAGTCCGCCCGCCCGCGGCGGCGGCCACGGCGGCGAGCGCGTGCGGCCCGGAGCGGACGTAGAATCGCGGATCCCCCGCGCCCCCTCGGACCGTCCCCGCTCGGACCGTGCCCTCTGGGGTCGCCTCCGGCATCCCTCAAGGCTTTGCCGCGCCGCCGGCCGGCAGCGGAGGCAGCGGAAGCGGCCCCGCCGGACCGCCTGCCATGGCGTCGGGTGGGCCCTCCTGCCCGGCATCGGCGGCCTGCCCCACCGGCATCGCGCTGTCCGGCGGGACGGTCACCGAGGGCAGCCGGAGATTGAGGTTCTTCGCCACCTCGTCGGTGATGTCGAACGCGTTCATGTTGAGCGCCACCTGCTCGCGATGCAGGACCAGGTTCATCCCGTGGCTCTCGGCGACCTGGCGGATGACCGCGATCAGCATGCGGTTGACCTCGCCGATCGCGACCTGGGCCGCCTCCTGGATCTGCTGGTTGCGTCCGGAGAAGACCTTCTGGGCGTTGGTGATGCGGTCCTGGAGCGCGGCCTCGCGGGCGCGGATCTGCTCCGGCGTGAGCTTGGGCCGGTCATGCGCCAGGGACTCCTGCATCTGCCGCCAGGTCGCCTGTTCCTTGACCGCGTCCTGGTTGAGCGCGTCGCGCCGCGCGTTGATGACCTTCTCGATCCCCTGCACGGCGCTCGACTGGCGATAGACGTCCGGCACGCTGAGCACGCCCATGATCGCGGCCGGCGGCGACGCCTCCCTGGGCAGCGCCGGCAGCTGCGGGATCGACGGCGGCTCGGCGGCGGCGGCCGGACGGGGCGCGAGAGGTGCCGGCGCCGGACGGGCAGGCGCCGGCGCGCCGGCCGGATGCTGGCCCGGAACGAACCAGCCCGGCCCTTGCGAGGGCGCCGCTTGCGCGAGTTGCGTTTGAGCCACGCCCGCGTGGGGCAGGAGCAGCGGAACCGCCAGGAAGGCGGCCATGATGAGGGAAAGGATGCGCACTAGAACCTCGTGCCGAAGCCGAAACGAAAGACCTGCGTTTGATCGAACGGTTTGTCGACGATCGGCCAGGCAAGGTCGATACTGAGCAGGCCGAGCGGCGAGTCCCATGAGACGCCGAAACCGGCGGCGATGCGCGGCTGCGCATAGTCGACGATCGGCCCATAGTTCTCCTTGATGCCCCAGTCGGACCCGGTGTCGACGAAGACGCGCCCGCTGAGCCCGAGATCGGGATTGACAGGGAGAGGGAAATTCAGCTGCGTCGACTCCGTCCAGAGGAAGCGCCCGCCGAGGCTGTCGCCGGTCGAGATAACGTGCGGCCCGACGCCGCCATCCTCGAACCCGCGCAGATTGGAGCCGCCGAGATAGAAATTGTCGAGGATGTTCGGTTCGTGGGCGATCGGGACGAGATCGCCATAGCTTCCCGATTCCGAGATCCCCCAGCCATCGCCGAACAGACCGACAAGGGGAATATAATAGGCTCCGTCGGCGTGCAGGCGAACGAAATCGGCGTTCCCGCCGATCCCCGCGTAATCGGCGCCCGCCCGCAGAACGAAGCCCTTCGTCGGGTTGATGGTGCTGTCGCGCCAGTCGAAGACCAGCGTCGTACCGACCTGGGAGAGCACGTTGGTGCCGGAGTTGGCGAAGATATATTCGCTCGCCGTGCTCGCGATATTGACGATATCGCGGCTGACCAGCGAGTAGTCCCACTCCTGTGACACATGATCGTTGAAGTTGTAGCCCAACCGGGTCGTGAAGCCGATGCGGTTCTCGTTGTATTCGGCGATGGTCTGGTTGTTGTTGGTGATGTCGTAGAGGTCGATGCCGGCGAGCAGGTTGCGGCCGAGGAAATAGGGATTGACCACCGAGAGGTCGATCGAGCTTTCCCGCTGCGCCAGGATGCCGTTGATGCCGGCGTTGATCCCGCTGCCGACGATGTTGTTCTCCTGCAGCCCGACATTGAGCAGCGCGCCGATATCGGTCGAGTAGCCGCCGCCGATGGTGAGCTCGCCGGTCGCCTTCTCGGTCACGGCCGTGTTGACGATCACCCGGTCCGGCGACGAGCCCGGCGAGGTGGTGATGTTGACGGTGCCGAAATAATTGAGGTCCTTCAGCTTCTGCTGGGTCGCCTGGATCGAGGCGGCGTTGAAGGCGTCGCCCTCGGCGAGATTGAACTCGCGCCGGATCACCTGGTCCTGGGTGCGGGTGTTGCCGCTGATGTCGATGCGCTGGATATAGACGCGCGGCCCCTCGACGACGTCGAACACCAGCCCGATGGTGTGGTTCTTCCGATCGAGCGTCGGGATCGGGTGGACCTCGGCGAAGGCGTAGCCGCCGTTCTGCAGCTTGTTCGAGATCGCCTGCACCGATTGCTGCACGGCGTCGCCGTCGTACCAGTCGCCCTTGCCGATCGTCAGCAGCGGCGCGAGCGACGCCCCCGACACTTTCGGCAGATGCGAGACCACCGCGACCGAGCTCACGCGGTAGCGGCTGCCCTCGCTCAGCACGAAGGTGACGATGAAGGAGCGGTGGTCCGGCGAGAGCTCGGCCTGGACGTGCGTGACGTTGAAATCGACATAGCCGTTGCGCAGGTAGAAGCGGCGCAGCTGCTCCTCGTCGTAGCTGACGCGCTCGGGGTTGTAGCTGTCCGCGTTGCTGAAGAAGCGCCACCAGGCCTCCTCGCGCGAGCTGATCACGGTCGAGAGCGTGGCGGCGCCGAAGACATGGTTGCCGACGAAGACGATGCGGCTGATGAAGGTGGCCGGCCCGTCATTGATCTCGAACACCAGGTTGACCCGGTTCTCCGGCAGCTTGATGATCTTGGGCACCACCGTCGTCGCGTAGTAGCCCTTCTCCGCATAGGCGGTGAGGATCTTCTCGCGGTCCTGCTCGGCGGCCTCGGCGGTGAACACCGCGCGCGCGCGGAGCGTGACCACGGCGGTGAGCTCCTTGTCGGAGAGCTCATGGTTGCCCTCGAAGGCGACCTCGTTCACCACCGGGTTCTCGGCGACCGTAACGACCAGCGTGTTGCCCACGCGCGCGAGCTTTACGTCACTGAAGAGGCCGGTTGCGTAAAGCGTCTTGAGGCTGCGGTCCATCAGGCTCGGGTCGAACGGGTCGCCGGGCTGGAGCAGCATGTAGGAGAGGATCGTGCTCGCCTCGATCCGCCGGTTCCCCACGACCTGGATCGCGGCGATCCGCCCTTCGGTGGCGGAAGCGGCCGAACCCGTTGCCGGCGCCTGGGCTTGGGCCTCCATGCGCGGCAGCGGCAGGAGCAGGCAGAATGCAACCGCGAGACATGCTGTGGCGATGCGACGCAAACGGCGGGTTCTCCGATGGCCGCTGGTCAGGCGGGGGCGAGACACGAGGCGGCGGTGGCCAGGGGAAGCGGGCCGAGAGGAAGGGAGTAGGGAGAATAGGCACGCGTCCGGCCGCCCGCCAACCCGCGGTGCGCCACGGCAATGAAGCTCACAGGCTCTTCATCCAGCGCACCATGCCAAGATGCGCGAGATCGTTCCAGGTGGCGAACACAAAAACGCAGACCAGGAGCGCGAGGCCCGCGCGCAGCCCGATCTCCTGCGCGCGGGCGGAGAGCGGCCTGCCATGGAGCGCCTCGGCGAGGAAGAAAAGCAGGTGGCCGCCATCGAGGATGGGAATCGGCAGGAGATTGAGCAACCCGAGATTGATCGACAGCACCGCGATGAACGAGACGAAGCTCACGACGCCGAGGGCCGCGACCTGGCCCGAAAGCTCGGCGATGCGCAGCGGGCCGCCAAGTTCGGCGGAGCCGTGCCTGGTGGTGACGATCTGCCACACGCCGTTCAGCGTCGCGCCGCCGACGCTCACGCTCTCGCTGACCGCGGCGGCGATCGCTGCGCCGGGCGCGAGTCGCTGGAAGGCGGCGGTGTCGCCGCTGATGCCGAGCACGCCGCGCTCCGTGCCGGCGACGCGCGCTTCGCCGGTGTGCACGGGGAGGCTGATCGTATGGCCCCCGCGCACCACCGAGAGGGTGACGTTGCGGTCGGGCTCCGCCTCGATCAGGCGCTGGATGTCGGCGAAGCTCCGCACCTTCGTCGTGCCGATCGCGACGATGTGATCGCCGGGATGAAGCCCTGCCGCGGCGGCGGCGCCGCCCGGCACGACGGTGTCGACGACCGGCATCACCACCGGCCGCCCGGCGGTTGCGAACAGCAGCGCGAAGAGCACCACGGCGAGCACGAAGTTGGCGCACGGCCCGGCGGCGACGACGATCGCCCGCGCGCCGACCGGCTTCTCCTGGAAGGCGCGACCGGGGATCCAGCGCGCGCGCTCCTCCGCGGTCACGGTCTCGAGCGGCTCCTGGCCGTGCAGCCTGACGTAGCCGCCGAGGGGCAGCGCGGCGAGGCGCCATTCGGTGCCCTGGCGGTCGCGCCAGGTCGCGAGCGAGCGGCCGAAGCCGATCGAGAAGGCCTCGACATGCACGCCGCAGAACCGGGCGGCGAGGTAGTGGCCGAACTCGTGCACCGAGATGAGGATTCCGAGGACGACCAGGAACGAGACGATTGTGCGGAGCAGATCGATCATCAGCGCCACCCTCGGCCCCACTCTTTGTCCCACATTTTGTTCCCCGGGGGGTTGTCCTGGCGGTTCCCTTGGGGGCTCCCCTGGAGGCCGCCGAGCGCATCTCCGGCGATCTCTCCGGGGACCTCGTCAAACCCGCCCCCTTCGAACCGGCCGCCCACCAGCGTGCGCGTGCCCATGGCGGCGAAGCGCTCGGCGTGGCGCCTGGCCTCGGCATCGAGCGCGAAGACGCTCTCGAGCGTCGGCGCGGCAGGCGCGCCCATGCTCTCCAGCACCGATTCGACGACGCGGACGATGTCGAGGAACCCGATCCGCCGGGCCAGGAACGCCTCGACCGCGGTCTCGTTGGCCGCGCTCAGGATGGCCGCGGCAGCGCCGCCGGCGCGGATCGCGGCCCGCGCGAGCCCGAGCGCGGGGAAGCGCCGGTCGTCCGGCTCGGCGAAGTCGAGGCGGGCGAGGAGGGCGAGATCGAGCCGCGGGGCCGAGGTCGCGAGGCGCTCCGGCCAGGCCAGGGCGTGGGCGATCGGGACGCGCATGTCGGGCGAGGCGAGGCCGGCGAGCACGCTGCCGTCGGCATAGAAGGCGAGCCCGTGGACCACCGCCTGGGGATGGACCAGCACGCCGATTGATTGCTCGGGCAGGGCGAAGAGCCAGGCCGCCTCGATCAGTTCGAGCCCCTTGTTCATCAGGGTCGCGGAATCGATGCTGATCTTGGCGCCCATCGACCAGATCGGGTGCTTGAGCGCGGCTTCGGGCGTCGCCTCCGCCATCTCGGCGAGGCTCGCGGTGCGGAACGGGCCGCCCGAGGCGGTGAGCACGATCTTCTCCAGCGCGCCGCGATTGCCGTCGGCGAGCGACTGGAAGACCGCGTTGTGCTCGGAATCGACCGGCAGGAGGCAGGCCCCGGCGGCGGCGACGGCGCTGAGCATGATCTCGCCCGCGCAGACCAGCGCCTCCTTGTTGGCGAGCGCGATCGTCCCGCCGCGGCGGATCGCGGCGAGCGTCGCCGGCAGGCCGGCGGCCCCGCTGATCGCCGCCATCGTCCAGTCGGCGGGGAGCGCGGCCGCCGCCACCACCGCGTCCGCCCCGGCGGCGACCTCGATCCCGCTGCCGGCGAGGGCGGCGGCCAGCGCGGCGAGCCCGGCGCGGTCGCGGATCACGACCCGCTCGGCGCCGAGCAGCCGGGCCTGCTCGGCGAGCAGCGCGGCGTTCTTGCCGCCCACCAGCGCGCGCACGCGGAAGCGCTCCGGATGGGCAGCGAGCAGCGAGACGGTCTGCCGGCCGACGCTACCGGTGCTGCCGAGGACGCTCACCGTTTTCACCGCCAAAGCTCCACTCCGGGTCCGAGCGCCAATGCGAGGATCGCCGCCGCCGGGACGGCGGCCAGAACGCCATCCAACCGGTCGAGGACGCCGCCATGCCCGGGGATCAGGGTGCCCGACTGCTTGACGCCGAATCGCCGCTTGAAGACGCTCTCCAGGAGATCCCCGGCCTGTGATGCCACACCGAGCGTCGTCGAGGCCAGCACGACGCCTGCCGAGGGGCCGGCAGCAAAGCCCTCGGCCACCAGGATTCCGGCGGCGACCGCGAAGGCGAGGCCGCCCACGGCTCCGGCCCAGGTCTTGGAGGGGGAGATCCGGGGCGCGAGCTTGGCCCCGCCGACCACGCGCCCGACCAGGTAGGCGCCCGAGTCGCTCGCCCAGACGATGAGCACCACGAACAGCATGTTGCCAAGGCCCGCCGGGCCGCGGAGGCGGAGCCAGACGGTCGCGACGGCAGCGAGGCCGAGATAGCAGAGGCCGGCCGCGAGCCACCGTCGCGCTCCGGCGCCGCCGCCGGTTCCGGCCGCCAGCGCGGCGCCGACGGCGAGGATGGCGGCGAGCACGGGCAGGCCGAACCCAGAGGCCGCGCCGAGGCTCGCCGCGGCCACCAGGACGGGCAGCAGCAGCCCGGGCAGGCTGAGCGGGAAAAAACGGCAGACCCGCACCCATTCGACCGCGATCGCGACGCCGGCGAGGGTGACCAGGAGCGCCCAGGCAACGCCGCCGAGCCAGAGGCAGCCGAGCGCGATCGGCGCCAGGACCAGTGCCGAGAGCAGCCGCTGCGGAAGATCGCCGAAGCGCGACAGCACGTGCTCAGCCGGGCCGGGCGCCGAAGCGCCGCTCCCGGCGCCGGTATTCGGCCAGTGCGGCGGCGAAGTCCGTCTCGGCGAAGTCGGGCCACAGCACGTCGAGGAAGACGAGCTCGGAATAGGCCGCCTGCCAGAGGAGGAAGTTCGAGAGCCGCTGCTCGCCGCTGGTGCGCAGGATCAGGTCGGGGTCCGGCATCGCGGCGGTGGCGAGGAAGCGGCTGAAGCGCGCCTCGTCGAGCTCCCGCGGATCGAGCCGTCCGGCGGCGATCGCCGCCGCCGCCACGCGCACGGCGGCGAGGATCTCGGCGCGCGCGCCGTAGGAGAGGGCGACGGTGAGGTGGAGGCGCTCGTTGCCGGCGGTGCGGCTCTCGGCCGCGGCCAGCTCGGCCTGGATGTCCGCGGCGAAGCGGCCGGGCTCGCCGATCACCGAGAGCCGCACCCCTTCTTCGGCGAGGGCGGCGATCTCGCTCTTGAGATAGTGGCGCAGCAGGCCGGTCAGGTCCAGCACCTCAGCCGGCGAGCGGCGCCAGTTCTCGGCGCTGAAGGCATAGAGAGTGAGCCAGCGGACGCCGTGATGGATCGCCCCCTTGATCGCCCGGCGCACCGCCTCCGCGCCGGCGCGGTGGCCGGCCGCGCGCGGCAGGCCGCGCGCCCGCGCCCAGCGGCCGTTGCCGTCCATGATGATGGCGACGTGGGCCGGCACCCGCTCCGCCGGCGCGCGCGCGTCTTTCCCGGCCGGTTTCTCGACGGGGGCCGTCTCGCCGGGCAAAGGCGGCGGCGCCTTGGTCTGGTCCAGGGCTGAGGTCATGGGGTCAGACCTGCCGGATCTCCCGCTCCTTGTCCGCCAGGGCGTCGTCGACGCGCTTGACGTAAAGGTCGGTCAGCTTCTGCACCTCGTCAGACCAGCGGGTCATCGCGTCCTGGCTGATCTCGCCCTTCTTCTCGAACTGCCGGATATGCTCCATCCCGTCGCGACGGACGGCGCGGACGGCGACGCGGGCGCCCTCGGCGTAGCGGCCGGCGGCCTTGGCGAGCTCGGCGCGGCGCTCGGCGGTGAGGCTCGGGATCGGCACGCGCACGAGCTGCCCGTCGGCCATCGGGTTGAGCCCGAGGCCGGAATCGCGGATCGCCTTCTCCACCACGCCGACCAGTGCGCGGTCCCATACCTGGACCGCGATCATCCTCGGCTCCGGCACGCTCACGGTGCCGAGCTGGGTGAGCGGCATCTCGGTGCCATAGGCCTCGACCTTGACCGGCTCGAGCAGCGCGGGATTGGCCCGGCCGGTGCGCAGGCCGGCGAACTCGCGCCTGAGCGTCTCGATCGCGCCGTCCATCCGCCGCTGCAAATCCTCCTTGAGGGCGTTGAGATCCGCCGCCACTGCCCGCCTCCCTAGCTCTCGGTCCGGCCGCCGGGGTTCCTGTTGCCCGCCTTGCAGATCATTGCGGCTCGACGATCCGGGTGAACCGCCCCTCCCCGCGCATTACCTGGGCAAAGGCGCCGGGCGCGTGGATGTTGAAGACCAGGATCGGCAGGCCGTTCTCGCGCGCCAGGCTGATCGCCGCCGCGTCCATCACGCTGAGGTCGCGCGCCAGCACGTCGAGATAGGAGAGCTCCTCGTAGCGCGCGGCACCCGGCACCTTGCGCGGATCGGCGGAATAGACGCCATCCACCTGGGTGCCCTTGAGCAGCGCGTCGCAGCCCATCTCGGTGGCGCGCAGCGCGGCGGCGGTGTCGGTGGTGAAGAAGGGATTGCCGGTGCCGGCGGCGAAGATCACCACCCTCCCCTTCTCCATGTGCCGCTGGGCGCGGCGGCGGATATAGGGCTCGCAGACGCTCGCCATCGGGATCGCGGACTGCACCCGGGTCGGCACCTCGCGGCTCTCGAGCGCGCTCTGCATCGCCAGCGCGTTCATCACGGTGGCGAGCATGCCGATATAGTCCGCCTGGGCACGGTCCATGCCGCCCGCGGCGCCGGAAACGCCGCGGAAGATGTTGCCGCCGCCGATCACCATGCAGACCTGCACGCCGAGCGCCACGACGTCCTCGATGTCGGCGGCGATCGCCCGCAGCGTCTCGGTATCGAGGCCATACTCGCGCCTTCCCATCAGGGCCTCGCCTGACACTTTCAAGAGGACGCGCCTGTAGGCCGGCTGCAGCAGCATCGAATCGGACCTCTCTCAGCTGCTCTCTTCGGGCGACGAACGGTTCCTCATAGGACGCGCCCTGAGGAGGAACAAGGGAGACGAGAGGCCGGGCGTCTCAGAGACCGTTTGGGAGTGCGACTGCGGTCGTCGTCCGACGTGGCAATCTCGGCTTCCGGTGCTCTCGGCCTACCACGGTTTGGCGATCAATTTCATGGCTTCCCCTGGGCTTCGGCGGATCGCTTCGCTCTCCGCCAGAAGCCATATTGATCTTAGGGCCCCGCCGCTTCTCGAAAGCCGCGCCGGCCGGCGCCGGCCGTGCCTCCGACCCACCGCAAGCCGCATTCTCAAGCGGTCTCTCCGGCGCCGGGTTCCGCGGCCGGCTTGTCCGCAGCCTCGCCGAGCGCGAAGCGGGCGAACCCGGAGAGCTTGACCCCGGACTTCTTCAGGACGGCGGCGACCCGGCTCTCGCCGTCATGCACCCAGACCTGCTCGAGCAGGACGACCTCCTCGTAGTATTTGCGGATCCGCCCATCGACCATCCGGGCAATGATCTCCTCGGGCTTGCCGGAGGCGCGCGCCTGCTCGGCGAGGACCGCCCGCTCGCGCTCGAGCGCGGCGGGATCGACGCCGGCGATGTCGATCGCCTCGGGCCGGCTCGCCGCGATGTGCATGCCGACCAGGCGGCCGAGCTCAAGCAGCGCGTCCGCCTCGCCCACGCCCTCGAGGCCGACGATCACGCCGATCCGGCCGAGGCCGGGGCGGAGGGCGGCGTGCATGTAGCTCGCCACCACCGGCGCGGCGAGCACCCGGGCGCGGCGCACGGCGATGTTCTCGCCGATGGTCGCCACCAGGCGGGTCGCCTCCTCGGCGACGGTCCGGCTGCTGCCGGGCAGCGGCGCGGCGAGGATCGCCGCGAGGTCCTCGCCGACCTCGAGCGCGACGGCGGCGACGGCGGCGACGAAATCCTGAAAGGTCTGGTTGCGGGCGACGAAGTCGGTCTCGGCATTGACCTCGACCATCGCCGCCCGGCCCGGCCGCGACGCGATCGCGACCAGCCCCTCGCTGGCTGCCCGCCCCGCCCGCTTGGCGGCGGCGGCCAGGCCCTTCTTGCGCAGCCAGTCGGTGGCGGACTCGAGGTCGCCCCCGGTCTCGCTCAGCGCCCGCTTGCAGTCCATCATTCCCGCGCCGGTCTTCTCGCGCAGATCCTTGACCAGCGAAGCCGTGATCTCAGCCATCGTGCTTCCCCCAGATCGTCATCCGGCCGCTTGCTCGGGCTCGACCGCCGGCGCCGGCCCGGGCATTGGCATCGGCGCCGGTATTGGCCCCGGCATTGGCCCCGGCATTGGCATCGGCTCCGGCGGCAGCTCCTCGGCCGCGCCCGGGTCCGCCCCGGTGGCGGCGAGCTCGGCGCTGATCCCTTCGAGGACGGCGCCGGCCACCAGCTCGCAATAGAGGTTGATGGCGCGGATCGCATCGTCGTTGCCCGGGATCGGGTAGGTGACGCCGCGCGGGTCCGAGTTGCTGTCGAGCACCGCGACCACCGGGATGTGCAGCTTCTCGGCCTCCTCGATCGCGAGTTTTTCCTTGTTCGTGTCGATCACGAAGAGGATGTCCGGCAGCCCGCCCATCTCCTTGATGCCGCCCAGCGCCCGCTCGAGCTTGTCGCGGTCGCGGGTGATCTCCAGCACCTCCTTCTTGGTCAGGCCATGCGTGTCGCCGGAGAGCAGCTCCTCGATCTGGCGCAGCCGCTTGATGCTGCCGGTGATGGTCTTCCAGTTGGTCAGCGTGCCGCCGAGCCAACGATGGTTGACGTAGTACTGGCCGCAGCGCTTCGCCGCCTCGGCGACATATTCGGCCGCCGCGCGCTTGGTGCCGACGAAGAGCACGCGCCCGCCGGCGGCGGTCACGTCGCGGACCGCGTTGAGCGCGCGCGCGAGCAGCGGCATGGTCTGCTCGAGATCGATGATGTGGACTTGGTTGCGGACCCCGAAGAGGTAGGGGCCCATGCGCGGGTTCCACCGCCGTGTGTGGTGGCCGAAATGGACGCCGGCCTCGAGCAGCTGGCGCAGGCTGAATTCGGGCATCGCCATGGGGCGCGTCCTTTCCTCTCGTCCGGTTGAGCCTCCGCGGGGCCAGGCTTCTCGCACCGGACCCGGCCCCGTGGGATTACGAATGGGCCGGGAAAGGCGCCCCGCGTGTGAATTACCGGCGCCTCGCCAAAGGCGGCGAGGCAGGGCCGGCGGGCGCGATATGGCCCAGCGAGGCGCGACTTGCAAGCCTGTTTGACGCGGCCGGCGCTGCCTCAGAAGCGGGCAGAACCTCGCACTTCGCCCAAGGAAGAGGCGGTAATCCGGGCATCATGTTGCGACCCCGGCATCACGGGCCGGCATTGCCATTCTGGCACGCCGCGTGCAAGCCTTTGGGGCGGCCCTTGTCAAGCGCGTGACGGGTCGCGGCGGATCGGACGCAAAAGGAGGGTGCTCCGGCCTGGCCGGACGCGAGCGTGCAATGAAAAAGATCGAAGCCGTGATCAAGCCGTTCAAACTCGACGAGGTGAAGGAGGCGTTGCACGAAGTCGGATTGCAGGGAATAACCGTGGTCGAAGCGAAGGGATTCGGTCGGCAGAAGGGCCACACCGAACTCTATCGCGGCGCCGAGTATGTCGTGGATTTCCTGCCCAAAGCGAAACTTGAGGTCGTGTGCGACGACGCGATGGCCGAGCGGGCGATCGAGGCGATCATGACCGCCGCGCGCACCGGACGCATCGGCGACGGCAAAATCTTCGTCAGCAATATAGAGGAGGTAATCCGCATCCGCACCGGAGAGCGGGGCGAGGACGCGATCTGAGAAACCCGACGACCCGCCTCGCCGATCTCCGGCGATGCGGCACCTTCCCACCTGACGGCCCCCCCTAAACGACGACCCCCCACTTCGACGACCACAAGCAAGGATGGAGAGACGAATGGCGAAGCGGCCCAGCCCGCCCGGAGGCGGCGTGAGCAAGGTCATGGACATGCTGAAGGAGCACTCGGTCGAGTACGTGGACCTGCGGTTCACCGACCCGCGCGGCAAGTGGCAGCACACGGCCCAGGCCGTGGGGACCATCGACGAGGAAGCCTTCAAGGATGGCATCATGTTCGACGGCTCCTCGATCGCCGGCTGGAAGGCGATCAACGAGAGCGACATGATCCTGATGCCCGATCCGGACACGGCCTGCATGGATCCCTTCGCGGCCAAGCCGTCGCTCATCCTGTTCTGCGACATCCTCGAGCCCTCGACCGGCCAGCCCTACGGCCGCGATCCGCGCTCGACCGCCAAGAAGGCCGAGGCCTATCTCAGCTCGACCGGGCTCGGCGACACCGCCTTCTTCGGCCCCGAGGCCGAGTTCTTCGTCTTCGATTCGGCGCGCTTCGGCACCGGCGGGAACTACGGCATGTTCCAGCTCGACAGCACCGAGGGCCCGCAAGCATCGACCAAGGATTATCCCGAGGGCAACACCGGGCATCGCCCGGCGATCAAGGGCGGCTACTTCCCCGTTCCGCCCGTCGATTCCGACAGCGACCTGCGCGCCGAGATGCTCTCGACCATGGGCGAGATGGGCGTCGGGATCGAGAAGCACCACCACGAGGTGGCGCAGAGCCAGCACGAGCTCGGCATCAAGTTCAACCCGCTCGTCAAGATGGCCGACGCGATGCAGATCTACAAATACTGCATCCACAATGTCGCCAACAGCTACGGCAAGACCGCGACCTTCATGCCGAAGCCGATCTATGGCGACAACGGCTCGGGCATGCATTGCCACCAGTCGATCTGGAAGGCCGGCAAGCCGCTCTTCGCCGGCAACGGCTATGCCGACCTCTCGGAGATGGCGCTCTACTATATCGGCGGCATCATCAAGCACGCGAAGGCGCTGAACGCTTTCACCAACCCCGCCACGAACAGCTACAAGCGGCTGATCCCGGGCTTCGAGGCGCCCGTGCTGCTGGCCTACTCGGCCCGCAACCGCTCGGCGTCGTGCCGCATCCCCTACGCCACCAGCCCCAAGGGCAAGCGCGTCGAGGTACGGTTCCCGGATGCCGCGGCCAACCCCTACCTCGCCTTCGCGGCGATGCTGATGGCCGGGCTCGACGGCATCCGCAACAAGATCCATCCCGGCGACCCGATGGACAAGGACCTTTACGACCTGCCACCGGAGGAATTGAAGGGCATCCCGACGGTCTGCGGCAGCTTGCGCGAGGCGCTCGGCGCGCTCGAGGCCGACCACGACTTCCTGCTCGCCGGCGACGTCTTCAACGCCGACCAGGTCGAGAGCTACATCGCCCTGAAATGGACCGAGGTGTACCGCTTCGAGCACACCCCGCACCCGGTCGAATTCGAGATGTACTACTCCGTCTGATCCGTCTGATGGCGAGGGGGGCCCTGGCCCCCCTCGACCCCTCGTCTCTCTCGTTCTTTTTGTGCCGCGCAGCGCCCAAGGGTTCAGCTTTGGGGGCGCCGGCGCCAGGCCGGGCCTTGCCGCGCATTTGGGGGGCCCAGCCCCTGGCCTTGTCTTGCCGAGCAGATTCACGCGCCCCTGGATCGCTTCGCGATTCCAGTCAGGCGCGATCTGCTCTATTTGCCGGGATATTCCGGGGACAGGACGAACGGGAAGGGTCCCGGGTAGGTTTCGACGTAGGCGGTATGGGAGACGATCCCGCCGCTTCCGTTGATGTGGTGGACCTGGAAGGCCGGCGGTTCCATCACGAACGCCGAGGGTCCCTTGGGATCGAGGTCGAGCGCGACCTGGTGCGCGACCGAGGGCGAGATGCTGGCAATGGCGTGCGCGACATGGGTCGTCACCGGCCGGTGCACGTGGCCGCAGAGGATCCGCCGCACCTGGGGGTGCCGGGCGATGATCGCGGCGAAGGCGGCGGCGTCCTCGAGCTTGATCCGGTCCATGTGGGCGATGCCGCAATCGAAGGGCGGGTGGTGCATGACGATGATCGTCGGCTTCTGTTGCTCGGCGGCCAGCGTTTGATCGAGCCAGGCGAGCTGCCCGGGGGAGAGCCTGCCGTAGCCGCCGCCGGGAACCAGCGTGTCGAGCATCACCAGGCGGACCGGGTGCGTTTCGATTGCGTATTGGACGAACTCCGGGTCCGCGGTGACGCCCGGGAGGTGGCAGAGGGCGCGGCGAAAATTCTCCCGCCGGTCGTGGTTGCCGGGGACGGCGTAGACCGGGCAATCGAGGTACCGCGTGAGCAGCCCCGCCAGCACCTCGTATTCGGAGGGAAGGCCGTTCTCGGCGAGATCCCCGGAGAGGATCACCGCGTCGGGCGCCGGGCGCATCCGGCTCACCATCCTGAGCGCCCGCTCGACAAGGGTGTTGGACTCGACCACGCGGTTGGCGGCCACCCCCATCGGGCAGACGTGCAGGTCGGTCAGTTGCGCAAACAGCATACTTGGCTCCTATGGGCTCCGGTAGACGGATCGAAAAAGACTTGCGTCACGGTCCCTTCGGGCGCGGCGGTGCTATCGCCCAGCCGCGGGAGGCACGCAAGCCCGCCGGAGCGCCGGGACGCGCGCAAGGAGCCGGATCACAATTTCAGTCCCGGCCCGGGAATTGCCGCATCGCCGCTGCGTCCCTAGGGTGCGGCCAATGCACGGTCGGCTTTTTGTCGCGCGCGCTGCGGTGGCGCTCTCGCTCCTGCTCGGCCTCTCCTTCGCCGCCCCGGCGCGGGCGGAGCCGTGCTGCGGGAGGATCACGCCGGACGGGCAGCGCCTCGCCGCCCTGCTGGATCGCTCCGGGGTCGAGCATCTCTGGCAGCCGCATGTCCATATCGACTGGCTGACCGGGGAGCCGGACCCGGACCGTCCCGGCTGGTCGCCGAATGCGACGCACTGCAGCTCCTACGCCGCCGCGATGGCCGATCGGATGGGCGTCTATCTGCTGCGCCCGCCCGAGCACGGCCAGGACCTGCTTGCCAATGCGCAGTTCCGCTGGCTCGAGGGGCAAGGCGAAGAGGCGGGCTGGAAGGAAGTGGACGCGAAGACGGCGCAGAGCCTCGCCAACCAGGGATCTCTCGTCGTCGCCGTCTATGAGAATCCCGATCCCGGGAGGCCCGGACATATCGCCGTCATCCGGCCGAGCGAGAAGACGCCGGCGGCGCTCGAAGCGGAGGGTCCCGAGGAAGCGCAGGCCGGCAGGCACAATGCGCTCAGCATCCCGGTGGCGCAGGGCTTCGCCGGCCATGACGGCGGCTGGGAGCCGGGCGGCACCGGCGGGCTCCGCTTCTTCGCCCATGCCGTGGATTGGGCAAGGCTTCCGCAGTAGAGCGCGATGACCGAAGGCGGAATCGCCGGAGGTCTGAGTAACGCGATGAAACAGTGACCGAGAGCGGAACGGGTGAGCGTGAGCGATCCCATCCCGCTCTGGGCCTCAACTCTCTGCTTGCTGCGGCTGCACAATGGCCGGCATGATGGGTCCGTGCCCGACACGAGCCTGGCTCCGCCGATCGAGGGTTCGGTTCCGCTCGCGGACGAGTTGCTTGCGCTCGCCGCGCGGCTCGGAGCGCGCCTCGAGGAGGACCCGTTCGGCAATCCGGTCCTTCTGGTGGCGCTCGCGATCGAGCGCCGGATGGATGACGGCGCGCTTTCGGAAGAAGCGATCGGCGGCCTGATCCGCCATCTGCGCGACGCCGGCTTCGCCGATCGCGCCCGCCGGCTCGCCCATTATGTCGGCGGCACCGATCCGGCCGAGAACGACCGCGTGCTCGCCGATCTCGCCCAGCACCTGCTCCGCCCCGACCCCGAGGACAGCCCGGTGCGGCTCGCCGAATACCGCGCCCTGGTCGAGCGCACGCGCTTCGCCGCCGTCTTCACCGCGCACCCCACCTTCTCGCTGCCGGCGGAGGTCGGGCATGCACTGGCGGAGATGGCGTCGGGGCGGCCGGCTTCGTCCTTTGCGTCGCCCAGCTTTGCGTCGCCCACCTTTGCATCACACCGCCCGCCGCCGATCACGCTCGGCCAGGAGTTCGCGGCTTCGGTGGCGGCGATCGCCAACGGCCGCGACGCGATCGACCGCTTCAACGCCGCACTGCTTTCGGTCGCCCGCACCGCCTGGCCGGATCGCTGGACCAGCCTCGTCCCGCGCCCGATCGTGCTCTCGAGCTGGGTCGGTTACGACACCGACGGCCGCACCGACATCGGCTGGTGGGAAACGATCCGGCTGCGGCTCGAGATGAAGCGCCTCCAGCTTCAGCGCCTGCACGCCGGGCTCGCCGTGCTGGCGCCCGCCGCCCCGATCGCCGCGCGCGTCGAGGCCGCCATCGAGGCCGTGGCCGCGCAGCTCGCCGCCTGCCCGGATGGGCCCGATCCCGCTGGCGTCGCCGGCTTCGCGCACGCCCTCGTCGATCATCGCGAGGCGGCGCTGACCTCGCCCGCGCCGCTGCTGCCGCTCTTCGAGAAAGCCCTCGCCGCGAGCGAGGACGACCACACGCGCCTCGCGCTCTGCGTCGCCCGCGCCGGCCTCGTCTCGCACGGCATGGCGCTCGCGCACACGCATGTGCGCCTCAACGCCGCACAGCTCCACAACGTCGTCCGCCAGCGCCTCGGAATCGCCGACCCGCCCGAGGATCCCGCCCATCGCCGCGCGCTCTTCGCCGCGATCAACGCCGCCCTCGACAGGACCACCTCGCAGAAGGTGAGCTTCGGCAGCCTCCTCGCCGAGCAGACCTCGGCGGCCCGGCTGATGATGACGATCGCCGAGATCGTCAAGCACATCGACGAGGCGGTTCCGGTCCGCTTCCTCATCGCCGAGACCGAGACCGGCTACACGCTGCTCGCGGCGCTCTGGCTCGCGCGCCTCTTCGGCATCGACCGGCATATCGAGATCAGCCCGCTCTTCGAGACCGCCGAGGCGCTCGAGCGGGGCGCGCAGGTGCTCGACGAGGCGCTGCGCAGCCCGCACTACCGCGCCTATCTCCAGGCGACCGGCCGGCTCGCGCTGCAATTCGGGTATTCGGATTCCGGGCGCTATATCGGCCAGCTCGCGGCCTCGTACCTGATCGAGCGGCTCCGCCTCAAGATCGGCGAGACGCTCGCGCGCCATGGCATCACCGGCGTCGAGGTGGTGCTGTTCGACACCCACGGCGAGAGCATCGGCCGCGGCGCGCATCCCGGCTCGCTCGCCGACCGGCTGAAATATCTCTCGCCCACCGCCTCGCGCCAGGCGCTCCGCCGCGCCGGCCTCGCGGTGCGCGAGGAAAGCGCCTTCCAGGGCGGCGACGGTTTTCTCCTCTTCGGCACTCCCGAACTTGCCGCCGCGACGGTCACGCGCATCGCCGCCCAGACCTTCCATCCCGCCGCCGGCCCGATCGAGGATCCGATCTATGCCGAGACCGATTTCTCCGCGGACTTCTTCGCGACCGTCCGCGCCGCGATGGAAGAGCTGGTCGAGGATCCCGGCTACGCAGCACTCCTCGGCGCCTTCGGCCCCGCGCTCACCGACCGCACCGGCTCGCGCCCGGCCGCCCGCCAGATCGACGGGATGCTGGGCAGCGCACGGCTCCGCCATCCCCGGGCGCTTCGCGCCATCCCCAACAACGCGATCCTCCAGCAGGTGGGGTGGTGCGCCAACACGCTGCACGGATTGGGCGAAGCGGCCGCGCGGCACCCGGAGACCTTCGCCGAGATGCGCGCGAAAAGCCGCCGCTTCCACCGCGCGCTCGAGTTCGCCGCCCATGCGCTCCGCCATTCCGATATCGAGGTCCTGCGCGCCGTCGTCACCACGCTCGATCCCGGATCCTGGCTCGACCGCGCCCAGCACACGCGCCGCCCCGGCCGGCGCGCCACCCTCGTCTCCGTCGCCCGCGCGCTCGAGCGGCTCGACATCTCGGCCGCCGTGCAGGCGATGTTCCGCCGCATCCACGCCGATCATCTGGCACTCCGCGCCGCCTGGCCCGAAGCGCCCTTCATGGCCACGCGCGAGATCCTTCTGCACGCGCTCCGGCTCGCGCTGATCCATCGCATCTGGCTGCTCGCGACCGTGATCCCCGATTTCTCGCCCCGCCACGGGATCACGCGGAACGCGCTCGAAGAGGCGATCCTCCGCCTCGACATCGCCCCGTCGCTCGCCCTGCTGGCCGAGATTTTCCCCGCCGCGCCCGACGCCGCCGCCGATCTCGACTATGCCGAGCCCGCCGCGCCCGCCGGCTCCGCCGACTACGCCGAGGTGCATCGCGACATCCTCGCCCCGATGGGCCGGCTCTTCGCCCTCGTGCGCGAGATCGGCACCGCCATTACCCACGAAGTCGGCGCCTTCGGCTGACCAGGGCCTCCACTCGCGCCGCGCGGCCCGCCGTTCAGGCGGCCCGGCGGCGGCAGACGACGGCGAACCCGACCAGGGCCATGCCGAGGAGCGCGAGCGAGCCAGGCTCGGGGACCGCGGTGGCCGGCGTCGCCGTCCCGCTCAGGAAGTTCGCTATGAAGCCCGGGCCCGCCGGGCAGGACGGATTGACGCCGCAGCTCAGGCTGGACCCCACTGCGAGGCCCTCATCGCTGTTGACGAGCAGTTCCGTAACGAGTGCGCCGCCAGCGAACGATGAGATTGGCTCGTCGAACAACAGCACCAAGCCGGCCAGGAACCCTGTGAAGTAGATCTGCGCGAACGTTCCGCTCGGCGAAGTCGAATTGAAATTGGTGGCACCTGCCGTCCAGTCGCTCGATGTGACCGTTCCGCCGGGGATGGTGAAGTCGAACGCGGTGATCGCCTCGGTCGTCTGGTCGAGGGTGAAGGTCCCGCTCACCGTGTCGCTGCCGTCGTACGACGCGCTGAGCGTGCCGCTGAAGTCCCAGCTCGTGACGACGTCCGCGCGCGCCAGCGCCGGGACCAGAATCCCGACCGCCAGCGCCGCTGCAACCGCCATTTCCGTAATGCGCCGCATGATTTCCCCGCTTCTCGGAATCGATGACGTTTTGCTTATGCAAAAACGGCGCCGGAGCCCTTGCCATAGATTTTTCAATGGATTATGCGAGACGTCCCAGCGCCCGCTGTAAAATCCCCCGACAGGACCTGCGCCCAGGCGCCGGAATTTCCCCTCACGCCTCGGCCCGCCTCACGGGGAGCGACGAGCCCAGCCCCGACATGCCCGCCCCATTCGTCTTCCTGCTCGATTGCGCCGGCGTCACCGAGCAGCACGCGCCGCGGCGCGAAGAGGCTGCCTGGCTAGGGCGGCGGCGTATCAACCGAGCCGGAGGCTGGTGGAAACTTTCCCGACAACAGCCGTTTTCGGAACCGGTCGCGGCTTCGAACGGCGGAGAATGGCCTCCCTCAGGCCGTCGATGGGCGCCGACCAAGCATCCTTTTCGGGAAAGTCAATCCGAATGGTCTGTCCCGTGATCAGCAATCGCGAGGCTGCCATCGTCACCGATTGGTTGACCATCTCGCACGTTGAACGCGACCGAGCCGAAATCGATAACCGACGTGCCCTCGCCATGTCCGCCGGCTCCCATTCGTACTCGCGGGCCTGGCGGGCTTCCGACGTCCGGCGCGGCCGCTCAATCCGATTGCGGAACGAGAATGCAGGCGATATCGTCCGCATCCATCCTGACGATCGACTTGTTGAAATTGCAAAGTGCAATCACCGTTTGGGGAAGCTCGACGAGGTCTCCGCCCGAGCAATGCTTGTAGATGAAGGCGACGGTGAACTTGATCGTCTCGTCGTTGCTCGCGAAGGGCCCGTGCTGGGCCAAGGCATCCGTCCATGCCTGGGTCTTGGTCGGAGTTCCGCAGCTGTCGTTCTGAGCGAACGCCCCGGACGAGGCAACCGCCGAGAGCCCAAGCGCCAGCAACGCAGTGACGGCCCATTTCATCGGTTTCCTCCCGGCTCGTTCGGCAATGCCGCTCTACCGCCTGATCTCCGCCCGAGCGCTGCGAGCTCGCCCGCGTCGAGATGGCGCACCCGGCGGCCCTGCAGCAGCAGATGGAGCTTCGCGGTCTCCTCGAGCTCCTCGATGGCAGCCTGGGCGGCCGAGAGCGAGGTTCCGGCGACCACGGGCCCGTGATTGGCGAGCAGCACGGCGTGATGCTTTCCCGCCAGCGGCCGCACCGCCTCCGCCAGCGCAGCATCGCCGGGCGGAAAATAGGGCACGAGCGGCAGCCGCCCCACGCGCATGACGTAATAGGCGGTGATCGGCGGCAGCACATCCATGGGATCGACATCCGCAAGGCACGAGACGGCAACCGCATACGTCGAATGGAGATGAACGACGGCGCTCGCGTCGGCACGCTCCTCGTACATCACCCGATGAAGGAAGCTCTCTTTCGTCGGCGGCTCGCCGGCCGTGAGCCGCCCAACCGCGTCGAGCCGCGCCAGGCGCGCTGGATCGAGGTCGTCGAGGCTCACATTGGTCGGCGTCATCAGCCAGCCATCCGCGAGCCGGACGCTGATATTGCCGGAGCTCCCGAAGGTAAGACCGCGCCGGAAAAGGCTATGGCCGAGCCGGCAGATCGCCTCGCGGAGAGCGCTTTCGTTCATCGCGGGCCCGCTCCCGTTCACTCGGCGGTCTGGAGAAGCGTTCCTTCGGCCAGCGCCTCCATCGCCCCCGCCGCGTGCTGCAGCGCCTTGAGCCGCTTGAGGAACTCCTCGAAGGCGAGATAGGGCGGCCAGGGCTCCCACGGCTTCATCCCGGGCGGCGTCGGCAGCAGATCAAATGAGACAGGCTCCAGCACGATCCCGAGATCCCTCCTGAGCGCCGGCTTGTGCCAGCCCACGACGTGATGCGCCTCGCTCGCCGCGGCGAGCTCGTCGGCATGCTTGTGCGCCCGGTAGTCCTCGGGGCTCCAGGCCGGAAGCCGATAGCGCTGCTCGACCGCGTGCTCGAGGCCGGCAACGATCCGCGCATATCCGGAGCCGAGATGCGGCTTCAGCGGCGTGATCGGGTCGATCCCGCCGATCAGCGCCTCGGTCGCATCATGAAGCAGCTCGCGCAGCGCCTCCCGGGGCGGCAGCGCCCTGTCCGCGATCGCCTCGCGGAGCGCGAGCACCGTGAGGCTGTGCTGCGCGACCGAAAGCGGCAGATCCCACGCCGAATGGCCGCCCCAGCGATAGGTCCGTGCAAGCCCGGTGGCGAGGTCTTCGTCGGTCCAGGCATCGAACCTCGGCGCGAGCAGGTTGAGCCTGTTTCCGGACCGGAACATGATCCAGGCACGCTCCTGCCTCATGGGCGGCTTCCTCCGAGGACGGCGCGCCGATTCTCGGCCGTCCCGGTGACGCTGGCAATGCCCGTCGAGCGGGCCGGCGCTCAGCCGCGGCCCGCGTCCGCCGCCGCCGTGGGCTCTTTCTCCTCCCAGCGATACCCGAAGCCATGATAGCTCCGGATCGCCGCGAATTCCGGGTCGATCCGGCGGAATTTCTGCCGGATGCGCTTGATGGCGGCGCGCACGTTGCCGCGGTAGCCGAGTGCGCCGCGGCCGGACACGAACCCCTCGCCCTTGGTCACGTCGTAGAGCTCGCGATGGCCGACATCGGTGCCGGGCGCCGCCGCCAGGCGGCTCACGATGCGAAACTCGCTCAAGGAGAGATCGACGCGCCGTCCCCGCCACGTGGCGCGGCTGACCTCGAGCCGCAGATCGAGCCCGCTTTCGGAGCGCTCCGCCGCGGGCGCAGCGGCGAGCAGGAATTCAACGGGCTCTACGGCGTCGGGCCGCTCGCCCGAGCAGGAGCCGGGCGGCAGCAGGAGCACCGCACCCGCCCCGCCATTGTCGCGCAGCCGCCGGAGCGCCGCGACCTCGTCCGTCGCGAGCGCCTCCCACTCGAGGATGACAAGGTCGGGCAGCGGATGCCGCTGCGCACGCGCAAGGACCGCCGGCATGTCGGCGACCTCCTCGACCATCGCTCCCGCACGCATGAGCGTGCGCACCAGAATCCCGCTGCCGCGCGCGACATCGCCGAGCATGAGCACGTGAGGAGCGAACGGCGTGCCCGCGCGGCCGGACTGCACCATTCTCGGGTCAAAGTTCATTCACGAACTCCCTCTGACGTGGCGTCCTGCTTTCGGGGCAAACCTTGGCCTGCCCTCTGGGCCGGCACGGCGGCGATCTCGTGGCGATTTCTTGGCCGCGCCCTCGCCACCCCCGCGCCCAGGGGGACATCCGGGGGGCAATCGGGGGCGCAGGCTCTTCCACGCCAACGCGCTCCGATTGTAGAAGTGCGGCGAGCGCGAAGACGGCGCGGGGAGCCACTCCATTTCGATGACGAAATATTTTGCCCGTCCCGTAGGCCGCCTCCTCCGCCACGGCCTCCTCACCTTCGGCTCCGGCGGCACCAGCCTGCCCGGGCGCGTGGCACTCGCGCTCGACCCCGCATTCCTCGCCCGCGCGCGGGCCTACCCGAGCCGGATCCTCGTCACCGGCACCAACGGCAAGACCTCGACCGTCTCGATGATCGCGGCCCTGCTCCGTGAGCAGGGGAAGAGCGTTGCCACCAACGAGCGGGGCGCGAACCTCCGGCAGGGCCTCGCCACCGCCCTCCTCGACGGGCCGGGCGAGGCGCTCGTCCTCGAGGTGGACGAGCTGACCGTGCCGCGCGTCGCCGCCGCCGTCGTGCCCCAGGTGATGGTCGTCACCGGTCTCTTCCGCGACCAGCTCGACCGCTATGGCGAGGTCGCCCGGGTGCGCGCGGCGCTCGCCGAGGCCGCGGCGGCGATGCCCGAGACCATCCTCGTGCTGAACGGGGACGATCCGCTCACGGCGAGCCTGGAGGCGAAGCGGCGGCTGATCTTCCGCCTCTCGCATCCGCCCCTCGACGTGCCAGCGGACGGGATGGACTGCCCGCGCTGCGGCGCGCTGCTTTCCTACAGCGCGCGCTATTACGCGCAGCTCGGCGAATATCACTGCCCCTCCTGCGGCTTCGCCGCGCCCAAGGCCGACGTCGCCGCCGAGGCGAGCCGGGACGCCTTCGTCGTCGATGGGCGGGCGCTGAAGCCGCTCCCGGAATCGCTCCATCCCTATAGCGCGCTCGCCGGCATCGCCGCGGTCCGGGCGCTCGGGCTGAAGGCCGAGCCGGCGGAATGGCCGGCGCCTGTCGCCGGCCGCGGCACCAGCGCCACGATCGCCGGGCGGCTCGTCACCGTCGTGCTCGGCAAGAATCCCGCGAGCGTGAGCTGGAACCTCGCCCATCACCCGGCGGACACGCACCTCTTCCTGGTCAACAACCGCATCGCCGACGGGCGGGACGTTTCCTGGCTCTGGGACATCACGCTCGCCCCGGTGCGGTGGGCCGCGGTCGCCGGCGAGCGGGCGGCGGAGATGCTGATCCGGCTACGCTACGAGCAGCAGGTCGGCGAGGCCGCAAGCTGGCCGCGCGAGGCGGACGCCTTCCGCGCCGCGCTCGCAGCGACCCCTGAGGGCGGGCGGCTGCTGGTGGTCGCGACCTACACCGCGCTGCCGGCCGCGCTGGCCCTGCTCCGCGGATCCGGGGCGCCGCACAGCGAGGCAGCTGGTGCCGCGGCATCGCTACCGCCCCGGCCGAAGGCGGTCGCGACCGCGAGGACCGCGCGCATCGCGCTCCTCTTCCCCGACCAGCTCGGCACCTATGCGGACAGCGGCAACGCGGTCGTGCTGCAGCGCCGCCTCGAATGGCGGGGCATCGAAGCCGAGATCGTCCGCGTGGGCCCCGGCGAGAAGCTGCCGCGCGAGGCCGACGTGATCCTGCTCGGCGGCGGCGAGGACCGCGGCCAGCGACTCGCGCTCGAGGCTCTGTGGCCGATGCGGGCCGAGCTGAAGGCGATGATGGAGGACGGCGTGCCCGGCCTCCTCGTCTGCGGCGGGTTGCAGCTCTACGGCGAATCGCTGCCGCTCGAGGGAGCGGACGTCCCGGGCCTCGGCCTGCTGCCCTTCGTCACCCGCCGCGGCAAGCCCCGGCTGGTCGGCCGGATCGGCGTTGCGAGCCCGCTCGTCCCCGAGCCCCTCGTCGGCTTCGAGAACCATGGCGGGCATAGCGCGCTCACCGCCGGCGGCGTGCCGCTCGGGCGCGTGCTCTGGGGCAACGGCAACGGGCGGGAGGGGACGGAGCAGGAAGGAGTGATCCTGCATCGCACGGTCGGCACCTACGTCCACGGGCCGGTGCTCGCGCGCAACCCCGCGCTCGCCGAGGTGATCCTGGGCTGGGTCGCCGAGCGAAGCGGCTTCCCGCCGCTCGCCCCGCTCGATGACCGGATCGAGCGGGAGGCCGCGGCGAACAAAGCGTAACCGGGCTGCGGCTGCGCCTCGTCACGATGGCCGGCGCATGATAGAGCGGCTGGCGCGAGAAAACGGAGAAGGCGGCGTGGAAGCATTGGTCGAGGAGAAAGTCGGGGAAACCGGCTGGCAGGACCAGCTCTACGATCTCCTGCGCGCGCGCGGCGTGACCCAGTTCGCCTACGTGCCGGACGCCGGCCATCGCGTGCTGATCGACCGCTCGCTCGCCGACCCGGACGCCCATTCGGTGGCGCTCACCACCGAGGAGGAGGGAGTCGCCGTGCTCGCCGGGGCCGATCTCGGCGGCGCCCGCGGCGTTCTCCTCATGCAGAGCAGTGGCGTCGGCAACTGCATCAACATGCTCTCGCTGATCAAGGGCGGACGCTTTCCCTTTCTCGCGCTCATCAGCATGCGCGGGGAGTTCGGCGAGGGGAATCCGTGGCAGTTCCCGATGGGCCAGGCGGTCCAGCCCGTGCTCGAGGCGATGGGCGTGATCTGCCTTCGCGCCGAGCACCCGGCCGAGGTGGTGCCGACGGTCGGCGCCGCGCTCACGATGGTCTTCCAGTCGGGCTCGGCGGTCGCCGTGCTGCTCACGCAGAAGCTGATCGGCGCCAAGCAGTTCTAAGAGGGATACGGGATGGAAGCAAAAGGGGTTGCCGGCGCGGCCGCTCCGGCGTTTGTGCTGGACCGGCGGACCGCGGTGCCGGCGCTGATCGGCAAGCATGAGGACTTCCTGGTCGTCACCGGCCTCGCCGGGACGGCGCGGGACGTCGCCAAGCTCACCGGTGACGGCGCCCACACCTACACCATGGCCGGCGCCATGGGCGGGGCCTGCGCGCTCGGGCTCGGGCTTGCGCTTGCCCAGCCAACGCGGCGCGTGCTCGTCGTCACCGGCGACGGGGAGCTGCTGATGAATGTCGGCACGCTCGCCACCATCGCCATCCTCAACCCGCCCAACCTTTCGATCCTCTGCGTCGACAACGGGCACTACGGCGAGACGGGCAACCAGAAGAGCCACACGAGCCTTGGCGTGCAGCTCGACAAAATGGCGGCGGGCGCCGGCATCCCGGTCATCCGCGTGGTGGAGACCGAGGCCGACATCGCCGATGGCGCGCGCGCGCTTCGCGAGCAGAACGCGACCGCCTTCGTGCTGCTGCGTATCAACGACGGCCCGCCACCCTCGTTCAAGCGCAACATGAGCGCGGCATCGTGCCGCGAGCGGTTCCGGGCCGGCGTCGCGGCGGCCGCCCGTGCCTGATCCGGTGCCGGAGCCGAAGGCGCCCGAAAGCCAGGAGCCGGCGAAGTCGGCCGAGCGGCTCGCCGCGCAGCTCGCGCAACAGGGCCATCCCGAGCATGCGCACGGTTTGCGCCGCGCGCTTGCGCTCGGTGCCGAGCGCGCCGTTCTGTTCGCCCTCGACGAGACCTGTCAGACACTGCTGAGCATGGTCGAGGGGTTCGACCCCGAGACGGAGGGCATGATCGAGCAGCTCAGGCTCTCGCTCGACCGCCGCCTCAAGGGCGGCGGGCCGCTCCTCAAGCCGCCCGCACCTCGGTGAGGAAGCTGCCGATCCGCTGACGCAGCCAGACGGATTGCTCCACCAGCCGCTTCGCCGCCTCGGCCACGCGGTTGGCGGCGACGCCCGTATCGTTCGCCGCCGTCGTCACGCCGCCGATATTGGCGGAGACCTCGCCGGTGCCCGCCGCGGCGTCCTGAATGCTGCGCGCGATCTCGGCGGTCGCCGCATTCTGCTGCTCCACCGCCGAGGCGATGGTGGTGGCGATCCGGTTGGTCTCCTCGATCGTGGTCGCGATCTGGCGGATTGCGCCGACCGCCTCGTCCGTCGCCTGCCGCATCCCGGCGATCTGGCCGGTGATCTCCTCGGTCGCCTTGGCGGTCTGATTGGCCAGCACCTTCACTTCCGAGGCGACGACGGCGAAGCCCTTGCCCGCCTCGCCGGCGCGCGCCGCCTCGATCGCGGCGTTGAGCGCCAAGAGGCTCGTCTGCCCGGCAATCGCGCTGATCAGTTCGACCACCTGCCCCACCTTCTGCGAGGCCTCCGCCATGCCCTGCACGGCTTGGCCGGCGCGCCCGGCATCCGCCACGGCCTGCTCGGTCACGCGCGTCGAAAGCGCGACCTGGCGGCCGATTTCGCTCGCAGTCGCAGAGAACTGCTCCGCCGCCGTCGCCACACTCGCCACGTTCGTCGCCGCCTGCTGCGAAGCCGCGGCCGCCGCGCCGGATTGCTGATCGGTGCGCGCCGCGGTCGCGACCATGGTGCCGGCGGTTCCCTTGAGCTCGTCGGCGGCCACGGCAACCGTGTCGAGCGTTCCGCTCACATCGCGCTCGAACCCCTGCGAGAGATCGGTGAGCACGCGCGCACGGTGCGCCTCCGCTTCGCGATCGCGCTCGCGCTCCGCCGAGAGTCGCGCCGCCTCGTTCGCCGTGGCCTTGAAGACGTCGAGCGCGTCGGCGATCGCGCCGATCTCGTCGCGCCGCCCGGAATAGGGCGTCTCGACCGAAAGCTCCCCGGCCGCAAGGCGATGCAGGGACGCGGCGAGATCCACCACCGGCCGCGAGATCTTGCCGCCGAGAAAAATCGTCACGCCGGCGGCGAGCACCGCCGCGCAAGCTGCCGCCAGGACATAAAGCAGCCGGGCCTCGCCGGTCTTGGCGCGAACGCCGTCGATGAGCGCGTTCTTCTCGGCGACGACGACCTTGCCGAGCGCCGCCTCGTCGCTCACGAACCGGTCGTACGCCGCCTGCGCGCCGTTCATGTAATCGAGCGCGGCGAAGCTGCTCAACCCGGCCATCTCGATCACTTTGCCCGCCGCCGCCGCGTAATCCCGAAGGCTCGCGGCGATCCCGCTCACCAGCCTCTCGGTCCGCGGATCGGCGCCGAGTGCGGCGTCCATCGCCGAGACGGCACCGGGCAGGCTTGCGATTTCGGTGCTGAGCTCTTTGCCGAGCGCGGCCACTTTCTGCTCGTTCGCATTCGACGCTCCGACCGAGGTGAGCTCGTAGAGGCGCGCATGGAGCCCGCTCATCTGCCGATCGAGCGCGGTCACCACCGCGACGCGTCCGAAGGCCTGGCTGTTCAGCCGGTTGAAGTCGGCGAGATCGCCTTGCAGCAGCACCACGGCGGAAGCGGTGACGCCCAAAAGCGCCAGCAGCAGCAGCCCGGGGGCGACCGACATCTTGACGCGAAGCGGGAGGTCACGGAATCGGATCTTCATGGGGCATGCGCCCGCACGGCACCGGCTGAGACCGGGGCGTCTGCGATTGTGGGGAGCTTCATACCCTGCTCCGGATTGAAGGCTTTGCGACGCGAACCCGGATATTTCCGCCCGGGGCGTAAAAATTCCGCTAAGCCGGAGAGGCCGGCGCCGCGGCAGACCCGCTCCCGTGGCCCGCCGCATGGTCCCGCCGTTGCGCAGGGCGGGAAGAAAGGAGAGATTGGCGGGCATGGAGGGCGTGCTCAAGCCGATCGATCCGGCGGCGAACCCCTATCTCAGCGGTGCCTTCGCCCCCGTCGACGACGAGATCGACTCCGTGGACCTCCCGGTGATCGGACGGATCCCCGAGGACCTCCGCGGGGTCTATCTGCGCAACGGTCCCAACCCGAAATTCCCCCCGCTCGGCAGCTACACCTATCCGCTCGACGGCGACGGGATGATCCACGGCGTCTGGCTTGCCGATGGCCACGCGCGCTACCGCAACCGCTACGTCCTGACGAAGGGCCTCCAGGCGGAGATCCGCGCCGGCCGCGCGCTCTGGGGCGGGCTGATGACGCCCGCCGCGCCGCCCGCCGACCTCGCCGGCCCCGACCAGGACCCAGGCGGCGACAAGGCGCTTCCCGACATCAATATCGTCCGCCACGGGCACCGCTTCCTCGCACTCGCCGAGGGCGCGCCGCCCTATGAAGTGACGGCGGGGCTCGCCACCCTCGGGCGCTACGACTTCGCCGGCGGCCTGCCCCTCGGCATGTGCGCGCATCCGAAGATCGACCCGGCCACCGGCGAGATGATCCTCTTCCGCTACGGCATCGAAGAGCCGTACCTCTACTGGGCGGCGGTCGGCGCGGACGGCAGCGTGACGCGCCCGCCCGAGATCATCGCCGAGATCGATCGCGGCTACATGATCCACGACTTCCTGATCACCGCGGACTACCTCGTCCTGGTGATCAACCCCGCCACCTTCGATTTCTCCCGCGCCGCAGGCCCGCTCGCCTGGGAGCCCGAGCGCGGCACGCGGATCGCCGTCATCCCCCGGCGAGGCTCAGGGGGAAAAATCCGCTGGATCGAGACCGGCGCCTTCTGGTGCTGGCACTACGCGAACGGCTGGCAGGAGGCGGACGAGATCGTCACCGTCTTCCCGTGGTGGAGCCATCTGAGTTTCGGCGCGCCGGGAGACGCGCGCCCGACGCGCCACGTCGCGCGCGCCCGCATCGATCCCGCTTCAGGCAGTGTTCGCCTCGAAGTTCTGGACGACCGGGCAACCGAGTTCCCGCGCATCGATGACCGGCGGCTCGGCCTCGCAACCCGCTACGCGATCCTCTCGCATCGGTCCTCCGCGACGGCGGCCGGCGGCTATGACGAGCTGATCCGCTTCGACCTCGCGCGCGGGACGAGCGCGATCCATCGTTTTCCGGGCGCGCAGATCGGCGAGGCGGTGTTCGCACCCAAGGCAGGACGAACCGAGGAGGAGGCGGGCTACATCCTCACCTTCGCCAGCGACCCCGCCACGATGGAATCGACGTTCGTCATCGTTGATGCCGAGGATTTCTCCGCCCCTCCGGTCGCGGTGGTGAAGCTGCCGCGGCGCGTGCCGCTCGGGCTGCACGGCAACTGGTACGCCGACGAGCCCTGGGGCCGCTGAAGGGAGACCGGAGCCGATGCTGCGCCTGCTGGTGGGCTTCCTGCCCTGGATCATCTTCGGCGTGCTCGGAAACCGATCCTTCCTCCTCGCGCTCGGGTTGGCGCTCGCCGTGGCCCTGCTCGCCACGGTGCGGCAACTCCTCCGACACTCGCTCAAGATTCTCGACACCGTCACCCTCGCCTTCTTCGTCTTCGTCGCGATTTGCGTGGTCGGCTTGCGCTGGATGATCCTCGCGACCTACATGTCCCTCCTTGTCAACGTCACGCTGATGGCGATCGCCTGGGGCTCGCTGCTCGCCGGCATGCCCTTTACCATCCAGTATGCGCGCGAGCAGGTGGCGCCGGAATTCTGGCACACGCCTCTCTTCATCCGCATCAATCAATACATCACCGCCGTCTGGGGGCTCGACTTCTTCCTCTCGGGGCTGGTCTCGGTCTATCGCCACGTTTCGGGCGATGCGGGTCTCGCCTCGCAATACGCGTCGCTGGTGTTCTCGCTCTGCGCGCTCGTCTTCACGCTCCGTTTTCCCGATTGGTACCGCGCCCGCGCCCTTCGGGCGGCGCCCGACCCCAACGGCCCGGAAAAGACCAAGGGGGCTCTGCCCCCTTGAACCCCCTGCCAGGGTCCCAGACCCTGGCAGGGGGTTCAGGGGGACAGCGTCCCCCTGGCCTTTTTCCGGGCCCTCGGGGTCAGCCGGCGAAGCGGCGCGGGTCGACCGCGGAGAGGGTGCGATGCGCCGGGCCGGGGTCGCGTTCGGCGATCAGGTCGGCGACCAGCCTTCCTGCCGCCGGCGCCGTTTGGATCCCGTATCCGCCCTGGCCGACGCACCAGAAGAAGCCCTCCGCCGTCCCGTCCCAGCCGATCGCGAGGCTGCGGTCCGGGGTGAAGGTGCGCAGGCCCGCCCAGGCGCGCTCGACGCGGCGCACGTCGATCTCGAGCGCCTGCTGCATCCGGTCGACCGCGATGGCGATGTCCAGCTCGTCCGGCTGGATGTCCTGCGGCGCCATCGGCGTCTCGTCCGCCGGTGAGACCATGAGCCGCGTGCGCGCCTCCGGCCGCACGTACCACGTGTGGCCGACATCGTTGACGAGCGGCCAGCGCTCCGTCTCGTAGGGCGCCGGGTCGATGATGACCCCGGTGCGCCGGCAGGGCGTGAGCCCGAGCGGCGCCACCCCGCCCAGGCGCGCGACCTCGTCGCCCCAGGCGCCCGCCGCATCGACGAGCACGCGGGCGCGGAACACCGCGCCGCCGGTGGTGTCGACCTCCCAGAGCCCCGCGCGGCGCTCAATGCGGGCGGCGCGACTCCGGAGCGCCAGCACGCCGCCATGGGCGCGGAGGGCGGCGAGGAAGCCCTGGTGAAGCGCCGCGACGTCGATGTCGAAATCGTCCTCCTCGATCGCCGCGCCGACCGCGTAACCTGGCTTGAGCGCAGGCACCAGCGCCTTCGCCTCGGCGACGTCGAGCGGCTTGAGGCCCGGCACCTCGCCCAGCATCCGATCCAGCGCCGCCGCCTGGTCGGGCGGAGCGAGGAACAGCACGGGACGGCGGTGCATCAGCTGATGCTCCGCGAAACCGGCGGGCGGCGAATCGAAGAAGCCGCGTGAGAGGCCGCTCAGCACGCGGACATCGGGTGGGCCGTAATTGAGGATGAACATCGCGGCCGAGCGGCCGGTGCTGTGGTAGCCGGCCGCCTCCTCGGCTTCGACCAGGGCGACGCGGCGGTCGGGGGCGAGGTGCGCGGCGGCGGTCGCGCCCGCCATCCCCGCTCCGATGACGATCGCGTCGAAGCTCTCGCTCTCCATCATGCGCTGCACAATCCGTGATGCGGCGTCCTCTCGCAACCCCGGCTCATGACGCGCCCGCGGAAAGGTGTCACCATGAGACGGGCGGAAGCGGAGGAAACGTTCCGTGCTGGCCAGGGCCCCATGACGGACGCGAAGCTTGCCAACCTCGTTGCCGACTGCCTCGACGTCCGGGGCGTCCATCGGCGCGTCGTGCCCACGGACGCGAGGTAGCAGCATGCCGCGGGGCGAGCCCGACATGCCGATCCCGGGCGGCAACGAGCCGCAGGGCTCGCGCCGCGCGGCCCTCCTCGCCCTGATCGTGATCGTGGCCCTCGTCGTTGGCGGGCTCTTCCTGTGGGACCGGCTCTCGCGCATGGCGGCGATCCAGGATTGCGTGGCGCAGGGCCGCACCAACTGCGCGCCGGTCGCCGGCCAGCAAGGGCAGTGACGCGCGTGCCCTCCCGCGCGCTCGGGATCGTCCTTGCAGCCGTGCTCGCGTTGGGTCCGGCGCCGGCAAGCGCCGGCCTGCTCGACTACCTGATCAGCCAGCACTACGGAACGATCGGCTTTTCGGTGAGCCAGCTCGGGCTCTTCACCGTCGATGGCCGCTTCCTGCGCTTCGCGGGAAGGCTCGCGGTCAACGAGCAGCATCCGACGGAGACCCGGATCGACGTGACGATCGCGGCCGGCTCGGCCTCCATGGCATCGCCCGACGCGGTCGCCATGCTCCTCTCGCCCGCCTATTTCGACGCCGCGCGCTATCCCGAGATCCATTTCGTCAGCAGCTCGATCACCCAAACGGGGAGCAAGCAGTTCGTCATCCACGGGATCCTCACGATCCGCGGGATCGCCCACCCGCAGTCGCTCGAAGCGACGCTCGTGCGCGAGCAGGATCCGCCCGCCGGCCCCGTGATCGCCGACTTCAAGGTGACCGGAAGCCTCGAGCGCTCGCTCTACGGAATGACGGCCAACGAGAACTTCGTCGGCAACAAGGTCGATCTCGCGATCTTCATCCGGCTATCCCTCGACCCGTCTGCCCATGGAAGCTGAGCCCGCGGGAAACCGCGGCTGGACGCGCGGGCAGCGGGCGCTGCACTGGTGGAACGCCGGCTTCGTGGTGGCCGCCTTCGCCATCGCCTGGTGGATGGTGGGCGTTCCGCTTTCCAAGCTGCTGCTCAAGTTCATCCTCTTCCAGGTGCACAAGACGCTGGGGATCCTGGCATTCCTCGTGGTGCTCGGGCGGCTCTGGCTACGTCGGCGAAGCGGGCGGCCGGAGCCGGACGAGGCGGTGCCGCCGGCAGAGCGCCGGGCCGCCTCGGCTGCCCAGGCCGCGCTCTACGTGCTGCTCGTCGCAACCCCGGTGCTCGGCTACCTCACGGCCTCGCTCGCCCCACTCCGCATCCCCACCCTCTTCCTCGGCGTGATCAGGCTCCCCGCCCTCACGGGCCCGAGCCGCGAATGGTTCCCGATCATCTTCAACCTCCATCGGGCCTTGGCCGTCACCCTCGTCCTGCTCGCCTGCGGCCACGCGGCGGCCGCGATGCGCCACCATCTCCTCGGGCGCGAGGTGCTCGCCAGGATGTGGCGCGGCTAGATCAATTCTGCGATTCTCGGGCCGCGGAAAAAAAGAAGCTCTCGGGAGGAGGCGCATGCCGGCAGACATCACCCCAAGCGCGGGCCTGTTCGAGCGGGACCTCGCGGCGAACGCGGTCAACCACGCCTCCCTCTCGCCCTTGAGCTTCCTCAAGCGCGCGAGTCGCGTCTGGCCCGCGAAGATCGCGGTGATCGACCGCGAGCGCCGCTTCACCTACGGCGAATTCGCGCTCCGCTGCCGCCGCCTCGCAACCGCGCTGCGCACCGCCGGCCTCGGACGCGGCGAGGCTGCCGCCGTGCTCGCGCCCAACGTCCCGGCCCTGCTCGAGGCGCATTACGGCGTGCCGCTCGCCGGCGGCGTGCTGGCGCCGATCAACGTCCTGCTCGACGCGGCGAGCATCGCCTTCATCCTCGCGCATGCCGAATGCAAGGTGCTGATCTTCGATCGCGAGCAAGCGGAGAAGGTGCGCGAGGCGCTGGCGCAGCTTCCCAGGCGGATTGCGCTGGTGGAGATCGCGGACCAAGCCGTGCCCGACGCCCCCTCGCTCGGTGCCGTCGAATACGAAGCGTTCCTCGCCGCGTCCGAGCCGATGGAATGGCAGCTTCCCGCCGACGAATGGCAGGCGATCGGGGTCAATTACACGTCCGGAACGACCGGCAATCCGAAGGGCGTCGTCTGCCATCATCGCGGCGCCTATCTCGGCTCGCTCGGCAACGTCATCGGATTCCAGCTGAGGCCCGAGAGCGTCTATCTCTGGACGCTGCCGATGTTCCACTGCAACGGCTGGACCTGCGCCTGGGCCGTAACCGCCGCGGGTGCCACCCATGTCTGCCTCCGGCGCACCGAGCCCGGCGCGATCTTCGCCGCGATCGCCGAGCATCGCGTGACGCATCTCTGCGGCGCGCCGATCGTGCTGGGGATGATCGTCAATGCACCCGCGTCGCTGCGCCGCCCGCTTCCCGGGCCGGTGCTCGTCGTGACCGGCGGCGCCTCGCCGCCCTCGGCGGTGATGAGGGGAATGGAGGCGCTCGGCTTTCGCGTCCTCCACGCCTATGGCCTGACCGAGACCTATGGCCCCTCGGTCGTCTGCGAATTCCAGGAGGGATGGGCCGCACTCGCCGAGCCGGAGCGTCTCGCGCGCCAGGCGCGCCAGGGCGTGAGCACCGTTACGATGGAGGACCTCGCGGTGATCGGCTCCGGCGGCGAGCCGCTTGCCGCGGATGCGGCGAGCATGGGCGAGATCGCCACGCGCGGCAACGTGCTGATGAAAGGGTACCTCAAAAATCCGAAGGCCACGGCGGAGGCTTTCGCCGGCGGCTGGTTCCATACCGGCGATCTCGGCGTCATGCATCCGGACCTCTACGTGGAGGTGAAGGACCGCGCCAAGGACATCGTGATCTCGGGCGGGGAGAACATCGCCTCGATCGAGGTCGAGGAAGTGCTCTACCGCCATCCTTCGGTGCTCGCCGCCGCCGTCGTTGCACGGCCGGACGAGAAATGGGGCGAAACGCCTTGCGCCTTCGTCACGCTGAAGGACGGCGCGACGGCCGGCGAGGAGGAGATCATCGCCTTCTGCCGCGCGCGGCTGGCGCACTTCAAGGCCCCGCGCACGATCGTCTTCGGCGAGCTTCCGAAGACGGCGACGGGAAAAATCCAGAAGCACAAGCTGCGCGAACGGGCGAAGCTGCTGTAAGGCCAGGGGCGCTGTCGCGCGCCCCCGCTTCCCTGCCCGCCCCGGCGATCGAGCCTTGCCCCGGCTGCGCGACCGATTGTATTGGGATGCGTCGTAGATTGTCATGATACACTGATCCCGCAAGCGGCCGGCGCGAAAGGCCAGCCCGGAGGAAGGCGATGGCGGACTGGATCCCGGAGCTCGGCGGGGCCCGCAACCAGGGCACGAAGCACCGGCTTCTGACCGACGCGATCGTCGCCGACGTCGAGCGCGGCGCGCTGGCGGTCGGCGTTCGCCTGCCCCCCCACCGCGCGCTCGCGCGCCGGCTCGGCGTCTCGGTTCAGACGGTGAGCGCGAGCTACAAGGAGGCCGAGCGGCGCGGCTATCTCCGGAGCGAGGTGGGCCGCGGCACCTTCGTCTGCCACCGCACGACCGAGCGGGTGGACCGCTTCATGCTCGCCCAGAGCCCGGGCGACCTGGTGGACCTCTCGATCGTCCGCGCCGCCTATACCGAGCGGCACGAGGAGGCGGCGCGGGCGCTGCTCCGGGCGATGGCGGAGGACGAGAACGGCGCCTGGATGCGCCCCTGCCGCCCGATCGCGGGCCTCGACCGGCACCGCGCGGCGGCCTGCGGCTGGCTCGCCCGGCTCGGCGTCCCCGCCGAGCCCGACCGCGTGCTGATCACCGACGGCGCCGCCCAGGCGGTGTTCGTGGCGCTCGCGAGCATCGTCCGCGCCGGCGACGTCGTGCTCACCGAGCAGCTCACCGATCACGGCGTGATCGGGCTCGCGAGCCTGCTCGGCTTCACGCTGCGCGGCCTGCCCACCGACCGCGAAGGCATCGTGCCGGACGCCTTCGCCGCCGCCTGCGCGGCATTTCCGGTCAAGGCGCTCTTCTGCATCCCGACCTTCGGCAACCCCTCGCGCTACCTCGCCGGCGCCGAGCGGCGCGCGGAGATCGCCCGCATCGCCGGGCGCCACGGCGTCCACGTGGTCGAGGACGAGGTCTTCAAGCCGCTCCTCGCCGAGCCGCTGCCGGCCATCGCGGCGATGATCCCCGATCTCGGCTTCTTCGCCACGAGCTTCACCAAGTCCGTGCTCACCGGGCTGCGCACCGGCTATCTCGTGGTGCCGCCGCGCTACGCGCTCCGCGCCGCGAGCATCCTCCGCGTGACCAGCTGGAGCGGCGCGCCGGTGCTCGCCGAGATGGCCGCGCGCTGGATCGAGAGCGGCGCGGCCGAGGCGCTGCTCGCCGTGCAGCGGGCGGAGATGGCGGCGCGCCAGGCGATCGCCGCCGACGTGCTGGGCGAGGCCGTCGCCGGCGCCCATCCCCACGCGCTCTGCGCCTGGATCGCCGTCCCCGACCATTGGAGCGAGGAGGCGCTGGTGCGCACGCTCTTCGCGCGCGGCGTCGCGGTCACGTCGTCCGATCCCTTCGTCGCCGATCCGGCGCGGCGGGAGGGCGGCATCCGCATCTGCCTCGGCGGCGTCGCGCCGCGCGGGCGGCTGCGCGCGGCGCTCGAGACGGTGCGGCAGACCCTGGAGCAGCTCGCCCCGCTCAGCGACGCCGGCCTGGTGGCGTGATCCGGCCTCGGGCCGGAAACATTGCCATGGTACAATGTTGTCATTGACTCGGTTCTAATGCCCCGGCCACCCTGAAACGCTTGCATCAACGCTTGCATCAACGCTTGCGTCAACGCTTGCGTCTTAGGGGAGGCCATGCGCGAGCTGGAAGCCTGGCGAACCGAGATCGACGCCGCGGCCGCCCGCCTCGCCGGGCGCGTGGTCCGCACCGAGCTCCGCCGCGCGGACGCCTTATCGGCGCGCGCCGGCGCACCCGTCCTGCTCAAGCTCGAGAACCGGCAGACCACCGGCAGCTTCAAGCTGCGGGGTGCGACCAACGCCGTGGCGCTGCTCGACCCGGCCGTCCTCGCCCGCGGGCTGGTCACCGCCTCGACCGGCAACCACGGGCGGGCGCTCGCGCACGCCGCCGCGGCCGCCGGCGCCCGCTGCACGGTGTTTGTCTCCGCGCTCGTTCCGCCCCACAAGCGCGAGGGGCTGAGCGCGGCGGGTGCCGCGATCCGCATCCTCGGACGCTCGCAGGACGAGGCGGAAGACGCCGCCCGCGCCGCCGCGGCCGCCGAGGGAGGGCACTTCGTCCCGCCCTTCGACGACCCGGGCGTGATCGCGGGCCAGGGCACGATCGGCCTCGAGATCATGGACGCGCTGCCGGACGCCGAGCTCGTGCTGGTCCCGCTCTCGGGCGGCGGGCTCGCCGGCGGCGTGGCCGCCGCGGTGAAGGCGCGCCGGCCGGCCACCCGCGTGATCGGCGTCAGCATGGCGCGCGGCGCGGCGATGCAGGCGAGCCTCGCGGCCGGCCATCCCGTCGAGGTCACCGAGGAGCCGACCCTCGCCGACGCGCTCGGCGGCGGGATCGGCCGCGACAATCGCTACACCTTCGCGCTGGCGCGCGAGCTGCTCGACGATGTGGTGCTGCTCTCCGAGCAGGAGATCGCCGCCGGCATCCGCGCCGCCTTCGCCGAGGGCGAGGTCGTCGAGGGCGGCGGCGCGGTCGGGATTGGCGCGCTGCTCGCCGGCAAGGCAGACGTGCGCGGGCCCGTCGCGGTGATCCTTTCCGGCGGCAACATCGATCCGGAGCTGCACCGGCGCATCCTCGCCGAGGAATGAGCATGGGCCCGCCCGCGAAGCGCCTCCTCGTCCCCACGCTCCACTTCGCCATGGACGAGTTCGCAGCCCGCCTCGCGCGCACGCGGGCAGCGATGGAGAAGGCCGGAATCGCGGTGCTGATCGTGAGCGATCCCTCCAACATGGGCTGGCTCACCGGCTATGACGGATGGTCGTTCTACGTCCATCAGTGCGTCGTCGTGCCGGCAGAAGGCGAGCCCCTCTGGTTCGGCCGCGAGCAGGACGCGAACGGCGCGCGCCGCACCTGCTGGCTCCATCCGGACAACATCCTCTTCTATCCCGACGATTACGTGCAGTCCGCCGTCCGCCATCCGATGGAGGTGCTGGCCCGCATTCTCCGCGATCGCGGCTGGGACCGGCTCTCGGCCATCGGCGTCGAGATGGACAATTACTGGTTCTCGGCCGCCGCCTTCGCAACGCTCCGCGACGGCCTCGCGGAGGCGCGCTTCAAGGACGCAACCTCGCTCGTCAACTGGCAGCGCGCGGTCAAGAGCCCGCGCGAGCTCGAATACATGCGCCGCGCGGCGCGCATCGTCGAGGCGATGCACGCGCGCATCCTCGAGCGCGTCGAGCCCGGGATGCGCAAGTGCGACATCGTGGCCGAGATCTACGATGCCGGCATCCGCGGCGTGGACGGCCATGGCGGCGACTATCCGGCGATCGTGCCGCTGCTCCCGTCGGGCGAGGACGCGTCGGCCCCGCACCTCACCTGGAACGAGGAGCCGTTCCGTCGCGGCGAGGGCACCTTCTTCGAGATCGCCGGCTGCTACCGGCGCTACCACTGCCCGATTTCGCGCACCATCTTTCTCGGCCGGCCGACCCGGCTGTTCCGCGAGGCGGAGAAGGCCGTGCTCGAGGGGATCGAGGCCGGGCTCGCCGCAGCGCGGCCCGGCAACAGATGCGAGCAGGTCGCCAACGCCTTCCTCGCCGTGCTCGCCCGTTACGGGATCGAGAAGAAGAGCCGCTGCGGCTATCCGATCGGCCTCAGCTATCCGCCGGACTGGGGCGAACGGACGATGAGCCTTCGCCCCGGCGACCTCACCGTGCTCGAGCCCGGCATGTGCTTCCACTTCATGACCGGCCTCTGGCTCGAATCCATGGGCATCGAGATCACCGAGAGCTTCGTCGTCACCGAAAGCGGCGCGGAGTGCCTCGCCGCCGTCCCGCGCAAGCTCTTCGTCAAGGGCTGACCCGGCATGAAGCGCGACCCGCCCGCGCCCTCGCCGATCACCGCGACGGTCGATTTCGCGGCCGACGGCGCGCAGCACGGCGTGCTCCGCCTGCCGTGGAGCCGCAACGATTCGGCCTGGGGCGCGGTGATGATCCCGCTCGCCGTGATCGGCCGCGGCGCCGGCCCGACCGTGCTCTTCACCGGTGCCAGCCACGGCGACGAGTACGAGGGCCCGATCGCGCTCTTCGATCTCGCCCGCACGCTCGATCCCGCCACCATGACGGGCCGGGCGATCATCCTGCCCGCCCTCAACTACCCGGCCTTCCGCGCCGGCACGCGCACATCGCCGATCGACGGCGGCAATCTCAACCGCGGCTTCCCGGGAGATCCCCGCGGCGGGCCGACCGCGCAGATCGCGGACTACGTGACGCGCCATCTGCTGCCGCTCGCCGACATCGTGCTCGATATTCATTCCGGTGGCCGAACGCTCGACTTCCTTCCCTACGCCGCCGTGCACGCGCTCGCGGACGAAGCGCAGCAGCGGCGCGCCATGGAAGCCGCCGCCGCTTTCGGCGCTCCCTGGTCGATGATGATGCGCGAGCTCGATGCCGGCGGAATGCTCGACACGACGGCCGAGGCGCTCGGCAAGGTCTTCGTCACCACCGAGCTCGGCGGCGGCGGCACGGCACGGGCGGAGACGGTGGCGATCGCCCGCCGGGGCGTGCGCAACCTGCTCCGCCACGCGGGCATCCTCGCAGGCCCGCCGCCCGCGCGGCCCGCGCGCTGGCTCGCCATGCCGAGCGCGGAGTGCTTCCACATCGCCGAGGACGAGGGGCTGGTGGAACCCTGCGTGATGCCGGGCGAGACGGTGCGCGAGGGCGAGATCCTCGCGCGCATCCATCCTCTGGCGCGCACCGGGCGCGCCCCGCTCGTTCAGCGCGCCGCCATGGACGGGATCCTGGTGGCCCGCCACGTCCCCGGCCTGACCCAGCCCGGAGACTGCCTCGCCGTGATCGCCTGCGCGGTCGCGCCGGGCGAGGCGAGCAATCGCGCGGCGACGCGGCCCGCGCGCGATCGAAAAACCCCGCCGCGGACGAACAGAGGAGAGAGCAAGGCATGATCGGGAAAATCGGAACCGGACGGATGAGCCGGCGGAGCGTGCTGGCAGGCATCGGGCTCGGGGTTGCGAGCGCCGGATTCGCGGGCACCGCCTGGGCGCAATCGGATTTCGCGGAGATCAAGAAGCGCGGCTACATTCGCGTCGCCACCGCGAACGAGATCCCCTACGGCTACATGGACGCCAACGGCAATGCCGCGGGCATCGGCCCCGACGTCGCCACGCACGTCCTGAAGGCGATCGGGATCGCCGATATCCAGTGGGTGGTGACGCCCTTCGGCTCGCTCATTCCGGGCCTCCTCGCCCGCCGGTTCGACCTCTGTGCGGCCGAGCAGAACATCCTGCCCGCGCGCTGCCAGGTGGTCGCGTTCTCGGTGCCGAACTCGAGCTACGGCGAGGGCCTGCTGGTGAAGGCCGGCAATCCCGACAACATCCACAGCTACGAGGACATCAAAAAGAATCCGGCGCTCAAGATGGCGATCGTGAGCGGCGCCGACGAGCTCGACTTCGCGCACGCGGTCGGCATCCCCGATAGCCAGATCGTGATGATCGACGCCAACGCCGACGCGCTCTCCACCGTGGCCAACGGGCGCGCTGCCGCGTACGCGGCGACCGAGCTCACCGTCGCCCGGCTCGCGGCGCACAGCAAGGCGGTGGAGGCCGCCGCGCCGTTCACCGACCCGATCGTCAACGGCAAGTCGGTCCGCAGCTACGGCGGCTTCAGCTTCCGCAAGAGTGACACGGCCCTCCTCGCCGCCTACGACCAGGCGCTCACCGCATTCAAGGCGACCGATGGCTGGGCGAAGATCCTCTCCGATGCCGGCCTGAGCGCGGAAAGCATCGCGGACGCAAGAAAGGTGACGACCGCCGAGCTCTGCACGGGAAAGGTGTAAAGCCGGCCGCCAAGGGCGCAAGGCGGCTCGCCACGCCGGGCCGGGAGTGCGATGGCGGAAAAGCTCCGCGCTCCCGGGCCGCCCGGCGCCTCGAGGAAGCGAGAGGAGCCAAACGATGCCGTGGGTGCACTATCTGGGTCCCCTGCTCGCCGGCGCCAGGATCACGGCGGAGATCGGCGCCGCCTCCACGGTGCTGGGTGGCCTCGCCGCCTTCGCCGCCGGCATGGCGCGCGCCGCCGGCGGCCGCTTCGCCTCCGCGATCGCCTTCGTCTATATCGAGATTTTCCGCGGCACCTCGCTGCTCGTGCAGCTGTTCTGGCTCTACTACGCGCTGCCGCTGATCGGCCCCTCGCTCACGCCGATCGAGACCGGCGTGCTCGGCCTCTCGCTCAATATCGGCGCCTATGCCGCCGAGGTCGTGCGCGGCGCCATCCTCGCCGTCCCGCGCGAGCAGCACGAGGCCGCGCAGGCGCTCAATTTCAGCCGCCGCCACACGCTCTGGCGGATCGTCCTGCCGCAGGCCCTGCCCGAGATGATGCCGCCGCTCGGCAGCCTCGCCGTGCAGAATCTCAAGGACACTGCTCTGGTTTCGACGATCACCATCAGCGACCTCACGTTTCATGCCCAGGAGCTGCGCAACCTGACGCTCGCGAGCGCGCCGATCTACACACTCACCCTGCTGCTCTACTTCGCCATGGCGCTCGTGCTCATGGGCGTCATGCGCGGGATCGAGGCATGGCTGCGCCGGGGGGCCGCGATCCCGCGGCACGCCCGGGCATGATGTACGGCATCCACTGGGATCTCGCGAGCCCGCTCGCCTTCGCCCTTTCCATCCTGCCGATCCTCGGCATCGGGCTCGAGGTAACGATCGAGGCGACGCTGCTCGGCTTCGTCGTGGCTCTCGTCCTCGGCCTCGCGCTCGCACTTCTCCGCCGCACCCAGACGCGGCTCATCGTCTGGCCGACCGCGCTCTTCGTCGAGTTCATCCGCGACACTCCGCTGCTCGTGCAGCTCTATTTCCTCTTCTTCGTCCTGCCGGACTACGGGATCGTGCTCCCCGCCTTCCTCACCGGCGCGCTCGCGCTCGGCCTGCAATACGCCGCCTATACCTCGGAAGTGTACCGCGCCGGGCTCGACGCCATCGGACGCGGGCAATGGGAGGCCGCGACCGCGCTCAATCTCTCTCGCGCGCGCATCTATCGCGACGTCGTCATCCCGCAGGCGATCCCGCGCATCGTGCCGGCGCTCGGCACCTATCTCGTCTCGATGCTCAAGGACACCCCGATCCTCTCGACGGTCACGGTGGTCGAGATGCTCGATCTCGCCACGACCATCGGCGACCGCACGTTCCGCTATCTCGTGCCCCTCAGCCTGGTCGGGCTGATCTTCCTGCTGCTCACCATGGTCTGCTCGGCGGGGATCCGCCGGCTCGAGGCTGCCCTGCCGAAGACCGGAATCCCCATGCAATGACGGAACCGGAGCCCGACCGGCCGATCGTCCGCTTCGCCCGCGTGATCAAGCGGTACGGCCCGATCACGGTGCTCGACGGCTTCGATTTCAGCGTCCGCAAAGGCGAGAAGGTGACGCTGATCGGCCCGAGCGGCTGCGGCAAGTCGACGGTCCTGCGCATCCTCATGGCGCTCGAGCCGGTGCAGGGAGGAAGCGTGGAGGTGGACGGCATGCCCTACGACGAGCCGGGCGGGAAAGGGCCGTTCCGCGCCTCCGAGCGGCATCTGCGGGAAATCCGCTCGCGCGTGGGCATGGTCTTCCAGAGCTTCAACCTCTTCCCGCACATGAGCGTGCTGCGCAACCTGATCGAGGCGCCGGTCGTTGTGCTGCGCCTGCCGAAGAAGGAAGCGGTCGCCCGGGCGCTCGACCTCCTCGAGATGGTTGGGCTCGCCGACAAGGCCCGCGCCTTCCCGAGCCAGCTCTCCGGCGGGCAGCAGCAGCGGGTGGCGATCGCCCGCGCGCTCGCGATGCGCCCGAGCGTGCTGCTCTTCGACGAGCCGACCTCCGCGCTCGACCCCGAGCTCGTGGGCGAGGTGCTGGGCGTGATCGCCCGGCTCGCCCATGAGCACGACCTCACGATGATCCTGGTCACCCACGAGATGCGGTTCGCGCGCGAAGTCTCTGACCGCGTCTGCTTCTTCTACGAGGGGCGCATCCTCGAGCAGGGACCGCCGAGCGAGATCCTCATGCGGCCGCGCGAGCCGCGCACGCGCCTCTTCCTTCGCTCGATCCTGGGCTACGGCGCCGCTGCCGACGAGTAGGCCGCCGCGCCTCGGCCTCACACGCGCAAGGCGTCGGGGATGCGCATGCCGAGGCGGACCGGCACCTCCCAGAGCTCGGGAACCTGACGGATGGGCGTGAAGCCGACGCGGCGGTAGAGCGGCAGCGCGCGCGGGTGGTCCGCGGTGCAGGTGTTGACGGTGAGGAGCCGCGGCCGGCCGCGCCAGGCCTCGTCCACGGCCGCGCGCAGGAAGCCGTGGCCGAGGCCGCGCCCGACCGCGTGCGGCATCAGCCCGAAATAGCCGAGATTGACGTCCGGCGACGGGCGCCGGTCGAGCTCGAAGAACCCGGCCGGCTCGCCGCCCTGGTAGAGCACGTAGACCTTGAGCAGCGGGTGGCGGATGATCGAAGCAAGGTCGGAGGATGGGATGGCGCGGCGCAGCCACCAGAGATAGGCCCCGCCTACCGTGTCGTAGAGGTAGCGGTAGAAGGGCACGGTCGGGCGCACGAGCGGCACCACCGCGGCATCTCCCGGCAGCGCGGGCGCGGGCTCGGCGGGCGGCGCTTCCATCCGGAGGAAGGTGACCGTCACCCCGATCCGGACGACCGGCTCCATCGAGGCTCAGTCGTCGAGGAAGCTGCGCAGCTTGCGGCTGCGGCTCGGATGCTTGAGCTTGCGCAGCGCCTTCGCCTCGATCTGGCGGATGCGCTCGCGCGTCACGTTGAACTGCTGGCCGACTTCCTCGAGCGTGTGGTCGGTGTTCATGCCGATGCCGAAGCGCATGCGCAGAACGCGCTCCTCGCGCGGGGTGAGCGTCGAGAGCACGCGCGTGGTCGCGTCGCGCAGGTTGGCGTGGATCGCGGCATCGAGCGGGATGATCGCCGTCTTGTCCTCGATGAAGTCGCCGAGATGGCTGTCCTCCTCGTCGCCGATCGGGGTTTCGAGGCTGATCGGCTCTTTCGCGATCTTCAGCACCTTGCGCACCTTCTCGAGCGGCATGCCGAGCTTCTCCGCAAGCTCCTCGGGCTGCGGCTCGCGGCCGATCTCGTGCAGCATCTGGCGCGAGGTGCGGACGAGCTTGTTGATCGTCTCGATCATGTGCACGGGGATGCGGATGGTGCGCGCCTGGTCGGCGATCGAGCGGGTGATCGCCTGGCGGATCCACCAGGTCGCGTAGGTGCTGAACTTGTAGCCGCGGCGATATTCGAACTTATCGACCGCCTTCATCAGCCCGATATTGCCCTCCTGGATCAGATCGAGGAACTGCAGGCCGCGGTTGGTGTATTTCTTGGCGATCGAGATCACCAGGCGGAGATTGGCCTCGATCATCTCCTTCTTGGCACGCGCCGAATCGCGCTCGCCGCGGCTCACCGTGAAGTAGACGCGGCGGAACTCGCCGATCGGCAGGCCGGCGTCGGTCGCAACCACCGAGATGTCGGCCCGGATCTTGGCGATCTCGCCGCCGTGCCGGGCGATGAAGCTCTTCCAGCCCTTGCCGGGCAATGCGGTGATCCGCTCCAGCCATGCCGGGTCGAGCTCGTGGCCGCGGTACTGGGCGAGGAAGTCCTCGCGGCTCACCTTGCAGGATTCGGCAAGCCGAAGCAGCCTTCCTTCGAACGCGGTGAGCCGGTGGTTCAGCGCCTTGAGCTGCTCCACCAGCTCCTCGATGCGGTTGTTGTGCAGCCGCACCTGCTCGACATTGCGCACCAGCTCCTCGCGGCTGCGCTCATAGGTCTTCTCGGAGCGCACGCGCAGCTCCTCGCCACTGGTGATGCTTTCGAGCCGCCGGCTCTGCATCTTCGAGAGCTTCTTGTAGAGGCCCGCGATCTCCTCGAAGGTGGCGAGCACCTCGGGCTTGAGCTTCTCCTCGAGCGCGGAGAGCGACATCGCCGAGCCGTCCCCCTCCTCGCCCTCCTCGCCCTCGTCGGGCGCCTCGAAGGCGGGCTCGGCGGTGGCCGGCACGGGCGGGGGCGCCGCGCCCACGGCGGCGGGATCGCTCGCGCCCTCGACCGGCGGGCCGCCGGCGCCGTCGACCGGGGGGACGCCGGCGCCCTGCGTCGCCTCGAGATCGACGATGTCGCGCAGCAGCATCCGTCCGGCCTTGAGCGCGTCGTGCCAGGCGATGATCGCGCGGAAGGTGAGCGGGCTCTCGCAGAGCCCGCCGATCATCATTTCGCGCCCGGCCTCGATGCGCTTGGCGATCGCGATCTCGCCCTCGCGCGAAAGCAGCTCGACGCTGCCCATCTCGCGGAGGTACATGCGCACCGGATCGTCGGTGCGGCCGAGGCTTTCCTCGTCGAGGTTGCCGGCGGGCTCTTCCTCCGTCTCCTCGGTCTTTTCGGGCGGGGGCGCCGGCGCCTCGGTCTCCTCGCTCTCCTCGCTCTCGACGACCTGCATGCCGAGCTCGTTGAGCATCGCCATCACGTCTTCGATCTGCTCGGAGCTGTTCTGGTCCGGCGGCAGAACGGCATTGAGCTCGTCGAAGGTGATGTAGCCGCGCTCCTTGCCCCGCGCGATCAGGCGCTTGACGGCCGCCGACTGGGTGTCGAGCAGGGTGGTGTCCGCGTCCTGGTCGGCGGGCGCGGTCTCGGTGTTCACGGCCGGCTTGGTCGCCATCGTTTCGCTCACTCCGTCAAATTCCTGCGCCGGAAGCAACCGCACGCACGCGCTCGCTCTTCGTCATTCGGCCAGCTCCTCCGCCCCGCCGCGACGCACGGCGTCGAGCGCTTCCTTCCGCGCGATCACCTGAAGCTGCATTTCGGCGCTCGGGTTCTCCTGGAAGGAGCGGACGGCGGCCGCGAGATCCTGTTCCAGCCGGGGCTCGATCACCAGCTTGTCGAAAATCTCCCGCCACAACGCGCGTGCCGCCTCCCGAGAATCGTCACGCCTGCTCCCGCTCCGCCCGAGTCCCAGCGCCTGCGTGGTTTCCGCCGCGAGACCGACCGCGTGCAGGTGGGCGATGAGGCCGGCCGAGTCAAGCGGCGGAAGCCCCTCCCACCATTGCAAAATAGCCGTGCGCAGCCGATCGAGCCGGGGCGGCAGGGCGAGCGACGCGAACTCCTCCTCGACCTCCGGAAGGAGCGCGGGCGTGCGGATCAGGAGCGCAACGAGCGCGCCCGGCCGTCGGGCGATGACCGCGCGCGGCTCCGGGCGCACGGAAGGCGCGGCGACCGGCCGGGCGCCGCGACCTGCGAAGGAAAGATCGAGGAGGGTGCGGCGGTATTCGCGGGCGAGGCGGGTGTCGCCGATGCGGCCGGCTGCCGCCTCGAGCTCCGCGCGCAGGCTGGCGCGCTGCTCGGGGGTGGCAACGCCTGCGCGGCCGCGGACGAGGCGATAGAGCGCGCGGAAGAGCGGCATGGGCTCGGCGATCGCGTCGCGGAAGGCGGTGGCGCCGCCGTGGCGGATGAGGCTGTCGGGATCCTCGCCCGCCGGCAGCTCGACGAAAGCGAGCGTGCGCCCCGGCGCGATGAGCGGGAGGGCGAGCTCGATGACGCGCTCGGCCGCGCGCGCGCCGGCGGCGTCGCCGTCGAAGCAGATCACGGGCGCGGGGGCATGGCGCCAGAGCAGCTCGAGCTGCTCCTCGGTGAGCGCGGTGCCGAGCGGGGCGATTGCGGTCGGGAAGCCGGCCTGGTGGAGCGCGATCACGTCCATGTAGCCCTCGACGACCAAAGGAGGGCCCGAGCGGAAGTGGGTGCGGGCGCGATCGATGCCGTAGAGGGCGCGGCGCTTGACGAAAATCTCGGTCTCCGGGCCGTTCAGATATTTGGGCTGTCCCTCGCCGAGGACGCGGCCGCCGGTACCCACGATCTGGCCCATCCTATTGCGAATCGGGAAGGTAATCCGGTTGAAGAAAAAGTCGGAATACTTTGATTCTGAAACTTGCTTGAGAAGACCCGCGGCGGCGAGGCGCTCCGAAGAGATGCCTTCGCGGGCCAATTCGGC
>DATJTV010000155.1:0-7696 GCA_035503055.1 Acetobacteraceae bacterium
ACGGGCTGCTCGGGATCGACGCGATCGCCGATGCTTATTGGGGGATTCATCGGCAGGCACGATCCGCGTGGTCCCACGAGATCGATCTGAGGCCGTTCCGGGAACCGTTCTGACGCACGGTTGGCGGAATTCGTTTCGGGAAAAGGAAAGCGGGATGCGGCTCTTGGTGGTGGGCGCCGGGGCGACCGGCGGATATTTCGGCGGGCGGCTCGCGGAGGCAGGGCGCGATGTGACGTTTCTGGTGAGGAAGCGGCGGGCGGAGCAGCTGAGCGCGGAAGGATTGCGGATCGTGAGCCCGCACGGGGATGTCGCGCTCGCGCCGAAGCTGGTGACGGCGGGCGGGATCGCGGGCGCGTACGACGCGGTGCTGCTGACGGTGAAGGGGTTCGCGCTCGAGGCGGCGCTCGAGGACATGGCGCCCGCGGTGGGGCCGGAGACGATGATTTTGCCGGTGCTCAACGGGATGCGGCATGTCGATGTGCTGGCGGCGCGGTTCGGGGCGCCGGCGGTGGTGGGCTGCGTGTGCAAGGTGGCGACGACGATCGACGCCGAGGGGCGGATCGTGCAGCTCGCGAAGTTCCAGGAGCTGGCTTACGGCGAGATGGACGGGGCTGCGTCGGGGCGGACGGAGGCGCTCGACCGCTTCATGCAGGGGGCCGGGTTCGATGCGCGGCTGACCGCGACGATCGCGCGCGAGATGTGGGAGAAATGGGTGCTGCTCGCGGCGATGGGCGGCGTCACCTGCCTGATGCGGGGGAATATCGGCGAGATCGAGGCGGTGCCGGGCGGGGCGGATTTTTCCGCGCATTTCCTCGACGAGGTGGTGGCCGTGGTGCGGGCGGTGGGCGAGAAGCCGAGCGAGGGGTTTCTCGCGAGCGCGCGGGCGATGCTGACGGCGAAGGGATCGGGGCAGGCGTCCTCGATGTATCGGGACCTTCAGCAGGGGAAGCCGGTCGAGGCGGACCAGATCATCGGGGATCTGCTGGCGCGGGGGCAGGCGGCGGGGATTGCCACGAAGCTGATCGGCGCGGCCTATGCTGCTCTGTCGGTCTATCAGCGCGGGCTTGCGGGAGTGGCCGCGCGCTAAGTTGCTTTCCCGCGTGATTCACGCCTTCGGTGATTCTACCTTCGGCGATCACGCTCTAAGCGGCGGGGCGAGGCGATTGGGGCGGTTCGCTAGGATCTGGGATAGCGTCGGGGGGTTCGCGGCGGCGGCGGGGCTGCTTGCGCGGGCGCTGGGGCAGGCGCGGCCGCGGGAGATGGATGTCGCGGCGCGGCTCGCTTCGCTGCCGCGGAGCGCGCCGGTGGCGCGGCCGGTGACCATCCATTGGGACGCGCATCAGATCCCGTTCATCGAGGCGGAGAGCGAGGCGGACCTCGCGGTGGCGCTCGGGGTCGTGCACGCGCATCTGAGGCTCGCGCAGATGGAGATGCTGCGGCTTCTTTCGCAGGGGCGCGTGGCGGAGGTGATCGGGCCGCTCGGCGTGAGGCTCGATCATGCGCTCCGGCTGTTCGATTTTCCCCGTGCGGTGCCGGCGATCATCGCGGGGCTTTCGGAGGGGACGCTTCGGTGGGCGGAGGGGTTCATCGCCGGCGTGAACGCGGTGATCGCCGCGGGGAAGCTGCCGCGGGAGTACGCGCTGCTCGGATTCCGGCCGGAGCCCTGGACGCTCGAGGATCTTTTCGCCGCGGCGCGGCTGGCGGCGGCGGATGTGAGCTGGCTGATCTATGGACGGCTGCTGGCGACGCGGGCTGGGCTCAAGGACGATGAATGGCGCGCGCTTTGGCCGGTTCTCGTCGCGAGCGCGCTGCCGGCGGAGGCGGAGGACGACGCGGCGGCGGCGATGAGTGCGTTCGCCCGCCAGGGGAGCAACGCGGCAGTGGTGGGGGGCGCGCGCAGCAGGAGCGGGGCAGGGATGCTCGCGGCCGATCCGCATCTTTCGGTCGCACTGCCGAATGTGTGGATCGCGGCTTCGTTTCGCGCGCCGGGGCTGCACGCGGCGGGGCTGATGCCCGCGGGGTTCCCGATCATCGGGATCGGGCGAAACGAGAGCATCGCGTGGGCGGGGACGAACCTGCACGCGGCGAGCAGCGATCTCTTCGATGCCTCGGACTTGCCGATCCGCGAGCGGCGGAGCGTGATCCGCGTGCGCGGGGGACGCGCGCGGAGCGTGGTGCTCAGGGATTCGCCGCTCGGGCCGATCGTGAGCGATGGGATGATGCTGAGGAACCGAAAACCGCTTGCGCTGGCCTGGATCGGGCATCGGGCGAGCGACGAGATGGGGGCGATGCTCGCGGTGATGCGGGCGGACGGGCCGGACGAATTTCGCGCGGCCCTCGCGGGGTTCGCGGTGCCGGGGCTGAACATGCTCCATGCGGGGCGGGACGGGCGGATCGGGCATGTGCTGGCGGCGTGGCTGCCGCTTCGGCGGCCCGCGGTGCCGCCGGACCTCGTGCTCGGGAGCGACGGCGGTGCGGCGTGGGAGGAGACGGTTGGCGCGGCGGAGCTGCCGCACCGGACCGACCCGGCGGAGGGGTTCCTCGTCTCGGCGAACGACCCGCCGCCGAAAGCCGAAGTTCTGATTGGGCTTTTCTTCTCGGCCGCGGATCGCGCGCGGCGGATGCGGAGGCGGCTGGGCGGGACGGGACGGCTCGGGCTCGAGGAGCTGGCGGCGCTGCAGCAGGACGTGGCGGCCGAGGGCGCGCCAATGGTGCGGGACTTGCTGCTCGCGCGGATCGGGGCGCGGCAGCGGCGCGTGGGCGCGGTGCGGGCGCTGGCTTCGTGGGACGGCGGCTACGCGGCGGAGTCCGAGGGGGCGCTGGTGTTCGAGGTGCTGCTCGCTTCGCTGGCCGCGCGGCTCGAGAAGCGCGGACGGCTCAAGGGGGCGGGCGCGGTGTGGACGGCGCGGGCGCTGCTCGCCGCCGAGATCGCGGCGATGCCGGAGGCAACGCTTCGGCCGCACATGGCGGTTGCCGTTGCGGAAGCGGAACGGGCGCGGCTTCGTTATCGGCGCTGGGGTGCGGTGCACCGAATGCGGCTGGCCCATCAGCTGGCGCGGGTGCCGCTGCTCGGGCGGCGCTTCGTCTACGAGGAATGGGCAGCGGGCGGGGGCAAGGAGACGCTGAACAAGACCGCGCATCCGCCGGTGCGCGGGCGGCATAGCGTGAGCTATGGGGCGTCGGCGCGATTCCTCGCCGACCTCGCGGACGCGGATGCCAACCGCGTGGTGCTGCTTGGCGGGCAGGACGGTTGGCTCGGCAGCGATACGTTCCTCGACCAGGCTTCGCTGTGGCGCGAGGGGCGGTATCTCGATTTGCCGCTCCGGCCGGAGACGGCGCGCGGCTGGCCGCACCACACGGTGCTGATGCCGGAGTAGCGCAATGCTGGACGCGACGCCGCTGCTGCGCGCCTATGCCGGGCGGCGGCTGGCGCGCATCGCGAGGCAGGAGCCGGCGGCGGTGCAGCATCGTGAGCTGATGCGGCTGTTGCGCGCGGCGCGGGGGACGCGGTTCGGCATCGCGCACGGGTTCGGAGAGATCGGCGGCGTCGGCGAATACCAGGCGCGCGTGGCACTTCGGCGCTGGGAGGATTTCTGGCGCGAATGGTGGGCGGGGGATTTTCCGAAGCTCGCGGACGCGACGTGGCCGGGGACGATTCCGTGCTTTGCGAATACGTCGGGGACAAGCGGGGGAACGACGAAGCGGATTCCGGTGAGCCGGGCGATGCTGCGTTCCAACCGGCGCGCCGCGCTCGAGGTGCTGGTGTTCCATCTCGCGAGCCGGCCGGAAAGCCGCGTGCTCGCGGGGCGCAACTTCCTGCTCGGCGGAAGCACGGCGCTCGAGAATCTGGCGCCGGGGATCACTGCGGGCGACCTTTCGGGAATCGCGGCCGCCGACGTGCCGTTCTGGGCGAGGCGGCGGATGTTTCCGCCGTGCGATCTCGCGCTGATGGCGGACTGGGAGCGGAAGATCGCGATTCTGGCCCCACTTTCGCTCAAGCGCCATGTTACCAGCATTTCGGGCACGCCGAGCTGGCTGCTGCTTTTTTTCGCCGAGCTGGCGCGGACCAGGCCGGGGGCGCGGCTCGTCGATTTCTATCCCGGGCTCGAGCTTGTCGTGCATGGCGGGGTCGGGTTCGCGCCCTATCGCGAGCGGTTCGCGGCCTGGCTCGAAGGGAGCCGTGCCGAGACGCGCGAGGTCTATCCGGCGAGCGAGGGATTCATCGCGGTGGCCGATCGCGGCGACGGCGAGGGGATGCGGATGCTGCTGGACAACGGGATTTTCTACGAGTTCGTGAGGCCCGAGGATCTCGGCGCGCCGGCGCCGGAGCGGCGCTGGATCGCGGATGCCGAGGTGGGCGTCGAATACGCGTTGGTGCTGAGCACGAATGCGGGGCTGTGGTCCTATGTGCTCGGCGATACGGTGCGGCTCGTCTCGCGCGACCCGCCGCGGCTTGCCGTGACGGGGCGGGTCGGCTGGTCGCTCTCGCTTGCGGGCGAGCATTTGATCGGGGAGGAGCTGGACGCAAGCGTCGCGGCGGCGGCTTCTTCTTTGAACGGGACGGTTGCGGATTATGCGGCGGCGGCCATTGCGCCGGACGCGAACGATGCGCGGGGCGGGCATCTTTTCATCGTCGAGCTTGCGGGCGCGGAGAGCGCGGATGCGGCAAGGTTTGCCGAGGCGCTCGACGCGGCGCTCGCGCGGGGGAACGACGATTACGCGGCGCACCGCAAGGGGGGCTTCGGATTGCGACCGCCGCTTGTGGTGCTGGTGCGCCCCGGCACCTTCGCCGCGTGGATGCGCGCGCGCGGGCGGCTCGGCGGGCAGAACAAGGTGCCGCGCGTGATTTCGGATCCGGCGCTGCTTGCGGATCTGCGGCGGTTCGCGGGGGAGGCGTCGGCCGATCCGTGCTAACGATGAGCCGGCTGGCGGAGGATCGAGCGTCATGGGGCTGAACAACGTTCGGGCTCTCGTATTCGATGTTTTCGGGACCGTGGTGGATTGGCGGAGCGGCATCGCGCGCGAGGCGGCGCCGTTCCTGGCGCGGCACGGCAAGGCGGAGGTAGCGCCGGGCGCCTTCGCCGATGCGTGGCGCAAGCGCTATCAGCCGGCGATGGAGCAGGTGCGGAGCGGACGGCGGGCCTTCACGCGGCTCGACGTGCTGCACCGCGAGAATCTGGAGGCGATCCTCAAGGATTTCGGCATCGATTCGGCCGCGGTTCCGGCCGCCGAGCTGGACCAGTTGAACCTCGCCTGGCACCGGCTCGATCCCTGGCCGGACGTCACGGCGGGGCTCGCGCGACTGAAGGCACGATACATCGTCGCACCGCTTTCGAACGGCAACATCATCCTGATGATCGATATCGCCAAGCGCGCAGGGCTCGGGTGGGACGCGATCCTGGGCGCGGAAGTGGTGCGCGCGTACAAGCCGATGCCGGAGGCCTATCTGCGCACGGTGGAGATTCTGGCGATGCGGCCGGCGGAGGTGTGCCTCGTCGCGGCGCACAACGGCGATCTGGCGGCGGCGCGGAAATGCGGGCTCACGACTGCGTTCGTGCCGCGGCCGACGGAGCACGGGCCGGGCCAGGCGACGGACCTGCGCGCGGAGCAGGAGTGGGACGTGGTGGCGGGGAATTTCGGCGATCTGGCGACGGCGCTCGGCGCTTAGACGTCGCCGGGAACGCCGTAGGAAGGGGCGGCGGAGGGATCGAGCGCGCGGGTGATGTAGGATTCGAGCTCGGGCTTGTAGATCGCCCAGGCTTTTTCGAGGGCGGCGATTGGTGCGGTGTCGTGCCAGTCGATGCGGAGATCGGCGATGGGGAAGGGAAGGTCGCGGACGATGAGGAGGCCGGCGGAATGGACCGGGCCCTCCTCGCCGCCGGCGGCGAGGCCGGCGGCGAGTGCTGCGAGGAGACGGTCGCCGAAATCGGCGTCGGGGGTTGCGAGGAATGTCTCGAGCATGCGCTCGGGCACGGCGATGTCGGCGAGGAGATTGCCGGCGGCGACGGCGCCCGGACCGGCGATGACGTGGTGGCGGCCGAGCGTGCGCGCGCCGGAGAAGAAGGATGTTCCACCGGAAGGATCGACCAGCGCCAACTGGCGGTACTCGATGTGCGGGGCGCGGGCGCGGATCGCGGCGAGCGCGGCGGCGGCCGTCGCCCCCGCCGCCATGAGATCGAGCGCCTCTGCTCCGAGGCGCGGATCGGTGATGTTCTGGCTTGCGACCGCGCCGGCGCCGGCGCGGGCATGGGCGCAGCGCGCGGCGACGGCGGGCGAGGAGGATGAGATCGCGACGCCGAAGCTCCGCGTGCGCGGGCAGGAAGCGACGATCGAGAAGGTCATTCGTCGTCGGGGATGACGGCGGTCGCGTCGATCTCGACGAGCCATTCGGGGCGGGCGAGGGCGACGACGACGAGGCCGGTGCAGACCGGATGCACGCCCCGGATATATTCGCCCATTGCGCGATAGACCGGCTCCCGATTGCGGATATCGGTGAGATAGACCACGAGCTTGGTGAGATGCGCCATTTGCGCGCCGGCCTCGGCGAGCAGCGTGCGGATATTCTCCATCGCCCGGCGGGCTTGCGCGGCCGGATCGCCGATGGCGACGCTCGCCGAGGTTTCGAGGTCCTGGCCGACCTGGCCGCGGAGGAAGACGATGCGCCCGCGCGCGATAACTCCTTGCGCGAGGTCGTTGTCGAGCCGTTGCTCGGGATAGGTGTCGCGCGTGTTGAAGGGGCGGAGGCGGCGATGGGGCATGGGATTTATCGGGCTGCCTTGTGGGGAGGGGGATTGGCGGAGAACCATTGGCGCACGGCGGGATCGCCGGCGAGCGGTGCGGCGCCCGGCATGACACGGTCCGAGAGGCCGGCGGATTTTCTCACGAAGGCGAGCGGGCCGTCCCAGCCGAAATTGCGCCAGACGGCGGCGAGATGGGCGAAGGGCGGGGACTGGGCGAAGAGCTGGAAGGTGAGGCGGTGGCCGGCATAGTCGGAGTTGAGGAGGTCGCGGGCGAAGGCGAGCAGGCGGCGGCGGTCCTCGGCCGTCCAGTTCGCGTTCACGGTGTAGAATTTCTCGAGCCAGGGCCGGGTTTCGGGGGCTTCGAAGGCGGCCTTGTCGGGGGTGACGCAGATCTGGCCGCCGCAGAGCTCGCGGGCGATGTGCATCATATGATGCAGCTCCGAACAGGCGAGCACGCGGCCGCAATAGAGGAGCGACTGGTTGGGCATCAGGAGCCCGCCCGGGCTTGGTTCGGCGAGCGTCACCGCGGCGGTGAGATGGGCGTTGATGCCTTCGCGATAGACGGCGAGGCGCGCGAGCTTTTCCTGCACCGCCTGCTCTCTCTCGAGCCCGGTCTGGCGGGCGTTGAAGAGGGCGGCGCCGATCATCATGTCGGCGAGCTTGAGGTTGCGCTGGACGAAGGCGAAGGCGGAATAGCGGTGCAGGGTCGCACGGATGAAGGCGGCGGCCTTGGTGTGGCGGTGGAAGAGGACGTTCTCCCAGGGGATCAGCACATTGTCGAAGACGAGGAGGGTATCGACCTCGTCGAAGCGGTTGGCGAGCGGATAATCCTCCGCCGGCGCGCGGCCGGCGAAGCCGGTGCGGCAGATGAATTTGAGGTTGGGCGAGGAAAGATCGCAGATGAAGCCCACCGCGTAGTCGGAATAGGCGTCATTGCCCCAATTGGCGATGGTGGG
>DATJTV010000156.1:0-9163 GCA_035503055.1 Acetobacteraceae bacterium
AGTCGGACGGAGTGGCAACGAATGACCAAAAAGAATCGCCTACGGCTGCCACGCGAATCAATCCTGCGCGGCACGCGCCAATCGCGAATTAATGCTGCGCCGCGAGCGGCCGAAAAGAGTTTTTCAGCAGCCTGTTAGAGCATGTTCAGTCAGGGTGAACATGCTCTAGGCCGCTTCCGTCGCGTATTTCCCCTCGAGCTGGCGCGTGTACGCCCCTTCGCCGCCCTGCTCGCGATGCTCGAGCCTTGTGTGCCGCGCCCAGCGGCGCCTCAGATCGTCGCGCACGCGGATCGCAAGCCGCCCGAGCCCCTCCGTCTCGAGCTCCACCGTATCGCCGTCCTGCAGGCTCGAAAGCCCGCGATGGTTGGTCCCCGTTGCCAGCACATCGCCCGGGTCGAGCCGGTGGATCGCGCTCACCCACTCGATGCAGCGCGGGATCTTGTGCGCCATGTCGCTCGTCGAGAAATCCTGCTTGACCGTCCCGTTCACCGAGACCCGGATCCGCAGGTTCTGCGGATCGGCGATCTCGTCCGCCGTCACGATCCAGGGCCCGATCGGCGCGAACGTGTCGCGCGACTTCATCTGGTAGAACACGTTCTGCGGCGGCGGCAGGCCGCGCGCCGAGCCGTCGATGAAATTGACGTAGCCGAACACGTGCTCCATCGCCCGCGCCGCCGGCACGTGGCTCGCCGTCTTGCCGATGACCAGGGCAAGCTCGCCTTCGCCCTCGAAGATGCCAGCCGGCACGTCCGGCAGCACCATCGTATCGCCCGGCCCGATGATGGCGTTCGCGCTCTTGAGGAAAGCGTTGATCGGCGGCGGCGCCGGCAGCGTGCCGTTCTCCATGTAGTTCACCGCCATGCAGTCGATGTTGCCCGGCCGCGGCAATGGCGGCCGCAGCGTGACGCGCGCGAGCGGGATGGCGGTGCCGCTCTCCGCCGCCGCCGCGATCCGCGCGCGATACCGCTCGAAGCGCGCGATCAGCCCGTTCATCAGGCTCCCGGCATCGATATGCGGGATGTCGGCGACCGCCTCCATCACGTCGACCACGCTCTCGCCCTTCACCACGCCGAGCCGGAATTCGTCGAAATAGGCAAGCTTCATGCGATCCCCCTCAAAGCGTGATCGCCGAAGGCGCCGATCACGCGGAAAAACAAAACCGTCAACGTCCCACGAAATGCGGTTTCCGCTTCGCCAGGAACGCGCGGAAGGCGTTCTGGAAATCCTCCGTCTCGGCGAAGCCGTTGACTTCCGCCTCCTCGGCCTCCGTGAGCGGCAGCTTGCCCCGGAGGCGGCGGATCGCCTGCTTGTGGAAGCGCGCCGAAAGCGGGCTTCCCTCGGCGATCCGCTGCGCCAGCGCCATCGCCTCCGCCGCCACCGCGCCATCCGGCGCAAGCCGCGAAAGCAGCCCCTTCTCGTACGCCTCGCGCCCGTTGAAGATGCGCCCCTCGATCAGAAGCTCGGCCGTGACGCCGCTGCCGACGAGCGAGAGGATCGGATCGATCTCGGCGTAGGGGTACCAGATGCCGAGGTTGCGTGCGGTGATCCCGAAGCGGATCCCTTCGCCCCCGACCCGGAAATCGCACATCGTCGCAATGCCCGCCCCGCCGCCGATGCACGCCCCCTCGATCAGCGCGACCACCGGGTGCCGGCAGAGCCGCACCGACTGCATGCCCCGATGCACGCACTCCGCATAGCGGTCCTCGAGCGCGCGCGTCCCCCGCTCCTCCGCGAAGGCGCCGATATCGGCGCCGGCCGAGAAAGCCCCGCCGGCGCCGCGCAGCACCACCGCCCGGAGCGCGTCCTCGGCCGAGAGCGCCTCCATCGTCTCCGTGAGCCCCTCCCACATCGCGCGGTCGAAGGCATTGCGCACCGCAGGCCGGTCGAACGTGACGGTGGCGATCGCGCCCTCGCGCGAGACCGGCAGATGGGGATGCGCCATTCTTGTCCTTCCTCCTGAACCCTCCTCCAAGGGTGTCACGCGGACCCGGGACGGTCCATCCCGGCCCGGCCGCCCTCCATCCGGCGCGCACGAAGGGGAGGGGGGTCGGGCAGGAGTGCTGCCCGATACGGCGCGAACCCCAGGAAGCCGGCCGCCGAGACCGCGAATCGAGCGCTTGCATCCTCCGAACAAACCTGGAACGGTGTGTTCGCGCCGCTACGGCTCACGGAGGAAATTCACTCTATGTAGTGGCAAAAGCAAAGTTCACTTACTAGATGTTGTCAGGAGACGGGCGGTGCGCGCATGATGATGATTCTCAGCCAGTCGTAGGGGGTCCGCCGTGCTCGACGCAGTGCAGATGCAGGGTCGCCATCAAGTTCGAGTGGATCGCAGCCGCGACTCGGCCGTCACCGATTTCGGTCGCGCCACCCTGACCGACCGCTATCTGATGCCCGGCGAGGGCTTCCAGGATCTCTTCGCGCGCGTCGCGAGCTATTACGGCGACGATGCCGCGCACGCGCAGCGCATCTACGACTATATCAGCCGCTTCTGGTTCATGCCGGCCACGCCCGTCCTCTCGAACGGCGGCACCAGCCGCGGCCTTCCCGTCTCATGCTTCCTCAACGAAGCCTCCGATAGCCTCGAAGGCATCGTCGATCTCTGGAACGAGAATGTCTGGCTCGCCTCGAAGGGCGGCGGCATCGGGAGCTATTGGGGCAATCTGCGCTCGATCGGCGAGAAGGTCGGCCAGAACGGCAAGACCTCGGGCGTCATTCCCTTCATCCGGGTAATGGACAGCCTCACGCTCGCGATCTCGCAAGGCTCGCTCCGCCGCGGCTCGGCCGCCGTCTATCTTCCGCTTTCCCATCCCGAGATCGAGGAATTCGTCGAGATGCGCCGCCCCACCGGCGGCGATCCCAATCGCAAGGCGCTCAACCTCCATCATGGCGTGCTGGTGCCCGACGCCTTCATGCGCGCGGTCGAGGCGGACGAGCAGTGGCCGCTCCTCTCGCCGAAGGACGGCACCGTCGTCCGCAGGATCTCCGCCCGCGCGCTCTGGATCCGCATCCTCACCTCGCGCGTCGAAACCGGCGAGCCCTATCTCGTCTTCAGCGACCACGTGAACCGCGCGCGGCCCGAGCACCACAAGCTCGCCGGGCTCGAAGTGAAAACCTCCAATCTCTGCAGCGAGATCACGCTGCCCACCGGCCGCGACCGCGACGGGCGCGAGCGCACCGCCGTCTGCTGCCTCTCCTCGCTCAATCTCGAGACCTGGTTCGAGTGGCACGAGCATCCGCTCTTCATCGAGGACGTGATGCGCTTCCTCGACAACGTGCTGCAGGACTTCATCGACCGCGCGCCGCCGGAGATGGAGCGGGCGAAATATTCCGCGATGCGCGAGCGCTCGGTCGGCCTCGGCGTGATGGGCTTCCACGGATTTCTCCAGTCCCAGAACGTGCCTTTCGAGAGCGTCATCGCCAAGGTCTGGAACAAGCGGATGTTCAAGCAGATCCGCGCCCAGGCGGACGCCGCCTCGCGCATGCTCGCCGAGGAGCGCGGGCCCTGCCCGGACGCCGCGGATTTCGGCATCATGGAGCGCTTCTCGCACAAGCTCTCGATCGCGCCCACCGCCTCGATCTCGATCATCGCCGGCAATTCGAGCCCGGGGATCGAGCCGATCGCCGCCAATGTCTTCGTCCAGAAAACGCTGTCGGGCAGCTTCACCGTGCGCAACCGCTTCCTCCAGCCGGTGCTCGCCGCCAAGGGGATGGACAACGAGGACGTCTGGTCCTCGATCACCCGCACCAAGGGCAGCGTGCAGCACCTCGATTTTCTCACCGAGCAGGAGAAGGCGGTGTTCAAGACCGCCTTCGAGCTCGACCAGCGCTGGGTCATCGAGCACGCGGCCGACCGCACGCCCTATATCTGCCAGAGCCAGTCCGTGAACCTCTTCCTCCCCGCCAACGTGCACAAGCGCGACCTCCATCAGATCCACGTCATGGCCTGGAAGCGCGGCCTCAAGTCGCTCTATTACTGCCGCTCGCTCTCGCTTCAGCGCGCCGACAACGTGGGCGAGAAGGCGGTGCGCCCGGCCGAGCTTCCCGAAGCCGCCGCCGCCGAGCTGCCCCTCGCCGTCGCCCCGAAGCCGCAACCGGCGGAAGTCGCGAACTACGAGGAGTGCCTGGCCTGCCAGTGAGCCGCTTCATTCGACCTACCCGACAACCATCGATGCTGGGATTCAGCCCCGAGGCACGGCGATCATGAAATCCGACCTTCTCACCGAAAATCCCGTCTACAAGCCCTTCCGCTACCCCTGGGCCTACGAAGCCTGGCTCACCCAGCAGCGCGTCCATTGGCTGCCCGAGGAGGTGCCGCTCGCCGACGACGTCAAGGACTGGCACAAGAACCTGACGAAAGCGGAACGAAATCTGCTCACCCAGATCTTCCGCTTCTTCACCCAGGCCGATGTCGAGGTGAACAATTGCTACATGAAGCACTATTCGCAGGTCTTCAAACCCACCGAAGTGCTCATGATGCTCTCCGCCTTCTCCAACATCGAAACCGTCCACATCGCCGCCTACGCCCATCTGCTCGACACCGTGGGGATGCCGGAGATCGAGTACCAAGCCTTCCTCAAATACAAGGAGATGAAGGACAAGTACGACTACATGCAGTCCTTCCGCATGGACAGCCGCCACGAGATCGCGAAGACCCTCGCGGCCTTCGGCGCCTTCACCGAAGGGTTGCAGCTCTTCGCCTCCTTCGCGATCCTCCTCAACTTCCCGCGCTTCAACAAGATGAAGGGCATGGGCCAGATCATCTCCTGGTCGGTGCGCGACGAATCGCTGCACTGCGTCTCGGTGATCCGCCTCTTCCGCACCTTCGTCGAGGAGAACCCGGAGATCTGGACCGCGAAGCTGAGAAGCGAGATCGCCGAGATCTGCGCCACCATCGTCACCCACGAGGACGCCTTCATCGACCTCGCCTTCGAGCTCGGCGCGGTCGAGGGCCTCACCGCGCCCGACGTCAAGCGTTACATCCGATACATCGCCGACCGCCGCCTCACCCAGCTCGGCCTCGAGCCCCTCTACAACGTCGAGCGCCATCCCCTCCTCTGGCTCGACGAGATGCTGAACGCGGTCGAGCATGCGAACTTCTTCGAGAACCGGGCCACCGAGTACAGCAAGGCCGCGACGACCGGCAGCTGGGAGGAAGCCTTCGCCGCCCCGCCCTCCGCGGCCGGCTTGCCGGCAGGGGTCCCCGCATAGATCCGCCTCCCGAACGCGGCCCTGCAACGCCGGTGCCCCCGATCGCCTTCTTTACAGAAGGGTGGCGCTCCATCGCGGAAGTGCGTATCTGATGGATCGCTCGTCATTGATCGACCTCGCAGGGCCGAACGGAACGTTCGGGAATCGTTTCAGCCCCGGTCCCGAGGCCGCCGCTATGGCCGTCCCCCTCCGCTCGCATCTCGGAGGGGGGAGCTGACCGAAAGAACAGGGATGGCTAAAACCAGATCGTCCGACACGGCGACCGCCATCGTGCTTGGCGGAGAGACGGCCGATTCTACACGCCTGGCCTTGGCGCCGCGCCACACGCGCCGGCTCTCTGACAAGATCCTCATCGCCTTCCACCAGGCCTGCGACCAGGAGGACCTCGAGGTCGCCGAGCAGCTGCTCCGCATCCTCGAGCTCATGCTCACCCGCCGCCCCGCCGCCCCCGACCAGCAGCGCCGGCGCAGCATGGAAGGCCTCGTCGCCGCCTACGAGCGCCTCTGGTACCTCAAGCACCGCGAGCACGCGCCAGGCTGAGCCCCGCGCCCCCGCGCAGCACCGCCTCGGCCGCGTCCGTGAACCGCCCGTCCGGCTCATGCAGAACCAGCCCGGCCGCCAGCCGAAGCGGGCTCCGCCCGCCGCGAACCGCCTGCACGAGGACGAGCTTCGCCTCGCCCCCGACCCTCGGCCACAGCGGGAAAATCGTCCCGCTCCCGCACCCTCCCGCCGCCGCCGCTTGCAGCGCCTCCACCATCCGTGCGGCCGGCAGCACGAGCGTGAGCGTGCCCCTGGGCTCGATCCGTCTCCCCAGCGCCGCCACCCACGCCGCCAGCCGCTCGCCCCCGCGCTTGGCGCCCACCCGCCCCGCATGCGCGGGCGGCGTGCCGGCCGGCCCATGCCAGGGCGGATTGGCGAAGGCATGGGCGAATCTCTCACCCTCCCCGAGCGCCTCGATATCGGCCTCCACCACTGCGATCCCCTCGCACCCGTTCGCCGCCAGGTTCTCCCGCGCGAGCCCAGCCAGCACCGGATCCCTTTCCACGCCCACGCCCCCAATGCCCGGAACCCGTATTGCGAGGCAGAGCAAGCCCGCCCCGGCGCCCGTTCCCGCCTCCAGCACAAGCTCTCCCGGCCGCGCCGGCACGGCAGCCGCCAGCAGCACCGGCTCGATCCCGCTCCGATATCCCTCGCGCGTCTGCCGGTAGCGAACCTTCCCCCCGAGCAGAAACCCCGCCGTGGTCTCGCTCACGCCTCCCCCGCCTGGCGGAGCACGAGCCGCGCCCGCGTCTCGTCCTCCTCCGCCACGGCGAGCCTTCGCGGAAACACGCCGATGCTTCCTTCCGCCGCGCTCATATATCCATCGAGAACGACGGAGCGGATTCCCGCATCGTTGAGGAGCGCGACGAGGAACGAGAGCCGCACCGGATCGCTGGATTGGGCGATAACGCGCATGCCTCGGACTCCGCCCCCGCCGGTCGTTCTTGACCGTCTTTCCGGCCCGCCGATATGGTGACGATGTCCTTCGCACAATCAAGCCGGGAGAGCGATTTGCGCGCCGCGGTCAGCTTCGCCGAGCCGATCCAGGCGCCGGCCGACGCACTCGCCGAGCTTTCGGCGCGCCTCGCCGACGATCTCGTCGCCTGCAACCGCACGATCGTCGAGCGCATGGAGAGCCCGGTCCCGCTCATCCCCCGCCTCGCCGCCCACATCGTCGCGGCAGGGGGCAAGCGCATCCGCCCCCTGCTCACGCTCGCCACCGCCCGCATGTGCGGCTACCCGGCCGAAGGCAACCGCCCCGGCGACCGACACGTCCACCTCGCCGCCTGCGTCGAGTTCATCCACACCGCGACCCTCCTCCACGACGACGTCGTGGATGAAAGCGCGCTCCGCCGAGGCCTCGCCAGCGCGAACGCCGTCTTCGGCAACCAGGCCTCCGTCCTCGTCGGCGACTTCCTCTTTGCCCGCGCCTTCCAGATGATGGTCGCGGACGGCTCGCTCCGCGTGCTCGCCATCCTCTCCGACGCCGCCGCCACCATTGCCGAGGGCGAGGTGCTCCAGCTCGCCACCCAGAACGATCTCACCACCCCGGAATCCCGCTACCTCGAGGTCATCGGCGGCAAGACGGCCGCCCTCTTCGCCGCCGCCTGCCGGATCGGCCCCGTCCTCGCCGCCCGCCCCCCAGCCGAGGAGGAGGCGCTCGCCGAATACGGCCGCAACCTCGGCATGGCCTTCCAGCTCACCGACGACGCGCTCGACTACTCGGCCGACCAGACCGCACTCGGCAAGACGGTGGGCGACGATTTCCGCGAGGGCAAGGTAACGCTCCCGGTCCTCTTCGCCTTCGCCGCCGGCGATACCGCCGAGCGCGGCTTCTGGCGCCGCGTCATCGAGGAGCGCTCGCAAGGCACGGACGACCTCGCCGGGGCGCTGCTACTCCTCGAGCGCCACGGCGCAATCGCCGCCACCATCGGCCGCGCCGCCGCGTTCGCCCGCGCCGCGCAGGAAGCGCTCGCCGCCCTCCCGCCCTCCCATTGGCGCACCAGCCTCGCCGCGGTCGCGGAATTCGCGGTGAACCGCACCCGCTAGCGCCCCCCCAATGCTGCCCGCGTCCTTCGGGCTCGTCGCCGCCGCCGTGCTGCTCGGGACGGCGCTCGCCCTCCTCCATCTCCGCCCCGCCGGCCCGGCCCCACGCTGGCAGTTCGGCGCCCTCCATGGGCTGATCGGCGCAAGCGGCCTCGCCGCCCTCCTCCTCGCTCTCCAGGGCCCACCCCGCGGCGTCTCCTTCGGCGTCGGCCCCTTCGGCCTCTTCTCCGCCGTCGTCCTCGCCCTCGCCCTACTCGCCGGCCTCACCCTCCTCGCCGCCCTCCGGCTCGGCCGCCGCCACGGCTTCCTGATGGCCGTGCACGCGGCCCTCGCCGTCACCGGCTTCGTCATCCTCGCAGCATACGCAATACTCGGCTAACCCCGCGTCCGCCGCGCTCCTCGCCCCGCGATAAGCAAGCAAGACCAAGGGGGCTCTGCCCCCTTGTCGGGTCCCCATCGCGCGAGCGCGATGGGAGCCCCGCAACCCCCGCCAAGGGCTGAGCCCTTGGAACCCTTTCGTTTCGGCAGCGGCAAAAGGGCGGTTTGGCTTTGCGCGTTTCGCGCAAAGCCAAACCGGCCCTCAGCCGCCGCAAACGAACGGGGTCCAGGGCCCCAGGCCCTGGCAGGGGGTTCAAGGGGGACAGCGTCCCCCTTGGCCAACGACGGCGGCGTCCACCGCGGCGCCGAGCCGTTCCACGATGAAATCGATCCCATCGGCGTCGATGATGTAGGGCGGTGCCACGATGACGTGGTTGCCCGCGCTTCCGTCGATCGTGCCGCCCATCGGGTAGATCGCGAGGCCGCGGGCGAGCGCCTCGTTCTTCACCCGTTCGTGCAGTTTGAGCCCGGGGTCGAACGGGGTTTTGGCGCTCCGGTCGGCGACGAATTCGAGCGCCCGGAAGAGGCCGCGGCCGCGGATGTCGCCGACATGGGGATGGTTGCCGACGCGTTCGACGAGGCCGGCCTCGAGCCGGGCGCCCATGGCGCGGACATTGGCGAGCAGGTCGTCTTCGCGGATGGCGCGTTGGACGGCGAGCGCGGCCGCGCAGGCCACGGGATGGGCCTGGTACGTCTGGCCGTGCTGGAAGTGGCCGGAGCCGCGCGCGAGCGCCTCGGTGATCCGCCGCCCGATGAGCAGTCCGCCGATCGGCTGGTAGCCGCCGCCGAGTCCCTTGGCGATCACCTCGATGTCGGGCGCGACCCCCTCCTGCTCCCAGGCATGGAGCGTGCCCGTGCGGCCCATGCCGCACATCACCTCGTCCAGGATCAGGAGCGCGCCGTGGCGGTCGCAGACCTCGCGCATCGCCTTGAAATAGCCCTCGACCGCCGGTACGCAGCCGGTCGTCGCGCCGACCACGGGCTCGGC
>DATJTV010000157.1:0-25321 GCA_035503055.1 Acetobacteraceae bacterium
ATTCAACGAGCGCACCCCGCACTGCCTGCGACAGAGTTGGGCGAGGTGGCACCGCTGCGTCCACCATGACCTCCTCCTGCTCCGCGACGATGGCGGCTCGGAGACGGTGAAAATGGTCGAGCGCGACGCGAAGAAAATGCCGGATGCCTATCGCGAGCAAATCATCGCCTGGTGTGGCGTCCGTGCAGAATCCGAGCATCCGCCAGCTGCGGAGGAAAACACCCAACCCGGCTCTGCAGCTTCGCGCAATGCGCTTCCCTCCGCGTCAGAGTGGGGGCGAGACCGGCGGCAATCCGCGCCCCCGGCGGGTCCCTGGTCTCACCCGACCTCGCAGGCCCGAGGCCGATGCAGGGCAATCGCGCGGTTCGCGCGCGGGCCGAACGAGCGATCTCCCAGTATCTTACGTTATCGCAACGGCTTCATCCGTGCGAAGAGCCGGAGCACGGAGGGGCAGCCCGCCTCGGCCGCCCATCCTCGGCCGCGCGTCCTTGGCCGCCCGTCGGGGCCCCGCTCGACCTCCACCCCTCATCGGCCCTTGAGCATCCGCCCCGGCCCACTCGGCCGCGGCGCACGCCTGGTGCCGCGAACGGGCGCCACACGGTCATCGGGGTCCGCATCGGGTCCGCATCAATGACAGCACCGGCAGCCCGCCCCGCGATCGCAGAATAAGCACCTGAAATCATTGGTGGGCGCAGTAGGACTCGAACCTACGGCCCGCTGATTAAGAGTCAGCTGCTCTACCAACTGAGCTATGCGCCCCCAACCGGCGGGCTCATAGCAAGCGCGACCCGCCCTGTGAAGAAGGCGCGCCTCAGAGGCGGTTCGCGAATGCGGCTTCCGGTTTGCCGGAGGCGCCGCAGGCGCCGCCCGGCGCGGCGTTCGAGAACCGGAGCGGAGCGGCCCCATAAGATCAAAATCAGATCAATATGGCTTCCGGTGGGGACCGGGCACCCCGCCGGAGCGCAGCGATCCGCCAAAGCCCAGGGGGGAAGCCCAAGGGCAAGTGACGCAATTGATCGCCAGGCAATGTCCGGGCCGCTCGCGGCGGAAGCGGGGAAGGCCCCTCTTCGGACAACAATTTCGCACGGCCGCCGCGGTCGCATTCTCACGCGGTCTCTCAGGCGCGGCGGCCGGCGATCGTCGACGCTGTGCGGTGGTAGCGGCGGCGGAAATAGATCAGCGCCTCGTCGTGCGGCGAGCCGAGCGCGATCGCGGCGACGGAGCAGAAGAAGACGCCGTGGGTGCCGACATCCGTCACCTGGGAGACGACGCAATCGAAGCTGACGACGGCGCCCGCGAGCACCGGCGCGCCGGTCTCGAGCGCATGCCATTCGCCGTCGATGAAGCGTTCGGTCACCGTCAGGCCGGTGACGCCGGCGAAGAGCGGCGAAAGCGCCTCCTGGGCGGCGGCGAGGGTGTTGACGCAGAGCACGCCGTTGGCCGCGACGAGGCCGTGCATCTCGCTGCCGCGGTTGAGGCAGACGAGCAGGGTCGGCGGATCGTCGGTGACGCTGCAGACCGCCGAGGCGGTGCAGCCGCCGCGCCCGGCAGGGCCGGCCGTGGTGACCACGGTGACCGCCGCGCCGAGCCGCGCCATCGCCTCGCGGAATATCTCCTGGTCGACCATCGTCCCCCCCGCCGGACGGAACCCGAGCGCCATTCATGTGGGCAGGGGGGCACCTCTGTCCATCGGGGACGGCCCATCGGGGAGACCGTTGAGCTGTGGTAAGCCGGGAAGCCGAGTATCAGGAAGCAGTCCCCTGCCCCACGACGCGACGCCCGCGCTCCGGATCGCCCCGCCGGATTTTTTCGCCGAGCCCGGGCTCAAGGCGGTGCTCGCCGCGCTGCCGGAGGCGCGGGTGGTGGGCGGGGCGGTCCGCGACACGCTGCTCGGGCGGCGCGTGGGGGATATCGACCTCGCGACGAAGTGGCGGCCGGAGGCGGTGACGGCGGCGCTGGAGGCGGCGGGGCTGAGGGCGCTGCCGACCGGGCTTTCCCATGGCACGGTGAGCGCGCTGGCTCAGGGAAAAACCTTCGAGGTCACGACGCTGCGCGCCGATGTCGCGACCGACGGGCGGCATGCGGAGGTGGCGTTCACGACCAGCTGGCTCGCCGACGCGTCGCGGCGGGATTTTACCCTCAATGCGCTCTCGCTGAGCCGGGAAGGACGGGTCTTCGACTATTTCGGGGGGATCGCCGACCTGATCGGCGGGCGGGTGCGGTTCGTCGGGCCGGCTGCGCTGAGGCTGGCGGAGGACCGGCTGCGGACCTTGCGGTTCTTCCGCTTCTCCGCGGTCTATGCGCGGACGGAGCCGGATGCGGCGACGCTGGCGGCGCTCGCGGGGGCGGCCACGGATCTCGGGCGGCTCTCGGCCGAGCGGGTGTGGAGCGAGCTGAAGCGGCTGCTCGCCGCACCGGAGCCGCGGCCGGCCTTGGCTTTGATGCGCCGGCTCGGGGTGCTGGAGGCGATCTTGCCCGAGGCGGGCGGGCTGGACGCGATCGAGAGGCTGGCGGCACTGGGGGCCCCGCCGGACCCGCTGCTGCGGCTCGCCGCCCTGGTGCGGGGCGACGTGGAAAAACTGGCGGAGCGGTTGAAGCTCTCGGGCGCGGAGGCGGAGCGGCTTGCGGTGCTGCGGCAGGGGCCGGTGCCGGCGGCGGAGGCGGACGAGGCGGCCTTGCGGCGGTTGCTGGCGGACGAGCCGGCGGAGATCCTGGTCGCGAGAAGCCTGCTCGCAGGCGTAGGGGGGGCGGCGGGCGGGCGGCTCAGGGCGCGGCTCGCCACCCTGCCCCGGCCGGTCTTTCCGCTCGGCGGGCGCGACGCGCTGGCGCTCGGGATGGCGCCGGGGCCGGCAGTGGGGGCGGCGCTGGCCGCGGTGCGGGCCTGGTGGCTGGCGGGCGGGTGCGCGGCCGACGCAGAGGCCTGCCGGGCCGAGCTTCTAAGACGCGGCGCGGCCTGATAAAGCGCGCCCATGCTGAAGCCCCCGAGGGATTCCACCCGCGCGCTCGTCTCCCGGCTGTGGCGGGAGTACATCCTGCCGGAGCGGGCGCTGTTCGCGCCGATCCTGCTGCTGACCATGCTGATGGCCGGGACCACCGCGCTCTATCCGGTGGTGATCGACCACGCCTTCACGATGTTCGCCGACAAGGACCCGCGCATCCTCTACCAGGTGCCGGTGATCGTGGTGATCATCTCCGCGCTCAAGGCCGCCGCTCAGTACGGCCAGAGCGTGATGGTCCAGAAGCTGGTGCTGCGGGTGGTCCGCTCGCTCCAGCGGCGGATGTTCGACCACCTCGTATACGCCGACCTCGCACGGGTGGAACGGGAGGCGCCGGCGCAGTTCGCGGCGCGGTTCACGACCGATGCGACGGTGATCCGCGAGGCTTTGGCGCGCGCGATCAATGGGCTCGCGGATATCTTCACCGTGGTCGGGCTGATCGCCTCGATGCTGTGGCTCGATTGGACGCTGACGCTGATCGCGGCCGTGCTCTACCCGCTGGCGGGGCTGCCGATCCTGCGGCTCGGGGCGCGGATCCGGCGCGCCTCGAGCGGGATGCAGGAGCGGACCGGCGAGGCGGCGGCGATGCTCAACGAGAGCTTCGCCCAGGCGCGCACGGTGCGGGCCTATCGGCTGGAGGAGGAGGAGCGGCGGCGCGCCGGCGCGGCGTTCGACCGCCTCTACGAGGCGCTTTATCGCATGGCGCGGAACCGGGCGCGGGTCGATCCGGTGCTGGAGGTGCTGGGGGGGACGGCGGTCGCGCTGGTGATCGGGTTCGCCGGGTGGCGGGCGGCGCTCGGCGGTCACACGCTCGGCAATTTTTCGGGGTTCGTCGCCGCGTTGCTGATCGCCTCGCGGCCGCTGCGCTCGCTGGGCTCGCTCAACGCCTCGCTGCAGGAGGGGCTGGCGGGGCTGGTACGGATCTTCGCGATCGTCGACGAGCGGCCGACGATCACCGATCGGCCGGACGCGATCGCGCTGCCGCCGGGGGCCGGGCGGGTGCGGTTCGAGCATGCGCGCTTCGTCTACCCGGACGGCCGCGACGGGCTGATCGACCTCAGCTTCGAGGCCGCGCCGGGCTGCACCCTGGCGCTGGTGGGGCCCTCCGGGGCGGGCAAATCGACCGCGATCGCGCTCATCCCGCGGCTGCACGACGCGACGGGCGGGCGGATCCTGATCGACGGGGTCGATGCACGGCAGCTGACGCTGGCGAGCCTCCGCGATGCGATCGCCTATGTCGGGCAGGACCCGCTGCTGTTCGACGACAGCATCGCCGCGAACATCCGGATGGGGCGGCCGGGGGCGTCGGACGCGGCGGTCGAGGCGGCGGCGACGGCGGCGGCGGCGGCCGATTTCATTGCGGCGCTGCCGGAGGGGTATCGGACGCGGGTCGGGCCGAGCGGGCAGCGGCTCTCGGGCGGGCAGCGCCAGCGTGTGGCGCTGGCGCGGGCGCTGCTGCGCAACCCGCGGATCCTGCTGCTCGACGAGGCGACGAGCGCGCTCGACACCGAGAGCGAGGCGGCGGTGCAGCAGGCGCTGGCGCGGTTGCGGCAGGGGCGGACGACGATCGTGATCGCGCACCGGCTCTCGACCGTGCGGGATGCCGACCTCGTCGTCGCGATGGCCGAGGGGCGCGACGTCGAGCAGGGGACGCACGCCGCGCTGCTGGCCGAGGACGGGCTCTACGCCCGGCTGGTGCGCAGCCAGGCGCTGGTGCAGTGAGGCCGTCCGTCAGGGCCAGCGCGCCTCGGGGGGCATGCTCATCAGGATGGCGTCCGGGTTGCCGCCGGTTTTGAGGCCGAAGGCGGTGCCGCGATCGTAGAGCAGGTTGAACTCGACATAGCGGCCGCGGCGGACGAGCTGGTGGGCGCGGTCCTCCGCGGTCCAGGGGCGGGCCATGCGGGCGCGGACGATGCGCGGATAGACATCGAGGAAGGCGAGGCCGACATCGCGGACGAAGGCGAAATCGGCTTCCGGGTCGGCGTTCGCGAGATAGTCGAAGAAGATGCCGCCGGCGCCGCGGGGCTCGCCGCGGTGGGGGAGGAAGAAGTAGCGGTCGCACCATTCCTTGAAGCGCGGGTAGTAGGCGGGGTCGTGGCGGTCGCAGGCGGCGCGGAAGGCCTCGTGGAAGCTCGTGGCGTCGGCGAGCGAATCGGGGGCCTCGGGACGCATCGGGGTGAGGTCCGCGCCGCCGCCGAACCAGCCGCGCGAGGTGATGACGAGGCGGGTGTTCATGTGGACGGCGGGGACGTGCGGGCTCTGCATGTGCGCGACCAGGCTGATGCCCATCGCGGCGAAGCTGGGGTCGGCCTCGGCGCCGGGGACCTGGCGGCGGAGCTCCTCGCCGAAGCTGCCGGCGACGGCGGAGACGTTGACGCCGACCTTCTCGAAGACGCGGCCGCGCATCACGGCCATCTCGCCGCCGCCCTCGAGCGTGGGGCGGGTCCAGGCGGTGCGGACGAAACGACCGGGCGGCTGGTCGGACAGCACGCCGTCCGGCGCGTCCTCGATCGCCTCGAATGCGGCAATGATCCGGCCCTGCAGCGAGCGGAACCAGGCGATCGCCTCGTCCTTGAGCGCCGCGTGCGGCGGCATCTCTCCACGTCCGTTCGGTTCCATAAGCGCCTCGATTCCCTTGTCCGCGGCCGGGCCGGCGGCTCCGGATAGCGCCTCGGGGGCGTGTTGCAGGAGCCGGGGCCGCCACCTAATATGCGAGCTGCCTGCGGCCGGGGCGACCCTGCCGCTCGGTGACGCGCGGTTGCCTGACGTGCCAGCCGGCCCCTGCGGCTGCCCAATCTCGGGGCGCCGTCGGCCAGGACGGGGAGCGAGCGGGCCGGTCGTTCGTGCCGCTCGGGGCTTGGGGGAAGCGAGAAAACAATGGCCGATCTAGGTCTCAAGGACAACGCGTTCAAGAATCCGGTGGTGCACTGGATCGATGCCAGGCTCCCGATCTTCACGGCGATGCAGGAGGAATACCGCGCCTTCCCGACGCCGAAGAACTTCAACTATTTCTGGAATTTCGGCGCGCTGGCGACGGTCAACCTCGCGATCATGATCGCGAGCGGCGTGTTCCTTGCGATGAACTACGACCCGAGCACCGGCGCGGCGTTCGACTCGGTCCATCGGATCATGCGCGACGTGAACTGGGGCTGGCTCATCCGTTATATCCACATGAACGCCGCCTCGCTCTTCTTCGTCATCGTCTATGTCCACATCTTCCGCGGCCTCTATTACGGCTCGTACAAGAAGCCGCGCGAGCTGATCTGGATGATCGGCGTCGTCATCCTGCTGCTGATGATGGCGACCGCCTTCATGGGCTACGTGCTGCCGTGGGGGCAGATGTCGTTCTGGGGCGCGACCGTCATCACCAACCTCTTCTCGGCGATCCCGGTGGTCGGCCACGGCATCGTCACCTGGCTGTGGGGCGGGTTCGCGGTCGCCAACCCGACGCTGAACCGGTTCTACGCGCTGCACTACCTGCTGCCCTTCATCATCGTCGGCGTGGTCGTGCTGCACGTGATGGCGCTGCACACGGTGGGCTCGAACAACCCGCTCGGCATCGAGGTCAAGGGGCCGCAGGACACGGTTCCGTTCCACCCCTACTACACGGTGAAGGACAGCGTCGGCGTCTGCGTCTATCTCATCGTGCTCGCGGTGCTGGTTTTCTTCCTGCCGCATCTGCTCGCCGACCCGAACAACGATATCCAGGCCGACCCGTTGCAGACGCCGTCCGATATCGTTCCGGAATGGTACTTCCTGCCGTTCTATGCGATCCTGCGCTCGGTGCCGAACAAGCTCGGCGGCGTGACGCTGCTGTTCGGCTCGATCCTGATCCTCTTCGTGCTGCCCTGGCTCGACACCAGCCCGGTCAGGAGCTGCCGGTTCCGCCCGGTGTATCGCTGGTTCATGGTGCTGCTGGTCGCCGACGTGTTCGTGCTCGGCTATGTCGGCTCGAACCAGCCGATCGGCATCTTCATCCTGCTCGGACGGCTCGCGACCGCGTACTACTTCATTCATTTCCTCGTGCTGCTGCCGGTGCTCGGCCTGACCGAGCGGCCGCTGCCGGTGCCCGAGAGCATCAGCAAGCGCGTGCTCGGAGGCGGGGGAGCGCTGCCGGCCGGCGCCGCGGCCCAGCCGATGGAGAAGGCGTGATGCGCGCCCTCGTCCTTGCCGCCGCGCTGCTGGCGGGGCTTGGCCTGGTGCCGGCGTGCGCCCAGGAGACGCCGCCGCTGCCGCATGTCTATTGGAGCTTCGAAGGGCCGTTCGGCACCTTCGATCGCGCCGCCGCGCAGCGCGGGTACCAGGTCTACAAGCAGGTCTGCTCGGCCTGCCACTCGATGACCGAGGTGCATTTCCGCGACCTTGCCGGGATCGGCTTCAACGACGCGGAGATCGCGGCGATCGCCGCCTCGGTGATGGTGGACGGCAAGCCGGGCAAGCCCGCCGACGCGTTCCCCTCGCCGTTCCCTTCGGTGGCGGCCGCGGAGGCGACGTTCAACGGCGCGGTGCCGCCCGACATGTCGCTGATGGCGAATGCCTTCCCCGGCGGCCCGACCTTCATCTACGCGATCCTCAACGGCTTCCGGAACCCGCCGACCGGCGTAAGCGTGCCGCCCGGGCGGTACTACAACATCTATTTTCCCGGCAACTTCATCGCCATGCCACCGCCGCTGCATGACGGGCTCGTCCAATACGCCGACGGCACGCCGGCGACCGTCGAGCAGATGGCGCACGATGTCGCGACCTTCCTCTATTTCGTCTCCAACCCGCACATGGAGGAACGCAAGCGCATCGGCGTGCGCGTCGTTCTCTTCCTCGTCTTCCTCACCGGCCTGACCTACGCACTCAAGCGCAAGGTCTGGGCCGACGTGGAGCATTGATGGCTGAAGACGTCGCCCCGCTGATCGGGATCATCGGCGGCTCGGGGCTCTACGATATCGAGGGACTTGAGGAAAAGCGCTGGCAGCGCCTGCATACGCCGTGGGGCGCGCCGTCCGACGCGCTGCTCTTCGGCCGCCTCGACGGGGTTCCTTGCGTCTTCCTCGCCCGGCACGGCCATGGCCACCCGCTCTCGCCCACCCACCTCAACTATCGCGCCAATATCGACGCGCTCAAACGCGTCGGCGTGACCGAGGTGATCTCGCTCTCGGCGGTCGGCAGCCTGAAAGAAGAGCTTGCACCCGGGCATTTCGTGATCGTCGACCAGTTCATCGACCGCAGCTTCGCACGAGAGAAGAGCTTCTTCGGCGAAGGCTGCGTCGCCCATGTCTCGACGGCCGACCCGGTCTGCACGCGGCTCGGCGACGCGCTCGCCGAATCCGCAAACGCCATCTCCCTTCCCTTCACGCGCGGCGGAACCTACCTCGTCATGGAAGGCCCGCAATTCTCGACACGTGCAGAAAGCGCTCTCTACCGCTCCTGGAACGCCTCGGTGATCGGGATGACCAACATGCCCGAAGCGAAGCTCGCACGAGAGGCCGAGCTTTGCTACGCGACGGTCGCCATGGTCACCGATTACGATTGCTGGCACCCCGAGCACGACCACGTCACGGTCGAAGCCGTGGTGCGCACCCTCAACGAAAACGCCGCCCACGCCCAAGCATTGCTCCGTGCCGTTCTCCCACGCCTCGCCAAATTGCGCCCGCTCTGCCACGCCGGCTGCCAACGGGCACTCGAACACGCGATCATCACCGCCCCCGCCATGCGCAACGCAAAGCTGATCGCAAAGCTCCACGCGGTGGCGGGGCGGGTGTTGGGCGAGGCGTAACGCAGGGGCTCTGCCCCTGCACCCCGCCAAGGGCGAGCCCCTGGCCTGCCTTACCGCCCGGGCATGCTGCGGCCGGGGATGCGGTGGCGGAAGCGGAACGCTTCGGCCGCGTGCATCCGTTCCACCGTTTCCAGGCCGGCGAGATCGGCGATCGTGCGGGCGACGCGCAGCACGCGCGTGTAGCCCCGCGCGGAAAAGCCAAGCTTCTCGGAGGCTTCTTCGACGAAGCGCCGTGCGTCCGTGGTGATCGCGAGCTTGTCCGGGTCCGCGGTCGCGTTCAGCCGCCCCGGTTCGGCGTAACGCGTCTTTTGCACGGTGCGCGCGGCAGCGACGCGGGCGGCAACGGTGGCGCTCGATTCGCCCGAGGGCGCACGCGAGAGCACCGAAGGCGGCACCGGCTGCACCTCGACCGTGAGATCGATCCGGTCGAGCAACGGGCCACTGATGCGTGTCTGATAGTCCTCGCCGCAGCGGGGCGCCCGGCCGCATTCGCGCCCGGCGTCGCCGAGATAGCCGCAGCGGCAGGGATTCATTGCGGCCACGAGCTGGAATCGCGCGGGGTAGGTGAGATGCGCCGCGGCGCGGGCGACGGTGGTGCGGCCGGTTTCCATGGGTTGGCGCAAGCCGTCGAGCGCCTGACGGGGAAATTCCGGCAGCTCGTCGAGGAAGAGGACGCCGCAGTGGGCGAGGCTGATCTCGCCGGGGCTGGCGCGGTTGCCGCCGCCCGCGAGTGCGGCCTGGCTGGCCGAATGGTGCGGCTCGCGAAAGGGAGGGCGCATGATCAGCCGCCCGCCGTCGAGCATCCGGGCGAGGCTGTGGACCATACTGACCTCGAGCGCCTGCTCGGCGGTGAGATCGGGAAGGAGGCCGGGAAGGCGCGCGGCGAGCATCGATTTGCCGGCGCCCGGCGGGCCGATGAGGAGGAGGTTGTGCCCGCCCGCGGCGGCGATTTCGAGCGCGCGGCGGGCGGTCTCCATTCCCTTGACCTCCGCGAGGTCGGGGACGTTGACGGCCTGCTGGATGCCCGGCGGCTCAGGCGGGCTCAGGACCTGGCTTCCCTTGAAATGGTTGACAAGCGAAATGATGTCGGCCGGGGCCAGCACTTCGATCCGTCCCGCCCACGCCGCCTCGCCCCCTTGCGCCTCGGGGCAGATCAGGCCGAGGTCGCGCGCCGAGGCACCAAGGGCGGCGGGCAGCACGCCGCCCACGGGGGCGAGCGCGCCGTCGAGAGAAAGCTCGCCGAGGGCCGCGAAATTTGCGAGCTCCTCGATCGGCAGCACGCCCATCGCGGCGAGGAGTGCGAGCGCGATCGGCAGGTCGAAATGGCTTCCTTCCTTGATGAGATCCGCCGGTGCCAGGTTGACGAGGACCCGGCGCGGCGGGACGGCGAGCCCCATCGCGGTCAGCGCCGCGCGCACGCGCTCGCGTGATTCCGCAACCGCCTTGTCGGCGAGGCCGACAATGAGGAACGCAGGCAGGCCCGAGGAGATCTGCACCTGCACCTCGACCGGGACGGCTTCGATGCCCACGAAGGCGAAGGAGTGGACGCGCGCGAGCGTGCTCGCCGCATAGGAAGGCGGGGCAGAGGGTTCGCTCACGCGTCGTAGCGATGGAGCCAGGCCAGCATGCGCCGCCATCCGTCCTCGGCGTCCGCCTTGCGATAGCTCGGCCGGTAATCCGCATGGAAGCCGTGCGGCGCGTCCGGATAGACGATGATCTCGACGGTACGGCCCGAGGCCTTGGCTTTTGCCTGCGCCTCCGCGATCTGAGCGGGCGTGCTGGAGGGGTCCTGCCCGCCATAGAGGCCAAGCAGCGGGCAGTGAATTGCGCCGGCGACATCGAGCGCCGTCTCGGGCTGGATCGGCGAAGTCTTGCCGCCGAGCGGCCCGTACCAGGCGACCGCGGCGCGAAGGCGAGCGTTGTGCGCAGCAAAGAGCCAGACATCGCGCCCGCCGCGGCAGAAGCCGATGACCGCGAGACGGCGCGCGTCCCCGCCATGCGCCGCCGCCCAGGCGGAAGCGCCGTCGAGATCGCGCGTTACGTCGGCGTCCGGGGTCTTCGACACCACCTGGCTCATGATCTCGGCCGAGCTCGTCAGTTGGGCGAGATCGGGGAAGCGCCAGAAGAGCTCGGGTGCGATGGCGAGATAGCCGAGCTTGGCGAGGCGGCGGCAGATATCCTGGATGTAGTGGTGGACGCCAAAAATCTCCTCGACGACGAGGACGATCGGGAAGGTGCCTGCGCGATCGGGCTTGGCGTAGTAAGCCGGCACCTGGTCCGCGCCGACGGCGACCCGCACTTCGCCCGCGTCGAGGCCCACCGTGTCGGTGTTGATCACCTGCGCCTCGACGCGGGCAGTGGCGAGCGTCAGGCCGGCGATCAGCCCGCTTGCAAGCGCGCCGCGGCGGCCGATCCGATGCTCGTCCATCGCCCGCTTGCGGAAAATGCCTCGGGGCTCAGTTGCCGCCCGTTGCGCGGCGCAAATTCTCGTCGATCTTGGCCAGGAACGCCTCGGTGTTGAGCCAGGGCTGGTCCTTGCCGATCAGGATCGCGAGGTCCTTGGTCATGGCGCCGGACTCGACCGTCTCGACGCAGACGCGCTCGAGGGTTTCGGCAAAGCGCGTCACCTCCGGCGTGTTGTCGAAGCGGCCGCGATAGGCGAGCCCGCGCGTCCAGGCGAAGATCGAGGCGATCGGATTGGTCGAGGTCTCGCGACCTTTCTGGTACTCGCGGTAATGGCGGGTTACCGTGCCGTGCGCCGCCTCCGCCTCGACCGTCTTGCCGTCCGGGCTCATCAGAACGCTCGTCATCAAGCCGAGGGAGCCGAAGCCCTGCGCCACGGTGTCGCTCTGGACGTCGCCGTCGTAGTTCTTGCAGGCCCAGACATAGCCGCCCGACCATTTCAGAGAGGCCGCGACCATGTCGTCGATCAAGCGGTGCTCGTAGGTGAGGCCGTTCTTCTCGAACTCCGGCTTGAATTCCTTCTCGTAGATCTCCTCGAAGACGTCCTTGAAGAACCCGTCATAGGCCTTGAGGATCGTGTTCTTGGTCGAGAGGTACATCGGGTATTTGCGCGCGAGCGCATAATGGAAGCTCGCGCGGGCGAATCCTTCGATCGAGGTGCGGGTGTTGTGCATCCCGAGCACCACGCCGCCGCCGGCACCTTTGAAATCGTGCACGTCGAAGACCTCGGCCGGGCCGCCGCCTTCGGGCTGATAGGTCAGCGTGACCTTGCCTGGGCCGGGGATTTTCAGGTCCGTCGCGCGATAGACGTCGCCATAGGCATGGCGCCCGATCACGATCGGCTTGGTCCAGTGCGGGACGAGGCGCGGGACGTTGCTGCAGATGATGGGCTCGCGGAAGATGGTGCCGTCGAGGATGTTGCGCAGCGTGCCGTTCGGGCTCCGCCACATCTTCTTGAGCTTGAACTCCGCGACGCGTGCCTCGTCGGGCGTGATGGTGGCGCACTTTACGCCGACGCCGTACTCGCGGATGGCGTGCGCCGCATCGATGGTGATCTGATCGTCGGTGCGGTCGCGGGCTTCGATACCGAGATCGAAATATTTAAGCTCGATATCAAGGTAGGGAAGGATGAGTTTCTCTTTGATGAAGCCCCAGATGATGCGTGTCATCTCGTCACCGTCGAGCTCGACGAGCGGGGTCTTCACTTTGATCTTCTGCATATCGTCCTTGTCCGAGCGAATGGGTTCGAGCGAATGGGTTCGACCGAGTGGCTGGGCCCGCGGCCCCGGCACGGGCCGGACCTTCGCATCCGTTCCCCGGCGCGGCAAGCCTCCGCTCGACGCTCCCGCGTTGTGCCGGCTCCGGCCAATGGCTAATCTCGGGCGCGCAAGGGCCGGATTCTGTTCCGGGCGAGGGTGCCTCGTGACGATGCAACGGCAAACAAGCCGTCCACCAAGCCACCGCGGGCGTTGAAGCGGCTCCGGCCCATGCCGGGGCTCGCCTCGGCCGCCATCGTCCTCGCCACCCTCGCCGTGATCGGCTTGGCGGCCCTCGGCACCGATGCCGATCGGGTTTGGGCGGTGGCGATCGCCGGCGCGCTGGCCTTGCTCTTCGCCCTGCTGGCGGCCGTGTCGCTCGGCGCTTTCGCCGCCGTGCGCCGCCGCTCCAGAGCCCTCGCGCACGAAGAGGCCGAGCTCAGGAACGCGAATGCAAGGCTCGCCGTCGCCAAGGCCGAGGCCGAAGCGAAGACGGTGCAGCTCGAAGGCATGCTCGCCAACATGTCGGACGGGGTCTCGCTGTTCGACAGCGAGTTCCGGATCCGGCAATGGAACGATCTCTTCTTCGAGCGCACCGGCGTGCCGCGCGAGCTGCTGCGCATCGGCATGACGATCGAGGAGATCCTCCGCATCCAGGCCGGCTTGGGCGAATTCGGCCCGGGCGATATCGAGGAGGAGATCGCGCGGCGCATGGTGAACGTGCGCGACCTCACCCATCTCGGGGTGAGAGAGCGGCTCAGGCCGAACGGCACGACGATCGAGCTGCGCCGCAGCCTGATGCCCGACGGCGGATTCGTCACGCTCTATGCCGATATCACCGCAAGACGGGAGGCGGAGGCAGCGCGGCGGCTCGCCCAAGAGGCGGCCGAGGCGGCGGTTGCGGCCAAGGCGGAGTTCGTCGCGACCGTTGCCCACGAGGTCCGCTCTCCGCTCAACGCGGTCATCAACAGCCTCGATCTCCTGGCCGCGTCCGGGCTGCCGCCCGCCCAGCGCAAGCTCGCGGAGGCGGCGCACGGCGCGGGAGACGCGCTGCGCACGCTGATCACCGACCTCCTCGATATCGCGCGGATCGACGCGGGCCGGTTCCGCCTGGCGCCCGAGGATTTCGCGCTCCACCCCCTGCTCCAAGCGATCGCCGAGATGTTCCACTCCCAGGCCGAGGCACGGGGTCTTGCGATTACCCTCGACCTCGCGCCCGATCTGCCCGACCGCCTGCACGCCGATCCGCGGCGGCTTCGCCAGGTTCTCCTCAATTTCCTCAGCAATGCCGTCAAATTCTCGCGGCCCGGCACTATCACGCTGAGCGCTGCGATCGCCGAGGAGGACTCCTCGCGGCGCGTGCTGCTTGCCGTCACCGACCCCGGCCCGAGCATCAGCGCTGAGGACCGCGCACGGCTTTTCCAGCCGTTCGAGCGGCTCGACGCCGCGAGCGCCAGCGGACTTCCGGGCAGCGGGCTCGGGCTTGCGATCTCGCAGCGGCTCGCGCTGCTGATGGGCGGGGCGATCGGCTGCGAGGTCGCGGAAGGCGGAAACCGGTTCTGGATCGCGATTCCTCTCGCGCCGGCGCACGAGGAGACCGATGCCGCCTCATCGGCCGAACCCATCCTCGGGCACCGGCGACTGCCGCGCTCGCGCGTGCTCATCGTCGAGGACGTGCCGGCCAACCAGCTCATCCTGGCCACCACGCTCCGTCGCGACGGCCACCTCGTGGACATCGCGGGGAGCGGCGAAACCGCGCTCGATGCCCTACGCCTCACTCCCTACGACATCGCCTTCCTCGACCTCCATCTCCCCGGCATCAACGGGCTCGAGACTGCGCGACGGATCCGCCAGTCCGGCGGGCCTGCCGCAGCGATGCCGCTCGTCGGGCTGACGGCCTCGGTTTCGGCCGATAGCCAGGCAAGATGCCTGGAAGCGGGCATGAACGACGTGCTCGGCAAGCCGGTGACGAACACCGAACTGACAAGGGCGCTCGCCGGCCAGCTTCAGCCCCTCCGGCAGGCGCGCCGAGGGGCCGCCGCGGAACCGCCCGCACCGGCGAGCATCGACGCGGACCGGCTCGCGACGCTACGCGAGGAGCTGCCGCCCGGCCTCCTGACCATGCTGGCCGAACAGTGCCTCACCGACATCGCGGCCCGGTTGCCGAACCTCCGTGCCGCCCTCGAGGCCGGGCAGGCGGAGGAGGCAGCTTCGGTCGCCCACACGGTCGCCGGCACCGCGGCGACCTACGGTCTCGGCGAGCTCGCCTCGCTCGCTCGCGCGCTTTGGGCGGCGGCTCGGGAGGGCAATACCGACCCGGGCCCGATGGCCTCCATTGAGGCAGAATACAGGGAAGGCGCCGCGGCGCTGCGCGCGCTGCTCGCCCGGTGAGCAGACGAGCGAAGTCCCCAAGCCTTAGAGCGGGATGCGTTCGCTTCGGCTCACGCATCCCGCTCTAGGTCTTTGTTTTCCCGCGTGATTCACGCCTTCGGTGATTCCACCTTCGGCGATCACGCTCTAATTGCGGGGCAGGCGCGGGCGGTCGGGGGCATCGGGATTCTGGGCGCGATGCCTCAACAGATGGTCCGCGAGCACGAGCGCCATCATGGCCTCGCCCACCGGCACGGCGCGGATGCCGACGCAGGGGTCGTGGCGTCCTTTCGTCGTCACGTCGATCTCGGTTCCGAAGCGGTCGACCGAGCGGCGCGGGATCAGGATCGAGCTCGTCGGCTTTACGGCGAAGCGGGCGACGATCGGTGCGCCGGTGGAGATGCCGCCCAGGATCCCGCCCGCATGGTTGGTGAGGAATTCAACCTCGCCGTGGTCCATCCGCATCTCGTCGGCGTTCTCCTCGCCGCGGAGCGACGCGGCCGCGAAGCCGGCGCCGATCTCCACGCCCTTCACCGCGTTGATCCCCATCATCGCGGATGCGAGGTCGGCGTCGAGCTTGCCGTAGACGGGTGCGCCGAGCCCGGGTGGAGCGCCTTCGGCCACCACCTCGATGACCGCGCCGACCGAGGAGCCTTCCTTGCGGACCGTAGCGAGATAGTCCTCCCAGAGGGGCACGGTTTCGGGGTCGGGGCAGAAGAAGGGATTGGCGTCGATCGCGCTCCAATCCCAGCGGGCGCGGGTGACGGCGTGCGGGCCGACCTGAACGAGCGCGCCGCGGATGTGCACGCCATCGCCGAGCACGCGCCGGGCGATCGCCCCGGCGGCGACGCGCATCGCGGTTTCGCGGGCCGAGGCGCGCCCACCGCCGCGATAGTCGCGGACGCCGTATTTCAGTTCGTATGTCAGGTCGGCGTGGCCGGGGCGGAAACGGTCCCGGATCTCGGAATAGTCCTTCGATCGCTGATCGACGTTCTCGATCATGAGCGCGATCGGCGTCCCGGTCGTCTCGCCCTCGAACACACCGGAGAGGATGCGCACCGCGTCCGGCTCCGCGCGTTGGCTCGTGAAGCGCGACTGTCCCGGGCGCCTTCGGTCGAGCCAGGGCTGGATGTCCGCTTCGGAGAGGCGGATGCGCGGCGGGCAGCCATCGACCACGCAGCCGATCGCCGGGCCGTGGCTCTCCCCCCAGGTGGTCAGGCGGAAGAGTTGGCCGAAGCTGTTGTGCGACACTGGTTTTTCTAAAGGTCCTGGGCGACGGCGATGTCCGGCGCGTTCGGGTTCTTCATGCCGACGATATGATAGCCGCAATCGACATGGTGCACCTCGCCGGTCACGCCGGACGAAAGATTGGAGAGAAGATAGAGGGCGGCACCGCCCACCTCCTCGATCGTCACGTTGCGCTCGAGCGGGCTGTTGAGCTGGTTCCAGCGCAGGATGTAGCGAAAATCGCCGATCCCCGAGGCGGCCAGCGTCTTGATCGGGCCGGCGCTGATCGCGTTGACGCGGATGCCGGAAGCACCGAGGTCGGCGGCGAGATAGCGGACGGAGGCTTCGAGCGCCGCCTTCGCCACGCCCATCACGTTGTAATGCGGTGTGACGCGCTCCGCCCCGAGATAGGTGAGGGTGAGCAGGGCACCGCCGGGCCGCATCATGGCCGCGGCCTCTCGGGCAAGAGCGACGAACGAGTAGCAGGAGATGTCGAGCGCCTGGAGGAAAGCCTCGCGCGGCGTGTCGAGGTAGCGGCCGCGGAGATAGGCCTTGTCGGCGAAGCCGATGGCGTGGACGAGAAAGTCGAGGCCATCCCAGTTTTGCCGCAGCGATTCGAATGTCGCGGTGATCGCCGCGGGCTCGGTGACGTCGCAGGGCAGGGCGATCTGCGAACCGAGGCTCTCGGCGAGCGGACGCACGCGGCGCCCGAGCGCTTCGCCCTGGTAGGTGAAGGCGAGCTCCGCGCCCTGGGCCGCGCAGGCAGCGGCGATGCCCCAGGCGAGCGAGCGCTCGTTGGCCATGCCCAGGATCAGGCCGCGCCGGCCGGTTAGCAGCGTGCCTTTGGCGGGACCGGGTCTCTCTCCTTCGGGCATGTCGAATCCTCATGGGGGCGCCGGGGGGAACCCGGGCCCTGCCGTCTTTCGAGTGGCACGGGGTGGGCCGGCCCGGCAAGGGGGACGGCAATTCCCGCCGGCTGCGATCGGCTCTATTGCTTGGCGGCCATCGAGGGAGAACGGGGCATGGCCGAGCTTGCGGCGGAGATGGGAGCGGAGACGGCGGCGAGCGGGGAGCCGTTCGCCCTGTTTGGCGAATGGTTCGCCGCGGCCGCTGCGAGCGAGCCCGACAACGCCAATGCGACGACGCTGGCGACCGCGACGAAAGAAGGCGCGCCCTCGGCCCGCATCGTGCTGCTCAAGGGCTGGGACGAGCGGGGCTTCGTCTTCTACACCAACCTGGGTAGCCGGAAGGGAACGGAGCTCGCCCGCAATCCGCACGCGGCGCTGCTCTTCTATTGGAAGTCGCTCTCCCGCCAGATCCGGATCGAGGGCGCGGCAGCGGCGGTGAGCGGGACAGAGGCGGACGAATATTATGCCTCGCGCCCGCGGCTCTCGCGCATCGGGGCCTGGGCCTCGGAGCAGTCGCGTCCGCTCGGCTCCCGGGCCGAGCTCGAGGCGCGGCTTGCCGAGTTCGAGGCGCGCTACCCGGGCGAGGCGGTGCCGCGGCCCCCCTTCTGGTCCGGGTTCCGATTGACGCCGGCCCGATTCGAGTTCTGGGAGGAACGCCCCTTCCGGCTGCACGAGCGGCGGACCTTCGTCCGCGCCGGCGAGGGCTGGCGGACCGGCCTGCTCTATCCCTGACGGCAGCCCCGTGCCCATTCCGGCGGCGCAAGGCGAGGCGGCGGAGTTCCTCGGCGCGCTTTCCGGTGCCGCGCCGATCGAGACCCACATCTCCGCCGTCTTCGTCGGCCGGGACACGGTGTGGAAGATGAAGAAGGCCGTGGCCTTCCCCTATCTCGATTTCACCGCGCTCGCCGCCCGGCACCATTTCCTCCTGCGCGAACTTGCGCTGAACCGCCCGGCCGCGCCCGGCCTTTATCGCGATGTCGCGGCTCTGGTGCGCGGCCCCGGCGGCCGCCTCGGCCTCGACCGGCCGGGCGAGCCGGTCGAGTGGGTGCTGCGCATGGCGCGGATTCCCACGCAGGATTTCTTCAACCGCATTGTCGATGACGGCCGGCTGACGCCGCATCTCGCCCAGGCCCTCGGGCGCGCCGTCGCGCGCTATCACACGGGACTTGTCCCGCTCTCCGGCATCGACCATCCGGCCTCACTTCGCCGGCTCGCCGCCGAGAACAGGGCCTCAGCAGTCGCGGCGGGGCTGAACGAGGCCGAGGTGTGCGCCTGGGAGGCCTCGCTCCTAGAGGCGCTGAGGGCGCGGCAGTCGTGGCTCACACTGCGCGAGGAGCAGGGCTTCGTGCGGCGCGCCCACGGCGACCTCCATCTCGGCAATCTCTGCCTCTGGCAGGGCAAGCCGGTGCCGTTCGACGCACTCGAGTTTGACGAGCGCCTGGCCAGCATCGACCTCGGCTACGACCTCGCCTTCCTGCTCATGGATCTCGAGCTCCGGCACGACCGCGCGAGCGCCAATCGCGTGCTCAACGCGTACGTGGCCGAGAGCGGAGATTTCGGGCTGGTCGGCGGCCTGGTGCCGTTCCTTTCGCTCAGGGCCATTGTCCGGGCGCATGTCCAGGCATCGCGCGGCCTAACCGAAGAGGCACGGATCTATCTGGCGGCCGCGAGCGGCTTCCTTCGACCGGCGCCGCCGGTGCTCATCGCCATTGGCGGCCTGCCGGGCAGCGGCAAATCCACCCTCGCCCATGGCCTCGCGCCGCGGATCGGCGCCTGCCCCGGCGCGCTGGTGCTGGCAAGCGATGTGCTGCGCAAGCGCCGGCACGGCGTCAGCCCGGAAACACGGCTCCCTGACTCCGCCTACACGGCGGAGGAGAACCAGGCAGTCAACGCCGCGCTGGTTGCGGCCGCAGGCAGGGCCGCAACCCTCGGCCAGGCGGTGATCGCGGACGCGACGTTCCTCGACCCCGCGCAGCGGGCCGCTATTGCAGCTGTGGCCGATACGGCAGGCGTTCCCTTCATCGGTCTCTGGCTCGAGGCACCTCTCCCCGTGCTCGAAGGCCGCGTGAGCGCCCGCGGCCAGGCACCGGAGCCCGACCCCTCCGACGCGACGCCCGCGATCGTCCGCCGGGCGGCAGCCCAGCCCTCCGGATCGCTCTCCGAGGGAGGGCCTCGCGGCTGGCAACGCCTCGACGCCGCCGGCTCGGCCGAAACGACGCTCGCGGCCGCCGCGCAACTTGCGGAAGCCGCGACCGAACCGTGCTAGCGTTCCATTCCGAGGCTCACGTCACCCGTCAGCGGCCCGACCGGGGGATAAAAAGGGAGAGGGAGCGATGGCGATCCGCAAGATTCTTCTGCCGCTCTCCAGCGCCGCCGCCGGCGAGTCGGCGTTGGCTACCGCCCTCGTGGTCGCCCGGATCTGGCGCGCCCATGTCGCGGCGCTGCACGTCCACGTCGATTCGCGCGACGTGGCGCCGCTCGCCGGCGAGGGCCTCTCCGGGGCGATGATCGAGGAGATGATGGCGGCGACCGAGAAGGAGAGCGGCGAGCGCGCTGCCTCGGTCCACGCGCTTTTCGACCGCGCGGTCGCCGCGCAGGGGATCGCGTCCGCCGCGACACCGGCAGGCGAGCGGACCGCGACCGCAAGCTTCACCTCAGCCGTCGGCCGCGAGGAAGAGCTGGTGGCGCAGCAGGCGCGCCTCGCCGACCTCACCGTGGTCGCACATCCGGACGCCGGCGGCGACGGCGCCTCGGCCGATGCGCTGCATGCCGTTCTGTTCGACTCCGGCCGCCCGGTCCTGCTCGCGCCCCAGGACGTGCCGTCCGCCATCGGTCGGCGGGTCTGCGTCGCCTGGAACGGCACCGCTGAGTCCGCCTCGGCCGTCACCGCGGCACTTCCCTGGCTCGAGAAGGCCGAGGCGGCATGCATCCTCTTCTCAGAGGGGTATCAGCGCCGCGGGCCGGCGGCCCAGGAGCTGGTTCCGTACCTGGCCCTGCATGGCGTCAGCGCCGAAATCAAGATGTTCGGCCCGGTGGAGGGCGTGGTGGGGGCAGGCCTACTGGCGGCGGCCGCGGAATTCGGCGCCGACCTCGTCGCCATGGGCGCCTACTCGCATTCCCGGCTCCGCCAGCTCATCCTGGGCGGCGTCACACGCCACGTGCTCGAATTTGCGCGGCTGCCGATTCTGATGAATCGCTGATCGGGATCAGCCCGTCGTTAGGGGCTGCGCTCGGTGGCCGCCTGCGCGGCGAGGACGCGGGCCATCTCGCTCAGCGCCTCCTGGTGGCGCTCGTTGTGGATCGCCGCGAAGTTGCGCGCGAGCTCGAGCACGCGCCGCTGGCCGGCCGTAAGAGCGGCGCTCGCCGCCCCGTCAGCGAGCCCCTCGAAGAACCAGGAGATCGGCACATGCAGGACCTGGGCAATCTCGAATAGCCGGCCCGCCGAGATGCGATTGAGACCGCGCTCGTATTTGTGGGCCTGCTGGTAGGTTACGCCGATCAGGCGCGCAAGCTGCTGCTGGGAAAGCCCGAGCATCAATCGGCGTTCGCGGATCCGGGCGCCAACGTGCCGATCGGCCGCGACGGCCCGGCTTTGCGGTCTACCACCGCCCCCCACCACGCCGACCTCTCGTTCGGCCGGCAACGGGCCGGCGGTGATGCGAGGTTCCTCCTCCGGGCGATTGATCACCCACGCTCTCCGCATTTATCCCGCGGTTCTCCCCATAGAGGGCGCCGGGCGCAAGTGTCATCCGCGCGATAACCGAAAAATTGATCGGGGTCTCAAAAATGATCCGTGCCGGTCAACCACCATCGCGCCGGTCGCACCCTGCTGCCTGCCCGTCGAATTGGTAGCTTGGCCGAGATCTTAGCCGGTCGTGGCATCACCTTCGCGCGATTTGGCCGCAAGCTTGGGCCGCTGCGCCCGCGCATCGGCAAGCTGCCGGCGCAGGCTCGCCACTTCGGCGCGCAGTGCCTCGATCTCCTCCTCGGCCCGTCCCGCCTGCTGCGAATCCGCCGAAGGCACGTCCTGGGGCAATTCGGTGCCTGGCGGGCGGTAAAAGGGAGTGAAGAGCGTCATCGCCCGCTCCATCTGGCGCCCCATCTCCTCCATGTTGAAGGGAAAGAGGTTACCCATGGTCTGCTGCATCGCCTTGCGCATTTCCTGCTGCTGGCGGGCAAAGCTCGACATTGCCTGCTCCAGATAGCGCGGCACCAGGTTCTGGAGCGAATCGCCGTAGAAGGCGATGAGCTGGCGCAGGAAGCTCGTGGGAAGGAGCGCGCGGCCCTTGTTCTCCTCCTCGACGATGATCTGGGTCAGCACGCCGCGGGTGATATCTTCCCCGCTCTTGGCGTCGTAGACCACGAAGTCCCGGCCGCCGCGCACCATCTCGGCCAAGGTGTCGAGCGTAATGTAGCTCGAGCTCTCCGTGTTGTAGAGGCGCCGGTTGGCGTATTTTTTGACGACCACGGGCGGCTCGTGGGCGGCGGCGGGCACCTCGTTCTCGGGTGATTCTGACATGGCTTGTCCATCCTCGGCCTTGGCGGGATCGTAGAGCCGATTCCGGCCGAAGGGGAGTACGGGAAGCTTGGCCCGATACAAGAGCAGGCTGGATGCAAAATTTAGAAATGTTCATATTTTCTAATCAAGACAGCCGTCATGCCGCCTGACGGGTCCCTCAGGCGACTTGTTCCGCGCTCCGGCGCTTGCGTCTATGGTCCGCCCGCCCGGGCCGCCGCGAGGAGGAGCGCTCGGGCCTTGGTCCGACTATCCGGTTACTGCGGAGTCGGGTGGCGGCTCCGCGGGCAGGCGATCCCTGCGACCGGGTACCAGGAGGAAGGATGACGGATGGCCGAGGCGCCGGGAGCGGACGCGCCGCCGTTCACGGCGGCCGAGATCGAGGCGATGGCGCGCGACTGGATCACCCTCTGGCAGAGCGAGCTTGCCTCGCTGGCCGGCGACCGGGAAGCGCAGGAAGGCTGGATCCGGCTGCTCTCGCTCTGGGCGGGGATGGCGACGGCGCTACTCGGCGTGCTGCCCTCGGCGCGCGCGCCCCAACCACGCGCGGAACGGACGTATGAACGCGCCGATGCAGGGGCCGGGACCGCTACGCCGGCTGGGACCGCGCCCGCTGATGCTGCACCTGATGCTCGCGATGCTGCACTCGAGCGCCTCGATCGCCGGCTCGCCCGGCTCGAAGAGCGGCTGGCCGCGCTCGAGCGCGGAGTTCACGGCGGGCGAGGCGCGACTCAGGGCCGCGCTCGGCCCCTCGGGCGGGCCGGTCGATCAGGAATTCCGCCGGGCGGTCCTGGCTGAGGCGCTCCGCCAGGACCGGGAGCTGATCGCCGGCATCGCCGCCTATCGCCGCCACCCCTATCGGCGCGAGCTGCCCGATCCGCCGGTCCTCTGGCAGGAGGAGGACACGCGGCTCATGGACTATGGCACCGGCAGGCGTGGGGCACCTGCGGTGCTGTTCGTGCCGAGCCTGATCAACCGCGCCACCGTGCTCGATCTCGCCCCGGGCGCGTCGATGCTGCGTTGGCTTGCCGCCTCGGGCGTCCGCCCGTTGCTGCTCGATTGGGGCTGGCCGGGCGAGGTCGAGCGGGACTTCACCCTCACCGACTATATCGCCGGGCGGCTCGAGCGCGCGCTCGCTGCCGCACCGCGCCGTCTGGTGCTCGCCGGCTATTGCATGGGCGGCCTACTGGCGATTGCGGCAGCGCTGCGCCAGCCTTCGCGGTTTCGGGCGCTCGCCCTGCTCGCCACGCCGTGGGACTTCCATGCCGCACAGCGTGAAGCTGCACTTCTCCTCGCGCGCACGCTGCCGCTGTTCGAGCCGGCGCTCTCTTTCAGCGGGAGCCTGCCGATCGATTGCCTCCAGATGCTGTTCGCGGGCCTCGATCCGTTGGGAGTCGGCGCGAAATATCGTTCTTTCGCCCGCCTCGACCCGGCGAGCCCGCGGGCGCGGCTCTTCGTCGCCCTCGAGGACTGGCTGAACGACGGCGTGCCGCTCGCCGCCCCGGTGGCGCGCGAGGCCATCGCCGGTTGGTACGGGGCCAACAGCCCGGGGCGCGGGACGTGGCGCGTCGCCGGCCTAGCCGTAGACCCGACCAAACTGCGCTTGCGAACCTTCATCGCGGTACCGGGGCGCGACCGCATCGTGCCGCCGGAAAGCGCCCGCCCGCTGGCCGCACTGATCCCCGGGGCCGCGCTGCACGCGCCCCAGGCCGGCCATATCGGCATGGTTGCGGGCTCCAGCGCGGAAGCGGCGCTCTGGCGCCCGCTCCGGGACTGGATCGAGAACCTATGAATGCCGAAATGCGGGGCGTAAGTTTTCAGGCCACTCGGCCGAGGGAGTCCAAAATGGAGGAAATCGTGATCGTCGGCGCGGCGCGCACGCCGGTCGGCAGCTTCAGCGGTGCCTTCGCCAACACGCCCGCCCACGCATTGGGGAGCATTGCGATCGGCGAGGCGGTGAAACGGGCAAAGGTCGGCACCGAGGACGTCGATGAAGTGATCCTTGGGCAGATCCTCGCCGCCGGGGAGGGTATGAACCCGGCGCGCCAAGCCGCGCGCGCGGCGGGCATCCCGGATCAGAAGACCGCCTTCGGCATCAACCAGGTTTGCGGGTCGGGCCTGCGCGCCGTGGCGCTCGCCGCCCAGCAGGTGGCAAGCGGACAGAGCGACATCGTCGTCGCCGGCGGGCAGGAGAACATGACGCTCGCACCCCACTGCGCCAATCTGCGCGCCGGGGTGAAGATGGGCGACATGAGCTTCGTCGATACCATGATCAAGGACGGGCTCTGGGACATCTTCAACGGCTACCACATGGGCATGACGGCGGAGAACGTGGCGCGCGCCTACCAGATCACGCGCGAGGATCAGGACCGCTTCGCGCTCGGCTCCCAGGAAAAGGCTTCCGCCGCGCAGAAGGGAGGGCGCTTCCGCGACGAGATCGTTCCGGTGACGGTGAAGACGCGCAAGGGCGAGGCTGTGGTCGCCGACGACGAGTACATCCGCCACGACGCCAACATCGAGTCCATGGCCAAGCTGCGCCCCGCCTTCAGCAAGGATGGAACGGTGACTGCCGGTAACGCTTCGGGCATCAATGACGGCGCCGCGGCGCTCGTCGTGATGAGCGGCCCGGAAGCCGCCCGGCGCGGGCTCACACCGCTTGCCCGTATCGCCGCCTTCGCGACCGCGGGCGTCGACCCGGCAGTGATGGGCACCGGCCCCATCCCGGCGAGCCGGAAGGCCTTGGCGCGCGCGGGCTGGAAGGTGGCCGACCTCGACCTGATCGAGGCGAACGAGGCCTTTGCCGCCCAGGCCTGCGCCGTGAACAAGGAGATGGCCTGGGACACGGGGAAGGTGAACGTGAACGGCGGCGCGATCGCGATCGGCCATCCGATCGGCGCCTCCGGGGCGCGGATCCTGGTGACGCTGCTCTACGAGATGCAGCGGCGGGATGCGCACAAGGGGTTGGCGACGCTCTGCATCGGCGGTGGCATGGGCGTTGCCATGTGCGTGGAGCGGTAGCGGGAGCGCTATTCCTCCCGGAACGCGTTGGTGATCCGCCGCACGGCACCGGCGTTATCCACCACGATCACGTCGAACCGGGCGCCCCGCTTTCCCCACTCCGGATGTTGGCTAAGCACGATCTCGGCCGCGCGAAGCAGCCTTGCCCGCTGGCGCGCCGAAAGGGCGGCGGCGGCCTCGGCCAACGCCGGCCGCGCTTTCACCTCGACGAACGCAAGCATTCCCTCCTTCTCGGCAACGATATCGATCTCGCCGGCGGCGGTCCGCATCCGCCGCGCGCGCACCACCCAGCCATCGGCCTCCAGCGCGGCGGCAGCACGCGCCTCCGCCCCGACGCCGCGCGCCGCGGCCTTGCGGCCGAACCGGCTTCGCGCTTCTTTTTGCGAATCGGACATCCCCTCGTGATACCCTCGTCCCGCCCCTTGCCGCCAACGATGGCCGAGCGGCTCATCGTCGCGCTCGATCTGCCCGACATTCGTGCCGCCGAGGCAATGGCTGATTCCCTCGCGGGCGTCGTCTCTTTCTTCAAGATCGGGCTCTGGCTCGCCTTCGCGCGCGGCGTGGACGGGCTGATCGAACGGCTGATCACCGGGGGCAACCGCGTGTTCCTCGACGCGAAGCTGCACGATATCGGCGAAACGGTCGCCGCCGGCGTGGCACGCGCCGCCGAGCGCGGGGTGAGCTTTCTCACGGTCCACGGCGAGCCCGAGGTCATGCGCGCCGCGGTCCGCGGCCGGGGCGCGGCGCCGATGCGCATTCTCGCCGTGACCGTGCTGACGAGCCTCGGCGACGCCGATCTC
>DATJTV010000158.1:0-10204 GCA_035503055.1 Acetobacteraceae bacterium
TGAAGTTCTGATCGCGGCAGCGGACGAGCAGCCACTCGCGGTGCGCACCGGCAATCGCTCGCTTCTTGTGGCCACCCATCCGCCCCGGCGCCACGCTGCCGGTGGCGCGGAACTGGCGCGCCCAGCGCACCCCAGTCGCAACGCCCACGCCAAATCGCTCCGCCGCCGCTCGTGCCGACATGCCCTCGCGCACCGCCCCGATCAGACGATCACGCAAATCCATTGAATACGGTCGCGCCATCCCTGCTGGCCTCCGCCCAGCCAACAGGGTGAATCAGGCCAGCCCCGCGTCGGGGAACCCCCAAAATCGCGAATCAGCCTAAACACATCCGGCTCTAGCGCCGCAGCACCAGAGCGGCCGAGGCGAGCATGAGCCCCATGCCGAGCACCTCGCCCACATCGATCCCCTCGCCGAAGAGCAGCACTGCGAGCACGACGCCCACGACGGGCGAGACGAAGGCATAGCTGCCGGTCCGGCCGGCGCCCCAGTCGCGCACGAGGAGGAAGTAGATGAGCGTCGCCCCGAGCGAGCCCGGCAGCAGCAGATAAAGCCAGGCGGCGACGGCGGGCACGCCCCAATGGCCGGCAAGCGCCGCCGCGGACCCGGGCTCGAAGGCGAGCGAGCCCGCGAGAAGGAGGAAGCCGCCAATGCAGTTGCTCACCGCTGCCACCTCGCCCGGCGCCAGCGTCCGCATCAGCGGCCGCGCCAGGACCGAGCCCAGCGAATAGGAGAGGCAGCCGACGATGACGCCCGCCGCCCCCAGCAGTTCGGGCCAGCCGAGCCGGCCCTCGAGCGCCTTCTGCCCGAAGAGCATCACCGTGCCGGCGGCGCCGAGCGCGAGCGCCACCGCCCGGCGACGGCTGAACCGTTCCTGCCCGGCCATGACGCTGAACCCGATCAGCGAGACCGGCGTGAGCGCCGAGCTGATGACCGTCGCGAGCCCGGCCGGCACGTATCGCAATCCATAGAGCTGGATCACCTGGTTGAGGGCGATCATCAGCACGGAGACCAAGAGGAGCCGCGGCCAGAGCCGGCCCGGCAGGGTGATCCGCTGCCCATTCGCCCAGCGCCATCCGAGTAGGGCCAATCCCGCCACCGTCCAGCGCGTGCCGGCAAAGAAGCCCGGCGGCACGGTCGCAACGCCCACCTTCATCGCGAGCCACGTCGTGCCCCAGACGAAGCAGAGAAAGGCGAACATCGCCCGCTGGCGGGCAAGCGCCGCATCCGGGGCAGCGCCGCCGCCGGCCATATCGAGACCGGCCGGAGTGAACCCTGCCGGTGCCTTGCGCAAAAACATGGGAGGGGCTTGGGGGAGAGCTCGGACCAAACGCTCCGCGACGGGCGGTCGTTGACGGAAAGTAACAGCCCGCATGGCGGGCGAGAGAAGCCAAGAATTCAGCCCTGCAATGCAATTCCGGGGCGAATTTCGGCCCTCGGCGTGCCGCTCTGCAGGGGCCCGATTCGGCGCCGGCGCCCGCTCCTGCTATAGATGCGCCATGTGCAGGTGCGTCATGTGCTCAACCCGCGATGAGCGAGCGGCGCGGCCCGCGCCGGCGCGCCAAGGCATGCTCAGTTGAGCGCGCCAAGGCGCGACGCGATAGGATCCGCATCATGAAAAGAGCTGGCCCCGACCCCGCGGACCGCATCGACTATCCGGCCTCGACCGCCTTCTTCGCGATCCATCTCGCCTGCTTCGCCGCCCTCTTCACGGGAGTGCCGCTGCGGGCGGCCGCGCTCGCCATCGCGCTCTATTTCCTCCGCATCTTCGCGATCGGCGCCGGTTACCACCGTTATTTCGCTCACCGCGCCTTCCGCACCAGCCGCGCCTTCCAGTTCATCCTGGGCTTCCTCGCCCAGACATCGGCGCAACGCGGCGTGCTCTGGTGGGCGGCCCATCACCGCCGCCACCACAAGCACTCCGACACCGATCTCGACGTTCATTCGCCCATCCTGCGCAGCGTCTTCTATGCGCATGTCGGTTGGATCCTGGTCCCGCGCAACGAGGCGACCGACCTTGAGATCGTCCGTGATCTCGCGCGGTACAAGGAGCTGCGCTGGCTCGACCGGCATGCCTATCTGCCCGCCGCCACGCTCGCCTTCGCGACCTGGCTGATCGCCGGGCTGCCCGGCCTCGCGGTCGGCTTCTGCTGGAGCACGGTCGCGGTGTGGCACGCGACCTTCAGCATCAACTCGCTCGGCCATCTGCTGGGCCGCCGCCGCTACGTCACCGGCGATCATTCCCGCAACAACTGGCTTCTGGCCCTGATTACGATGGGCGAGGGCTGGCACAACAACCACCACGCCTACCAGGCCTCCGTCCGGCAGGGCTTCCGCTGGTGGGAGTACGACTTCACTTTTTATCTGCTACGGTTGCTCTCCTGCCTTGGCTTGGTGTGGGACCTGCACGCGCCGCCGAAGGCCGTGGTGAACCGCGAGCAGCGCCTTGGCCGCACCGTCATCGATCGCGCGGCGCGCCAGCTGGCGCTCTCGTTCCCCATCAACGCGATAGCCGGCCAAGCGCTCGATGCGCTCTCCCGCGCGCCGGGCTGGGCGGAGATGAAATCCCGTGCGCTTTCCGCCCGCCTGCAGGCGGAGGCCTTCTGGAGCGAGTTCGATCTGCCGCAGATTCCCTCCCTGGAAGAGATGCGTGCCTACGCGCGCGCGCGCCTCGCGCAGACGCCCTCGCTCGACGAGATCGCCGTGCGCGCCCGCGAGCGCCTGCTCGAGCTCGTCTATTCACGCCTGGTCGAGGCCGCCTGGAGAGAGGGACATACATGAGCGAGGATTGGCGGCGTACGCACGAGTGGGGCGCTCTGACGCGGGCGGAGATCGCCAGGGCGCGGGATGAAGGCGCTCTGCCGGTGCTCAGCGTGGGTTCGGTCGAGCAGCACGCAGACCATTTGCCGGTGGACACGGACAGCGTCTCCGCTTTCCGCGTGGCACTCGCTGCGGCCGCCGCTTGCGCCGACCCGCACGTGTTGGTGCTGCCGCCACCGAACTTCGGGTTCTCACCGCACCATCGCGCATTCGCCGGCACCATTACGCTCTCGCTCGAGACCTTTGTCGGCATGGTGTCGGACGTCGCCGAAAGCCTCCACCGTACCGGCTTTCGCCGCCTCCTCGTGGTCAACGGGCACGGCGGCAACCACGGGCCACTGACGGCCGCCTGCACCGCGCTCGTAAGCCGGGGAATCGGCGTCGGCTTCGTCAATTACTTCTCGCCGGGCGAGAAGGAATGGCTCGAGAAGCTTCCCGGAAAGCAGCGTGGCGTCGGCCATGCCTGCGCCTTCGAAACGGCGTTGCAGCTGGTGCTGCGCGAGCCTCACGAAGCCGAGCGGATCGCCGCGCGCCTTCGCGGCCTGCCGCCCCGGCTCACGCCCTCCTATCTCGCGGGCCAAGCGCCGGATCCGCTGAAGGCGGCTCGGGCGAGCTGGGCCGCAATCTTTCCCGCCGACGATGTCGGCTATATCGGCGATCCGGCGGCCGCGACGGCAGAGGCGGGCGCGGGGTTGCTGGAAGCAATCGTGGCGGCGCTGGCGCGCTTCTATTCCGACTTCGCCGCCGCGCCGCTGCGCGTCGGCGCGGCCTGAGAAATCGCGGCCCGTTCGCTCGAATTCCGATCCGGCGAGGCGAAACAAAAGAGACCATGCGCGGCCGGGCCGTACTCGACCGCGCCTGGATCTGCCCTGACGGACCGAGCGGTTGCCCGATGCGCGGAGCCGTATAGACTGCCCGGGATGGTTGCATCGGGTACCAGCAGGCGACGAACGAGCGGGCCAAGCGCGCGCTCCCGAAGCGGGCTCCCCGGCTGACGGGCCATGGGCGATTCGGCGCACCCCATCCCCGGCCCACTCCCGCAGTTCGCGGTCCGATTGTCCTGCCCCGACCTCGCGCGGTGGCTTGACGGCAATACCGGCGTGCGGGGCTTCATCTGCCGTGACTCCGGAAAGCCGGGACCGCATGTCGGTCTGTTCGCCCTCACGCACGGCAACGAGATCGCCGGCGCGATCGCGCTCGTCCGCCTGCTCGAAGCGGAACTCCGGCCGGAACGCGGGCGGATCACTTTCGGCTTCGTCAATCTTACCGCCTTCGTCCGGTTCGATCCGCGTCAGCCGACGGCGTCGCGCTTCGTGGACGAGGACATGAACCGGCTTTGGGATCCGGCGGTGCTGGACGGGCCGCGGGAGTCGGGCGAGCTTGTGCGCGCGAGAGAGATCCGGCCCCTGCTCGACGAGATCGACGTCTTGCTCGACCTCCATTCGATGCTCTGGCCATCGGAGCCGCTGATCCTGTGCGGCTCAGCCGCGAAAGGACGCGATCTCGCGCGCGCCATCGGGCAACCGCCGCTCGTCGTTGCCGATCACGGGCACGCCAGCGGCCGGCGCATTATCGACTACACGCCGTTCGTCGACCCTGGCGATCCGCGCGCGGCGAACCTCGTCGAGGCCGGCCAGCACTGGGAGCCAGAGACGGTCGATGCGATGCTTGCCGCAATCGCGGGCGTGCTGCGCCACGCCGGCCTCGTCGGCGCGCACCCTGCCCTGCCTGCGCCGCCGCAAAAGCCGCCCGCGCCGCGGCTTGCCGAGGTCATTCGCACGATCACGGCGAGCAGCGGCAATTTCAGCTTCGTTCAGCCTTTCCGGGGTGGCGAGATCGTGCCCAAGTCCAACACGTTGATCGCGCTGGACGGGGACGAGGAGATCCGCACGCCCTGCGCCAACTGCCTCCTGGTCATGCCGAGCCTGCGCCCGAGCCGGGGGCACACCACCGTCAGGCTGGCGCGGATGCTTTAGCCGGGTTGCCTTCAGGCGGCGAGGCGGGCGGCAAGTCTGCCACGGCGGTACTGCATCAGCCGCCAGGCAAGCCTCGCCGACAGATCTGAAAGCCGGCCCCGCGGCTTCAGGCCAATGGCCTTGAAGATCATGCCCATGCCGCGCTCGACATGGCGGAAGCGGTAATAGCCGATCGCCTGGGCAAAATAGGCGGCGATGCAGCGATCGTGCCGGTAGGCGCTCGATTCCGGCTCGTTTCCGCAATGAAACGCGAAAGCGAGCTCGTCATCCTCGCTCTCGGTGATGCGGCCGGCGGCAATCCTGAGGCGCCTCAACATGCCGATCCGTTCGCGGCCGAGATAGCGGCGCATGTGGTCGTAGAATAGCTTGAAATGACGGAACTCGTCGGCGGCGATGAGGCGGCAGATGATCTTGAGCACCGGCTCCTCGCTCGCCTCGCCGAGCGCCGTGTAGTAGGAGGAGGTTCCGGTCTCGACCATGCACCGCGCGATCAGCTCGCCGGTTCGCGAGCCGCGGACCGAGCTTTCCGCCTCGAGCGGCAGGCTGTAGCCCGCGCGATAGCGAGCGAAGGATGCCTCGTAGTCCCACGCGGGATCGGCGAGCATGGCCCAGCGGCCGAGCGTATCGCCGTGCTGCACCTCCTCGATGGCCCAATAGTCCGCGGCCTGGCGGAAGTCGGGGTCGTCGGTAAAGACGTTGTTGAGATAGCGCGCGTAGTCGGTGCCGTTGCGCTCGACCATCGCCGCCGCTTTGACGAGCGGGACGATCGCCGGATCGACCTTCGCGGCATCGAACCGCTCCCAGGGTACCTCGTCGATGTTCCAATGCTTCATGGCGTGCGCCGGTTCCGTTGTCTCTTCTTCGTGGCCTGCCCGTTCGCCTCGCTCGGCCTCAACTGCGGCGAGCCATGGCGCCGGGAGATCGGCATGCGCCGGAGGCCGATGCCCCCTCCTCGGCGAACCGCCACAGACTGCCACTTGTTCGGGCCGGCAGGAAGGATCTTCCGCGGAATCCAATAGCTTGCAAGCCGCACGGCGGCCATGCCCGCCACGCTCTATGGCCCGGCCGTGTGGGGGAGCTGCCAGTGCAGCCAGACGCTGCCCATGCGCAGCGCGAAGCAGGCGGCGCCGCCGGTGATGGAGGCGGCCCGGGGCGAGAGGCCGAAGAAGCGGCCGGCGACGATCACGATCCCCCCGGCCAGGGCGGCGGTCGCGTAGATATCGACGCGGAGGACCGCCGGGACGTGCGTGAGGAGAATATCGCGTGCCGCGCCGCCGCCGGCGGCCGTGATCGCGCCCATCAGAACGGCGATGATCGGATGGATCGCGTAAGCGAGCGCCTTCTCGGTCCCGGCAACGGCGAAGAGCGAGAGCCCCGCCGCATCCAGCGTCACCACCACCGCGCTCGGGACGCGCAGGAAAATGGAATGCAGGAGAAAAGCCATCACCCCGGCGGCAAAGGCGATGACGCAATATCGCCAATCGCGAATGGCATTCGGCGGGGCGGCCCCGATCAGCAGGTCGCGAAGGATTCCCCCTGCAAGAGCGGTCGCGAACGAAAGCACCATGATGCCGAGGAGATCAAGGTCCGCCGCCATGGCGGCGATGGCGCCCTCGGCGGCAAAGACGAAGGTTCCCGCGAGGTCCGCGCCGAGGATCAGCGGGCTCGCGCTTACCATGCGCTCGCCGCCGGCCGCGGCGCCGGGTCCTCTCGCGGGTTGGCTCAGGGCGCCTCGGCGGCGGCGATTATCGCACGGGCGATCCTCAGTGCGGCGAGGGCGGCGTCGCGGGCGGCGACGTCCATCTTGTCCACCGCCTCCCAGGCCGCCTCGGCGGCGGCGAGCCGGCGCTCGCCCTCCGCCTTCGAGAGCTCGGAGGGCGGATGCACCTCGTCCGCGAGCACCGTGCAGCGTTCGGGCGTGATCTCGGCGAAGCCGCCGGCGATGAAGAGCTTCGTGGTCACCTGGCCGCCCTCGTAGAGGCTCGCGAAGCCGCCGCGCAGCGTCACGATCATCGGCGCATGGCCGGGAAGCACGCCGATATCACCCTCCTCGGCGGGCACCACCACCATATCGACGGGCCGTGAGAGCAGGAGCTTCTCCGGGCTCACGATCTCGAGCGCGACCGGCATGGCTCAGGCGGCCGCCTTGAGGGATTCGGCCTTGTTCACGACGTCCTCGATCGTGCCGACCATGTAGAAGGCCGCCTCCGGGAGATGATCGTATTCGCCGGCGCAGATCGCCTTGAAGCTGCGGATGGTCTCGGCCACGGGGACGAAGACGCCGGGGAAGCCGGTGAACACCTCGGCGACGTGGAAGGGCTGCGAGAGGAAGCGCTGGATCTTCCGCGCCCGGAAGACGACGAGCTTGTCGTCCTCCGAGAGCTCGTCCATGCCGAGAATCGCGATGATGTCCTGTAGTGATTTGTAGGTTTGCAGGATGCGCTGCACCTCGCGCGCCACTTCGTAATGCTCCTCGCCGACGACGCGCGGGTCGAGCGAGCGCGAGGTGGAATCGAGCGGATCGACGGCCGGGTAGATGCCAAGCTCGGCGATCTGGCGCGAAAGCACGGTGGTGGCGTCGAGATGGGCGAAGGACGTTGCGGGCGCCGGATCGGTGAGGTCGTCGGCGGGCACGTAGATCGCCTGCACCGAAGTGATCGAACCCTTCTTGGTCGACGTGATGCGCTCCTGGAGCGCGCCCATGTCGGTGGCGAGGGTGGGCTGATAGCCGACCGCGGACGGGATGCGGCCCAGCAGTGCGGAGACCTCGGCTCCGGCCTGGGTGAAACGGAAGATGTTGTCGACGAAAAAGAGGACGTCCTGGCCCTCCTCGTCGCGGAAATACTCGGCGAGCGTAAGGCCGGAGAGGCCGACGCGCGCGCGCGCGCCCGGCGGCTCATTCATCTGGCCGTAGCAGAGCGCCACCTTCGAGCCCGGCCCGTCGAGCTTGATGACGCCCGCATCGATCATCTCGTGATAGAGGTCGTTGCCTTCGCGCGTGCGCTCGCCGACGCCGGCGAACACCGAGACGCCGCCGTGCGCCTTGGCGATGTTGTTGATGAGCTCCTGGATGAGCACGGTCTTGCCGACACCGGCGCCGCCGAAGAGGCCGGTCTTGCCGCCCTTGAGATAGGGGGCGAGCAGGTCGACGACCTTGATCCCGGTGACCAGGATCTCCGCCGAGGTGGACTGCTCCTCGAAGGAGGGGGCGTCGCGGTGGATCGGCATCCGCTTCGCGGTCTCGATCGGGCCGCGCTCGTCCACCGGGTCGCCGATGACGTTGAGGATGCGCCCGAGCGTCTCCGGTCCGACGGGGACGGTGATCGGCCCGCCGGTGTCCGCCACCTCCTGGCCGCGCACTATGCCGTCCGTGCTGTCCATGGCGATGCAGCGGACGGTCTTCTCGCCGAGCTCCTGCGCAACCTCAAGCACGAGCAGGCGATCGCCGATTTTCGTGTGCAGCGCGTTCTGGATGAATGGCAGGTCGCCCTCGAACTGGACGTCGACCACCGCGCCCGTCACCTGCGTCACCTGCCCGACGATGTTTTTCGCCATTCCCGGCTCCTCGGTTCCCGTCTTTTCGATCTCTCAGACGGCTTCGGCGCCGGAGATGATCTCGATCAGCTCTTTCGTGATGTTGGCCTGGCGCGTGCGGTTGTAGTTGAGCGTCAAGCGGTTGATCATGTCGCCCGCGTTGCGGGTGGCGCTGTCCATCGCGGTCATTCTCGCCCCCTGCTCGCCGGCCGCGCTCTCGAGCAGCGAGCGGTAGACCTGGATCGCGAGGTTGCGGGGCAGCAGGCGGGCGAGGATCTCGTCCTCCTCCGGCTCGAACTCGTAGGCCGCGCGCTGGGCAGTGCTTTCGGCCCCCTCCTCGCGCGCAGGGGCTGCGGCCGGGATCAGCTGCGTCTCGGTCGTGAGCTGCGAGATCACCGAGTGGAACCGGTTGTAGACGAGCGTGCAGACATCGAAGCCACCCTCGCGCAGCATCGCGTCGATCCGTTTCGCGATCTCCTCGGCGTCGGCGAAGCCGATGCGTTTCTTGGCCGCGAAGCTCACGTCGCCCACGATCCGGTCGGCGAACTCGCGGCGGAGGAAATCGCGGCCCTTGCGGCCGACGGCGAAGATCTGGACCTTGCGCCCCTCGGCCTCGAGCTTGCGGGCGAGCGCCCGCACCGCGCGGCCGACATTGGTGTTGAAGGCACCGCAGAGGCCGCGATCGGCGGTGACGGCGACGATGAGGTGCGTATCCTCCCGGCCGGTGCCGACGAGAAGCCGGGGGGCCGCCTTGTTGCCGGCGACCGAGGCGGCGAGCTCGGTCAGCATACGCTCCATCCGCTCGGCATAGGGTCGGGCCGCCTCCGCCTGCACCTGCGCCCGGCGCAGCTTCGAGGCGGCGACCATCTTCATCGCACTCGTGATCTTCTGCGTCGAGCGGACGCTGTTGATGCGGATGCGGAGCGCTTTCAGGCTGGGCATGCGCCGGGTTCCAGGCCGTCTTGCTCAGGCGAAGGTCTTGGAGAAGGACTCGATGAATTCCGTGAGCTTCTTCTCCGTCTCCGGCTTGATCTCGCGGTCATTGCGGATCGCTTCGAGCACCTCGGACGCGCGCGCCTTGAGTTCGGAGATGAACTGAGCCTCGAAGGCGCTGATACGGCCGATATCGATAGGATCGAGAAAGCCGCGGACGCCGGCGAAGATCGCTACCACCTCCTCCTCGACCGGGACCGGGTGGTATTGCGGTTGCTTGAGGAGCTCGGTGAGGCGGGCGCCGCGGGCGAGGAGCTTTTGCGTCGAGGCGTCGAGATCGGAGGAGAACTGGGCGAAGGCCGCCATCTCGCGATACTGGGCGAGCTCCAGCTTAATGCGGCCGGCGACCTGCTTCATCGCCTTGATTTGGGCGGCCGAGCCGACGCGGGAGACGCTGATCCCGACATTCACCGCCGGGCGGATGCCCTTGAAGAAGAGTTCGCTCTCGAGGAAGATCTGGCCGTCGGTGATCGAGATGACGTTGGTCGGGATGTAGGCCGACACGTCGTTCGCCTGCGTTTCGATGACCGGAAGCGCGGTCAAGGAGCCCGCGCCCTGCGTGTCGTTCATCTTCGCCGCGCGCTCGAGCAGGCGCGAGTGGAGATAGAACACGTCGCCCGGATAGGCTTCGCGTCCCGGCGGACGACGCAGAAGCAGCGACATCTGGCGGTAAGCGACGGCCTGCTTCGACAAGTCGTCATAGATGATGACCGCGTGCATGCCGTTGTCGCGGAAGAATTCACCCATGGCGCAACCGGAGAACGGCGCGCTCGACTATACGATCGTCGTCGCCGCAACCGCCTCGGACCCGGCGCCGATGCAGTTCCTCGCCCCCTATGCAGGCTGCACCATGGGCGAGTATTTCCGCGACAATGGCATGCAC
>DATJTV010000159.1:0-10426 GCA_035503055.1 Acetobacteraceae bacterium
GCGTCAGTGCTGGGACGGGTCGTCTTGGGCGGTGGGGAGTGAGGCGAGCGTCTGGCGGGCGAGCTGGCGCAGCGCCGGCGTGTTGGCGAGCGCGAGCGCGCGCCGCAGCCACGGGCGGGCGGCCGTCGGGTCGCCCTGGGCGGCCGCACTTTGCGCTGCTTGGATGTAGAGATCGGCCGCCCTCGTGGTTTCGCCGGAGGCCGCCAGGGCGGCTCCTTGCAGAGCGAGGGCACGCGCCATGCCGCGATAGTCGAGGCCCGCGCGGCGGATGTCGGCAGCGCGGGCGGCTTCGCTCGCAGCCGTCTCGTAGCGGCCGTCGCGGAGATCGCGTCGCGCCGCAAGCTCGAAGGCGTCCGCGCTCTGCGCGAGGGACTGCGGATGCGCGAGCCTGGCCAGAGCGGCGTCGAGCCCGGACGGATCGCCGGTTTCATCGGCGATCAGGCCGCTGAGGAAAGCGGCGCCTGCCGCGGCCGATTGATCGTTGCCCGCCTCCACCTCCGCGGCGAGGCTGTCGGCCTCGTTCAGATCTCCGAGGCGGTAGAGCGCGGTCGCCTCGACCAGGATCAGGGCGGGAAAGGCCGCGGCGCCGCGGCGGACGAGCGCCGTGCGCGTCGTCCGGGCGGAGGCGAGGGCTTGCTTCGGCTGGTTGGCGGCGAGCTGGGCGACGGCAAGATCGTAGCCGTAATCGCCGATCGCGGCGGCGTCGTCGCGCGCCTCGGCGCGTTGCAGCGCCGCTTCGTACTGGGCGGCCGCCTCGGACGGACGCTCAAGCGTGAAAGCGAGGTTGCCCGCCGCGGATTCGCGTTGAAGGATCGCGTCCTCCGGCTTCGCGGGGGGCGGAGACGCCGTGCAGGCCGGCAGGAGCAGCGTGGCCAGGAGTGCGGCGGCGGGCTTCATGGCTCGATCTGGCTCGCCGGCAGGCGCCGCGATTCCGCCGGCGCGCGGCCGCCGCCGCCGAGCAGCCAGAGGCTCCTGAGCTGGGTCACGAGGCGCTGCATGTCCGCAGCCGTTGCCTGGGATTGCGTGAGCAGCGCGGGCAGATCGGTCGTCGCGGCGGAAAGGTTGCGCGAGATCGCGGGGAGCGCCGCTGCGGCGCGCGCGAGATCGCGGCTGGCGGATTGCAGGTTGGCAAGGAGCGCGTCGGCGCGGTTCAGCAGTTCGGGCGCGCCTTGCGGGCTGGAGGCGGCGCGTTGCGCGAGCTGGTCGATCCCCGTCGCTGCGTCGTTGAGGTGTGCGATGACGGGGGCGAGGCCGGCGATTTGCTGCTCCGTCTCGCGGGCCAGCGTGTCCTCGGTCAGAAGCTCGCCGATGGTGCCTCGGCCTTTCTGAAGCCCCGTCGCGAGCGCGGCGAGCGCGTCCATCGTGCGCTTGGCGTCGTCGAGAACCGGGAACACCTTCTGCTGCACCCTTGTGAGCATCGCGGTCAGCGTGTCGGTGGGCGCGACCTCGGTGGTCGCGTCGATGACCGCGTATCTCCAATCCATCGGCGCGCCCGTGCCGCGTGAGATATCGACATAGGCGGCGCCGGCGACACCGAAGGTGCGGCGGATCACGGCGGTGCTGTCGCGGCGGATGAAGGGCTCGGCCTGCCGGTCGATATCGGCTTCGGCATAGATCTGCCCGTTGGGATTGAGCACGACGCGGCCGACGGTGCCGGCGTGGATGCCGAGCACCTGGACATCGGCGCCGGCGGAAAGCCCGCCGACGCCGGATTGCGGCAGCACGATGCGCAGATGCGCGACGGGGCGGAACCAGGCGCTGAGCACGCCGGCTTCCAGCATGGCGCCCAGGAAGAGCAGCACGGCGGCGATCACCATGAGCCCCACCCACTCGTCGGTGTGGCGCAGGCGGATCATGCTGCGTAGCGAAGCCGCGCGAGGCCGCGCTCCGAGAAGCGCAGGCGAAGTGTGGCGGGAAACGAGCGGTCGTTCCAGACGAGATCGCTGTCGGTGAGCCAGATCGCGGCCGCGCCACGGTCGCGCGCCGCGGCCAGCGCATTGAGCAAGGGCGGCACGAGATCGGCGAACTGTCCCTGCTCCGGGCTTTCCAGGAGCACGAGACGGGGCTCGCCGAGAAGGGCGCGCACGCAGGCGGCGCGGGCGAGATCGGCGGGCGCCAGCGCGTCCGGCCGCACCAGCGGCAGGCCGGGCAGGCCGAAGGCGCGGGCGAGATCGGCGGCGGCGTCGCGCAAAGGCTCGAGCGGACGGCGCGTGTGATGGAGTTGCGGTAGGAGGATGTTGAGATCGGTGCCGGCGAAGCCGATCCAGGCGCCGGCGCCGGGCACGCGGCCGATGCGGCCGCGGAGCGCCGAGGCCTGCATCTCGGGCAACGAAGCCCAATCGCGCCCGAGGAAGCGGACGCTGCCGCGCGCGAGCTTGGTCAGGCCGCTGCAGAGATCCGCGAACTCGGCCGCCCAGGCGGGGCTTCGCACCTCGATGAGGGCGAGATCGCCCGGCAACAATTCGAGCGTGAGCGGAATGGGCGGCAGGTCTGCCGCGCCGCGGGCGGGCTCGGCCGAGAGAAGCTGAAGAACGGGCGCTGCGTCCGGCATGGGATCATGCGGCCAGGCTGAGCAAGAGGCTCGCGAGCATGATCGCGACCAGGCCACGGACGAAGGCGCGCGGCAGGAGGCTCGCCATGTCCTCGCCCGGCCGGGCGCTCATGCCGGTGAGGCAGGCGGTGAGTGCGACGAGGAGGCCGATCACCACCATCTTGGCGGGGAAGAGGGCGAAGTCGACTGCCTGCATCGCCGCGAGCACGCGCTCGAGGAAGCCCCAGAGCGAGCCCTGCACGGAGGCGAGCAGGCTGCCCGAAACGAAGCCGACGACGAGGGCGGTGAGCGCGAACAGAACGCCGAGCGTGAAGCTCGCGAGCGCCAGCGCCAGCGCGCGCGGCAGCACGAGGAGCAGGAACGGATCGATCCCGTGGGCGGCGAGCGTGCGGGCCTGGCCGCCAAGCTTGAGGCCGCCGACCTCCTGGACGGCGACCGTGCCGCTGCGGCCGAGCAGGATGAGGCCGATCAGAAGGGGGGTGATCTCGCGGACGAGCACGGTGACGAGGATCGGGCCGGCGAGCTGCTGCTGGCCGGCGAGGCCGAGCCAATAGAGCGCTTCGGCGACCATCGCGAGGCCGGCAAGGGCGGCGGTGACGAGCGTGGTGGCGAGGCCGCCGCCGGCCGCCTGGCGCAGCGTTCGGCGGAACTCCGCGCGCACGGTGCGCCGCCAGGAGGAGGGGCGGATCCCTTCGCTCAGCACGCCCCAGGCGAGGGCGGCCAGCATCAGTGGGAATTCCGCGCGCCGGCGGGCGAGGCCGCCGAGCACGGCGAGCGCGGACCGCGGCACTCCGATCGGCGGGGGAAGCGCCCGCTCGCTCATAGCCGGCTCGCGAGGACGAAGGTCCGCGCCGCGCCCACGCGCGGGAGATAGAAGCTGCCGCGGGGGCGGAAGAGGAACTGCTGGCGGAGACGGCGATACGCGGCCTCGCTCACCTGGATCGAGCCGGCTCCGGCGGCCGAGCTTGCCATCATGTCCGCCGTGCGCACGGCCTCGCCCCAGAGGTTGAAGAGGCGCGGCTGGCGCCCGAGCTCGCTGCCGATCGCGATGCCGTAATCGATGCCGATTCGGAACGCCGGGGCATGGCCGACCTCCTCGAAGAGCTCGAGGCAGCGCTCGCGCGCGGCGAGCGCTGCATCGGCGATGCGGAGGATCGCGGCTTCGTCGCGCGGGGCGAAGCCGGCGGCGGCCACCACCTCCTGCCCGACGAGCTTCATGTAGGGGATGTCGTTGGCCTCGGCGATTTCCTGCAGCGCCTCGGCGATCCGCTCGACAAGGATGCAGCGATCGGTAGCACTTCGCGCGGCGATCGCGGCGGGGTCGCTGAAGCGGATTGCCATGACGGCGACGGCGGGAAACACGTCGGCGCCGATCGCATCGCTATCGAGGCCGCGCAGCACGAGCTCGGCCGCGTAGCTGCGCTCGGCGCATTGCAGCGGTTGGGCGGCGGCGGGCTCGGCCACGGTCGCGGCGGTGCGAGGCTCCTCCGCTTCGGCGCCGCGCATGCGGATCGCCAGGATATTGGCGAGCGCGGGGAGGATATCGCGTGCGCCGGCAAGCCGTGCCGCGTCCTCCAGCATGATCGCGCCGGTGAGCCCGCCGGCGGCCATGACCGGTGCGAGGGCCAGGGCGCGGCTGTCGAAGGGATGCATGAGCACGCGGTGCAGCTCGGCCGTGCGGCGGTCGTTCGCGGCGTCGTCGGTGGCGATCGGCTCGCCGGCGGCGAGGGCGGCAAAGAGCTGGGGCAGCTCGGCGCGCGCGAGCTCGAGCCCCGCGACATGGCCGGCGCTCTCGCGCTCGTAGGCGTCTTCGCACCGGAGCGTGCGGCCGCCACCGGTGACCCGCCAGACGCTCGCGCGGCGGGCCGAAGCGAGCTCGGCGAGGGTCTCGGTGATCGCGCGGAGGGGGCCGTCGCGCGCGGGATCCAGAAGGCCCGCCTCGCGGGCTAGGGCGGCGAATGCGGCGCTCTGCCGCTCGACGACGCGGCCGCGATCGAGCAGGAGGCGGGACGTGCGGTCCGCGCGCAGGCCCTGGCGCACCAGGAAGGCGGCGAGCAAGGCGGCGAGTGCGACGACGATAAGGGAGAGCGCGAGCGCGTGGCGGCTGTCGGCGGCGACGAAGCCGGTGAAGTCCTTTTCCGGCACGACGATGAGGAGCGACCAGTTGCGGGAGGCGGCGGGGAGGCGCGCGGCGATGGAGACGACGGGCTCGCCGTTCACGGTGATGAGCCGGCGGCCGTAGCCCTCGACGCGAAAATGGTCGTAGGCGCCGGTCAGGAGCTTATCGCCGAGCTGATCGACGCGCGCGGCGGCGAGCTGGTCCCCCGCGCCGCGCAGGAGATGCTCCGTGTCCGGCGCGGCGATCAGATGGCCGGTGCTGTCGATGATCACGGCGCGGCCGCCGGGGCCGATGCGGAGCGAGGCGAGGAAGCCCGAGAGGGCCTTGAGCGTGATGTCGACGCCGAAGACGCTCTCGCCGCCGGATTGGTCGCGAAAGCGGATCGCCGCGGTGACGCCCGGCGCGCGGTCGGTGAAGAAGATGTAGACGCCGGACCAGAAGACGCCGGCGGTTTTGAGCGCGCCCTGGTACCAGCTCCGCGCGCGCGGATCGTAATCGTCCGTGGGCGTTTGTTCGATGCGGGTGATGCGGCCGGAAGTATCGCGGTACACCCAGCTCACCTGGCGCGCGCCGGGACGGTTGCGAATGATCTTGGTGGCGGTGCCGCCGGCGGCGCCGCGGCGGACCATCATGAAATCGCCGGCTCCGTTCGCGACGTAGAGCGCGTCGATCTGCGGGATCTGGCGGAGCGCGGAGGCGGCGAAGGCCTGGAGGGCGGCGGCGCGGTCCGAGAGGGCGTGGCCCGCGGCCATGTCGCGCGCGAGGAGGGCGGCGCGCGTGGCGGGGTCGAGGTAGTCGCTCACCTGCTGGGCGATGCGCGCTTGCAGCCCGGAGAGGAGATTGTCGGAGAGCGCGAGCACGCCGGCGCGGTTGACGCGGTTGGTGTAGAGGGCGATGGCGAGGATGGCGGCGATGACGAGCGCAACGCCACCGATGGGAGCGCCGATGCGGAGCCAGAGGCGCTTTCGTTCGGTGTGCGAGGAAGCGAGGTTCAGATCGACCACCTCTTCGGTGGGCATCGGTCCCTCCGCACGAAACCGCGGAAGTTTAGGTTCGGGCGGGTGAATGGCGCAACATCATATCGCGCAATATCATTATGTTGGCCGTGGATGCGGGGGTGGCAGCCTAGGCGGCGTGGGCGAGAGAGGCCGCCCGCGGCGCCCGGTAGAGGACCTCGCCCTGGAAGAGCCGGCGGGCCGTGCGATAGACGGTGGTGGAGGGGACGTGGAGGCCGGCGCCGGCGCCGCTGGCCTCGGCGGCGACGAGGATGGTGCCGGAGGGATGGCCGAGGCGGAGATCGGCGCCCGCGGCGCGGGCCAGGGCGGCGGGGATGCTGCCCGGGATGCGGCAGGCGACCGCGAGGCAGAGCGCGCCGGTGAGCGGCACCGCGCGGTGCGGCTGGCCGACCGAGATCATCCGCACCAGGAGGTCGGTCTCGTCGGGCGCGAGGACGCGGCCGGAGAGCGTGGGTGCGCGCGCCGGCGCGGCGACCATCGCGACTTTCGGGATGCTTCGGATTGCGCCGGCGGCGGCGATGTCCGGGGCGATGCCCATGGCGAGCGAGGCCGCGCGGCGGATCGCCTCGAGCCGGGCCATGAGGGGGGCGTCGGCCTCGATCGCGTCGGGCAGCTCGGCAGCGGTGGCGCCGAGGTCCGATCCGCGGACGAAGACGCAGGGGTTGGCGGCGTCGACGAGGCTCGCTTCGATGGGGCCGAGGCCGGGCACGTCGAGCGTGTCGGTCGCGTTGCCGGTGGGCAGCAGCTTTCCGGTTTTCGCGCCGCCCGGCTCGAGAAAATCGAGGCGCACGGGCGCGCCCGTGCCGGCCACGCCGTCGATCGCGAGCGCGCCCTCGACGGCGGCGAAGCCTTCGTCCATCGGAAAGCGCGCGACGATGATCTTCTTCGTGTTGGTGTTGTGGATGCGCACCGTCGCCTCGGCGCCGGCGGGCCGCGCGACGAGCCCCTCGTCCACCGCGAAGGGCCCGACCGCGGAGGACATGTTCCCGCAATTGCCCGCGTAGTCCACGTCCGGCGTCGCGACGCCGATCTGGGCGAAAGTGTAGTCCACGTCCGCGTCCGGACGGGTGGGCGGGCCGATGACGCAGACCTTGGAGAGCGAGGAGACGCCGCCGCCCATGCCGTCGAGCTGGCGGCCGTTGGGGTCGGGCGCGCCGATCGCGGCCAGGAAGATGGGGCCCCAGGCCTGGCGATCCCGCGGCAGGTCCTCCGCGCGCAGCATCAGCGCCTTCGAGGTTCCCCCGCGCATGAAGACCGCCCGCAACCGCGCCTGCCGCATCGCCTTCTCCTTCGCTTGGCCCGCGCGGAGGATAGCAGGTCCCGCCGCGTCCTGCTTGCGCCCGGCCCGGATGACCCGGCCCGCGAAGAGCGTGACGGCGCGCACGCCCGCTATTGCGGGCGCGAGGCGCTCGGCGGCGAGCTTGCGAAAGTGAAGCTCACGAGCTGCGGATTCGCGAAGGGCGCCGCCTGATCCGCCGCCGGACGGCGAAGACCTACCCCACGACGAAAATCCCGCCCTCCTGGAGGTGCTTGCCGAGCTGCTTCTCGACGTAGGCGCCCACCGCGCGGATCGCGCTCGCCCGCACCTCCGGCTCCTTGATCCTCACCGCCGCCGACAGCGCCCTCACCGCCTGCGCCGCGCTGAACCACTCCGTCCCGTCCCCTGCCCCGCCCACCACGTGCACGGCCCCGTCCGCCGTGTCGAGATAAAAGGCGGCACCGTCCTCGGTGCCGCTATGCATGTAGATCCTCATGCCGAGCTCCTCGGAAATGTCCCTGAAACTCCGTCAATCTTCTCTATAGAAGTCAATATTCCAACACCAGCCTTCAGTTCCTGTCACCTTTCCTTGAGACCGTGTCACTCCTGTCACGTTTGCGCGAAGAATTCCCGCGGCCGGGCCGGCCGGCGGCCCGCCGTCTCTTTTGAAACCGGGGCCAGAACGATACGGCAGGGCAAGCGATGAGCCGATCACGCCGTCGTGACGCGCGCCCGTGACACGCGGCCGCGCCGCCGCCCGCCTCGATCGGGCCGAACCGGTTAAATTTTCCTTGACCGGCGCGCGCCGCGCCGGGAGCGGGCAGCTAGCCGGCGCTCGCCTGCTCCTCGGGGCCGAGCTCCACGCCCCACATCCGCTCGAGCGCGTAGTGCGAGCGCGCCTCCGGCTTGAAGAGATGCACGACGATGTCGCCGGCATCCACGAGCACCCAGTCCGAGCCGGGCCTTCCCTCGATCGCGAGCCGGCCGAAGCCCAGCGCCTTGAGCTTTTCCTCGAGGTGGCGCGCCATCGTCGCGATCTGGCGGTCCGCGAGCCCGGTCGCGATCACCATGCGGTCCGCGAAGCTCGCCCGCCCGACGAGGTCGAGCGTGACCAGGTTCTCCGCCTTGTCGTCCTCGAGGCTCTGCACGATCGCCGCCTGCACGGCGTCGAGCGCCGTCGCCTCCTTCGCCTTTCGCCGCCGCGGCGCCGGCGGCTCCGGCGCGGCCGCCTTGCGCGGCCCGGCCGCCGCCGCCTTCTTGCGCACGCTCTCCGGCGGCGCGGCGGCCACCGAGGCACGCACCGCCTTCGCCTTCAGCGAAGCGGAAACGCCGGGCCGGCGCGCGCGCGAGATCCGCCGCTCACGCCAGCTCGCATCATCAGGAGGCAGTGTCGTGATCGTTCCCTCTCCTCTCGAACGCCTGCGGATCGCACTCGCCGAATGTGCGTCCTCCGCGGCCGGCAGGAATACCCAGGAAGGCGGATTTCTCCGCTCCGCCAGCAGCAATTTTCCGCTCCCCCGCTTCATGCGTGCGTGGCGGTAGCGCCGCGCCACGCATCCCGCGAGCGCGGCAAGCGTGAACCCGGGCCGCGGCAGCACCGCGAAGGGGGCCAACCGCACGACCTCCTCCCAGCGCCGCCAGCGCGGCAGCTGCACGAGGATGTCCGCCCCCATCAGCCAAACGAAGCGGGCCCGCGGAAAACGCCGGCGCAGCAACCCAAGCGTATCGCGCGTGTAGCGCGTGCGCCACGTCTCCTCCAATCCAACCGCGAGAATGCGCCGTCCATCTGCGATCGATTCTGCCGAGCGCAAGCGTACCGGAAACGGCGCCATCCCTGCAACCGGCTTCAACGGATTCCCCGGTGAAACCAGCAGCCACACCTCGTCGAGCCCGAGGCCGCGGAGCGCGGCCTCGGCGACATGGCGGTGGCCCTCGTGCGCGGGATTGAAGGAGCCGCCGAGAATCCCGATCCGCCGTGCCCGCCGATCGCCGAACCGCGGCGGCGCCCGCCCCGCCATGCGCATCACGCGTTCGTCATGGACGCACCTGGCCGGTGCCGAAGACGAGATAGCGATAGGTGGTGAGCTGCTCGAGCCCGACCGGCCCGCGCGCATGCACCCGCCCCGTCGCGATGCCGATCTCGGCGCCGAAACCGAACTCCGCCCCGTCGCAGAACTGCGTCGAGGCGTTCCAGAGCGCCACGGCGGAGGACACGCCGGCGAGGAATCGTTCCGCGGCCGCCCGGTCCTCGGTGACGATCGCATCCGTGTGGCTGCTTCCGTGCGCGGCGATATGCGCGAGGGCTGGCTCCACCCCGTCCACCACCGCGACCGAAAGCACCGCATCGAGCCACTCGGTATCGAAATCTCCTGGCTCGGCTTGAGGAAGATCCGGCACCGCCGCGCGCGCGCGGCCATCGGCGCGGAAGCGGCAGCCGAGGGCTGCGAGGTCCGCAACGATCGCGGGCAGCATAAGCGGCGCGGCGGCCGCGTCGATCAGGAGCGTCTCGGTCGCGCCGCACACGCCCGTGCGCCGCATCTTCGCATTCGCCACCACGCGCCGCGCCATCTCCGCATCCGCCGCTTCGTGGATGTAAGTGTGGCAGAGCCCCTCGGCGTGCGCGAGCACCGGCATCCGCGCCTCGCGCGTCACGCGCTCGACCAGCCCCTTGCCGCCGCGCGGCACCATCAGATCGATCAGCCCCGCCGCTCCGAGCATCGCGGCGACGAACGCGCGGTCCGGGCTCGGCGCCATCTGCACCGCGCCCTCGGGCAGCGAAGCGGCGCGCAAGCCCGAAGCGACGGCGTCCTGGATCGCGCGCGCGCTCGCAAAGCTTTCCGACCCGCCGCGCAAGATCACCGCATTGCCCGACTTGAGGCAGAGCGCCGCGGCGTCCGCGCCGACATTCGGCCGGCTCTCATAGATCATCCCGATGACGCCGATGGGCTGCGCGATCCGCTTGATGCGAAGCCCGTTCGGGCGCGTCCATTCGCCGAGCGGGCGGGCCAGCGGATCGGGAAGCGATGCCACCGCCTCGAACCCGCGCGCCATCGCCTCGATGCGCGCGGGATCGAGCGTGAGACGGTCGCGGAACGCGGGGGTGCTCTCTCCGGCTTGCCCGAGATCCCGCTCGTTCGCTTCGAGAATCGCACCCGTTCGCGCACGCAGCGCGCGCGCCGCCTCGCCGAGTGCGGCGTCGCGCTGGTCGCGCGAGGTGGCGGCGAGCAGCGAAGCGGCCTCGCGCGCCCGCGCCGCCATCGCCCGCAATTCCGCCGTGGCGCCGACTTCCTCCGCCGTCATCCGGACCTTTTCCCCCCGACCTCCGCCGTATCCAGGAGCACGAGATCGTCACGATGCACCAATTCGTCCCGTCCGCGCCAGCCGAGCAGGGCTGCGATTTCCGAGGAGCGGTGCCCCGCGATCCGCCGCGCGTCCTCGCTCGCGTACGCACAAAGCCCCTTGGCGATGTCCTGCCCCTCCGG
>DATJTV010000160.1:0-6127 GCA_035503055.1 Acetobacteraceae bacterium
TTCCACCCGCACCCAATCGGCCGGCTGGTCGACCCGGCGCCTTCCGTACTCGTCGGCCGCGGTCAACCAGTTCCGGCCGATGACGACGATGAATACGGAGCAGGAAGCCAGGGTCGCATCGATGATTTCGGCGAAATCCTCGCCCGATTCGATGCCCGCGACGTCCATGAACACCCGGTCGGTCCCGAGCGCGCCGACCAACCGATCGTAGAGCCGTCCCGCGGACCCCGCGGCGTCGGCGCGTCGATAGCTGATGAAAACCCCGCGGATGGCGCGCTTCATGGTACTGAGTCGTACCAAAAAACCTGCGCAAGCAAAACCCCGGGCTTCCCGCACCCGCCGTCTCAAGCATCGCCGGCGGCGCGGCGCCCTCCCTGCATCGGCACATGCACCCTTCTCATGACCGAAGCGGCGCCCCAAGGACGATATATCCACGGCAAGGAGACGTCCCCGGTGCGGGCCGACACCACCGCGAGCAACCCGCCCGAGGACTGCCGAAGGGAACCCTCAATTGGCAAACATTCTTTGCGTCCTCTATGAAGATCCGGCAGGCGGCCGTCCCCTCGCCTCTGCGCGGGACGCCATTCCCGATACCGAGCTCTATCCGGACGGCCAGACCCTGCCCTCGCCTTCGGCGATCGCGTTCCGGCCGGGCGAGCTCCTCGGCGACGTCTCGGGCGCGCTCGGGCTTCGGAGCTTCCTCGCCGCACGCGGCGACACGCTCATCGCCACATCGGACGAAAATGGCCCGAACTCCGTCTTCGAGCGCGCGCTCCCCGAAGCGGACATCGTCATCTCCCAACCATGCTGGCCGGCCCGCCTGACGGCGGAACGAATTGCCAAGGCGGGCAAGCTCAAGCTCGTCATCACCGCCGGCGTCGGCTCCGACCACATCGATCTCGCGGCGGCCGCCGCGCGCGGCCTCACCGTCGCGGAAGTCACGCACTCTGCAAGCGTCAGTTCCGCCGAGCATGCGGTCATGCTGATCCTTTCCTTGGTCCACAACGCCGGTCCTTCCCACGCGCCGCGCGCCGAGCGGGAGCAAACGATCGCCGGTCGGCTCATGCGCGCGTACGACCTCGAAGGAATGCAGGTGGGTAGCGTCGGCACCGGCCGCGCCGGTTTCGCGGTGCTGCGCCGTCTCCGCCCCTTCGACGCGCGCCTGCACTACACCGACCCGCGGCGGCTGCCGCTGGCGGTCGAGAGCGAACTTTGCCTCACCTATCACCCAGACCTTGCTTCGATGCTGCCGGTCTGCGACGTGGTCACCATCCATTGCCCGCTGCACGCCGGCACGGCCGGGCTCTTCGATGCGCCGATGATCGGCCGGATGAAGCGCGGCGCCTATCTCGTCAACACCGCTCGCGCCGCGATCTGCGACCGCGACGCGCTCGCCCATGCGCTCGAGACGGGGCAGCTCGCAGGCTACGCCGCTGACGCGAGCTGCGCGCTTCCGCTGGCGGGCGCGACGCTCTCGGCGCAGGCGCGCTATGCGGCCGGAACCCGGGAAATTCTGGAATCCTGGTTCGCGGCCGTACCGATCCGCGCCGATTATCTCATCCTAGATCGCGGCAGCGTGGCCGGCCTTGGCTCGCGCGCCTATGACTTGCGTCGCTGATCGCCCGAATCAGCTTCCCATGACCGTCGCCCTGACCGTGCCGCGCAGCCAGCGGTGAGCGGAATGGTTGTCGAGCCGTCGGTGCCAGATCATCGAGAGCGTCACGCGCGGCGAAGGAAACGGCAGCGCGCGCATGATCAGCGGGCAGACGGCGATGAGATCGACCGCGACCCGCCGCGGCACCACCGCCAGCGCCGTCGAACCCACCATCACCGATATCAGGGAATGGAGCGGCATCTTCGCAGTGACCAGCCGCGCGAGATCATGGCGCGCCAGAACCTCGTCGACGAAGCGCGTGTCGTCGCCGCTCGACGTCACGGCGATATGCGGCAGAGCTGCGAAGGATTCGAGCGAAAGCTCGGGCTCGCCCGCCGCCGGGTGATCGTCCCACAGGAGCGCCACGTACTCGTCCTCGAGGAGGCCCACGCATTTGAACCGGTCTCCGCCCTCGGTCAAAGTGCTGAGCGCAAGCTCCACCTCCCCGTCGTCGAGCTGATCGAGCACGTCCTTAAGCCCCGCCGGTCGCACGTCGAGAACGACCGCAGGCGCAAGCCTCCCCACCCGGCGCACCAGCGCCGGGACCACCGCACGCGCGGCATGATTGTTCGCGACGATCGTGAAGCCGCGCTCCGCCTCCGCCGCGTCGAACTCGTCGGCCTCCAATGTCACCTGCAGCTCTCTCAGCGCCCCCCGCACCGGCTCGACCATCCGCTCCGCCCGCGGCGTCGGATGCATCCCATCGGGCGTGCGCACGAAAAGCTCGTCCTTGAGCATGTTGCGCAGGCGCGCCAGCGCGTGACTCACCGCCGGCTGGCTCATCCCAAGCCGCCGGCCGGCGCGTGTCAGGTTCTTCTCCTCGACGACCGCGTCGAACACCACCAGGAGATTGAGGTCGAAAGCGTTCCAGTTCATCGGTGCCCATCACTGCCGCGCGAGCCTCGCAAATCCGTTCACCCGGCTTGCCGCCAGGCGCTTTCGAGCAGGATCGCGGCAAGGCCCGTGAACAGAACAACGCCCTCCCACGCCGGGCCGAGGCCAAGCCGCGGCAGCAGCAGCCAAACGACGCCGATCCAGACGACGATGGAGAGTGCGAAGCGTCCGTCATCGACGAAGAGTCCGGACAGCTCTCGAAGAACACCGCCGATCCGCCTCACGGCGAAACACTCCCGCTCGCGCGCTCGCAAAGCGGCACACGCGCGCGGCAAAGCCGCACCGCAATCGACGCGACCGCCAGGAAGCCAACGATCAGGCCCCCGATCGCCCAGTCCCCGCCCGGCCAGCGCGCGCCGATTCCTTCGCCGACCCAGAACGTGCCGAACGCGGACAACAGGCAGCCGACCAGGAGCTTGAGCGCGTTCTCGGGCACGGCCGAGAGCGGACGGCGGATCGCAACCCCGAGGATGATAACCGCGATCACCGCGCCCACCGCTCCCAGGCTCGCCGGCACCAACAATCCGTTCTTTCCGGCGCCAATGGCGACGACGATGAACACCACCTCGGTGCCTTCCAGCATCGTCGCCTGGAAGCTGGTGGCAAAGCCGAGCCAGTCCCCCCAGGGACCGGCGCCGAGGCCCCCCGCACGGCCAAGCGCTTCCGTCTCCCTTGCGAAGACCGCATCCTCCGCGTGCAGGGGGATGATTTTCGCCGCGCGCAGCACCGCCTTGCGCAGCCAGCGAAGCCCGAACAACAAGAGCAGACCGCCCACGCCCGCCTGGATGAGATCGAGCGGGATCAGCGTGAGCGCGCGCCCCAGCACCGCAACGACCGCCAGCAGCACCACCAGCGCCGCCGCACCGCCGCTCAGCGCGCCGCGCCAACCGCGCACGCTCCCCACGGCCAGCACGACCGTCAACGCCTCGACGCCTTCCACCAGCGACGCAAGAAACGCCGCCAGCATGGATGGTCCCGCCTGTGCCCAGCCGCCGACCAGCATCCCCCGTTCCTCAACCCGCCCCGCTCACGGCCGCACGCTCGCCGGCTGGCTCTCCGGCGCCCGGAAGCGCGCAGCGCGGCCTTCGCGGTTCACGAGTTCCGCCTTCATCGCCTTCTGCAGCCTGCCGAAGGCCTGCACCTCGATCTGGCGGACCCGCTCGCGCGAGATACAATAGAGCTGCGAAAGCTCCTCGAGCGTCGCCGGCTTGTCCTGCAGCCTTCGCGCGAACAGGATATTCCGCTCGCGCTCCTTGAGCGTCTTCAACGCGCCGGCAAGCAGGATTTTGCGGCTATCCATCTCCTCGCGCTCGGCCATTGCCGTTTCCTGGCTCTCGGTCTCGTCCACCAGCCAATCCTGCCATTCCTCCTCGCCGTCCGTGCGGGCCGGCGCATTGAGGCTCCGGTCGGGACCGGCGAGCCGCCGGTTCATACGGATCACGTCCTGCTCCGCCACGTCCAGCGCCTCGGCGATCTCGCTCACCTGCTCGGGCGCGAGATCCCCGTCGCCCAACACGTCCATCCGGACCTTAAGCCTGCGCAGGTTGAAGAAAAGCCTTTTCTGCGTCGCCGTGCTGCCGAGCCTCACCATCGAGGACGAGCGCAGGACATATTCCTGAATGGCGGCGCGAATCCACCACATGGCGTAGGTCGCGAGCCTGAACCCGCGCTCCGCATCGAACCGCATCGCCGCCTGCATCATTCCGATATTGCCCTCGCTGATCAGCTCGGCGAGCGGCAGCCCATAGCCGCGATAGCCCCGGGCAATCTTCACCACCAGCCCGAGATGCGCGGTGACCAGCCGATTGACCGCCTTGACATCCGCGCGGTCGCGCCAGCATCGGGCAAGCTCCATCTCCTCTTCAGCGGAAAGCAGGGAATATTTGCGGACCTCGCGGAGATAGCGCGAGAGGTTGCCGTCAAAGGCGCGGGGGGAAGTGGCCGAGGCCATCGTCGGTTCCTTTCCTCTGGCGAGCGGCCTGACCTTTTCCGAATGAAGGAGGACAGAAACGCTGCGGTTCGAACGTGCTTGCAACCAATAATGTCGCAGCTCGGACTCTCCCTCGCCAATGCACCCTGCTCATGGCGTCATACCGAGGACGCATCCTGGGCATTACCGCCCCCACGTCCATGGCACCCGCCCGCGACTTTTCTCCAGACCGCTGGAGCGCAATGGATTCCCCTGTGCTGACCCATCCGGCTCTTGCACATTGGTGCCCCGCGCGATTGGCGCCTGCGGTGATTCCGGCTCCGTCCACCACGCTCCATCGTAACGTTTGTCTGCACAGAGCACGAAAAGCGCGGGGCACGCGATTTCTCGCATGCCCCGTACTTCAGGTAGCCCAATGCGCGGTCAGCCGGGATCGGTTGTCTCTCTCGGGCTTCGCCTCAGCGCTCGCCGCCGGTCCGGTTCATCAGCGCCGCCGAGCTGTCCCGCACCGCCGGTCCAGTCGCCCCGGAATGCGCGACCGGAGAAACCGGCATCAGGTGGATACCGTCCTGATAATCGAGCCACGCATACGGGTGCTGGGCACCATAACCGGACGCGTACGTCGTCCACGCCGGATCGGTGCTCGTGGCCTGCGGCTGACCCGCGGTCTGAGCAACGCTCGCGGCGTCGCTGAGCGCGGGGGCCAGGAGCACCAGCGCTGTGAGCGCCACACCAAGGAAAGTCTTCATCGTAACATCTCCATCTCAGTCGATGGCGGGTTCCTTCTCGGTCCCGTCGCGAACAGAGTTTGGTACGCCCGCCGGGATGCGCACCCTCGCCCGGCGCCATTCGCACATGCAGCAAATGCATGAGATTGTCGCGGCTACGCGGGCATTGCATAACGTAACGGGGCATCACGGGGCACGCCGCGTCCGGATGGCGGCCCCGCACCTCACGGGATTCTCTAGGGCCCGGCCCGGACTCATGGCTGCGCGCTTCCCGCAGAACCCCGTTCATCGGCGCAGTTCCGGCCGCCCGGGCGCGCCTCTCATCGCGAGCACGGCGCCTCGCTGCGTCATCCGTTCCGCTCTCCTCTCTTTGGTATAATGAAGCTCAACCGCCGGATTCTGTTCTGCCGGCACTCAGAAGACGCCGGCACCCGGCGGTTCGTCTCCCAGACCGACTCGCCTCGCCGACGGTGAGCGCCCCGCGCGCGGCGCAACCCTGCCATCGGGCGCCAACTCGGAGCGCGCCCAGCCGGGCTCTGCGCGCCGCGCATAGCGACGCGCCAGCATGGCGCAGACCATGAGCTGGATCTGGCTGAAGAAAATTAACGGCAGCACCATCAGCCCGACCATCGGCGCCGGGAACAGCACGTTGATCATGGGGATGCCGCTGGCGAGGCTCTTCTTCGAGCCGCAGAAGACGATCGCGATTTCGTCCTCCCGTGAAAAGCCCAAGCGCCGGCTCAGAACCGTCGTCGTCGCCAGAACGAGGCTTAGGAGTCCCAGATCGGCTAGAATCACGCCCGCAAGGCTCATGAGGTCGACGCGAAGCCAGATTCCATCGACCACGCCCTCGCTGAACGCGGTATAGACGATCAGCAGGATCGAGCCGCGGTCGACCAGGAAGGTGATCCATTTGTGCCG
>DATJTV010000161.1:0-9419 GCA_035503055.1 Acetobacteraceae bacterium
CGAGACGAGCTTCGGCGCCGCCGCGCCGGGCACCAGCACCGCGCCGATGACGAGGTCGGCGGCGGCAACCTCGCTCTCGATCGCGTCCGCTGTGGCGAACAGCGTCCGGATGCGCGCGCCGAAGACGAGGTCGAGTTCTTGGAGGCGCGGCAGCGAGCGGTCGATGACGGTGACCTGGGCTTCCATCCCCGCGGCGACCCGGGCGGCATTGCCGCCGGAGACCCCACCGCCGAGCACCACCACCTTCGCCGCCGGCACGCCCGGCACGCCGCCCAAGAGCACGCCTTCTCCGCCCTGCTCCTTCTCGAGGCAGTGCGCGCCCACGTGCACGGACATGCGTCCCGCGACTTCGCTCATCGGCGCGAGCAGCGGCAGCCTGCCCTCGCGATCGGTCACCGTCTCATAGGCGATCGCCGTGGCGCCCGAACGCATCAGCCCCTCGGCCTGCGGCTTGTCGGCGGCGAGGTGGAGATAGGTGAAGAGCACCTGACCGAGCCGCAGCATCGCGATTTCCGCGGGCTGCGGCTCCTTCACTTTCACGATCAGCTCGGCGGCCCCGAACACCGAGGCGGCGTCCGGCACGATCGCGGCACCCGCCGCGCGGTAGGCGGCGTCGGCGTGGCCGATGCCGGCGCCGGCGCCCGCCTGCACCAGCACTTCGTGCCCGTGGCGCACCGCCTCGCGCACGCTCGCGGGGACCATGCCCACGCGGTACTCGCGCGTCTTGATCTCCTTCGGAACGCCGATCCGCATGAGCCTTTCTCCGAGGCGGCTAGTTCCTGCTCTTGTCCACCAGCGCGTTCTTGGCGATCCAGGGCATCATCGCGCGGAGCTTCTCGCCCACATGCTCGATCGGGTGCTCGCCGAGCTGCCGGCGCATCGCCTTGAAGCTCGTCTGGTTGACCTTGTTCTCGAGCATCCAGTTGCGCGTGAAGCGGCCGGACTGGATATCCGCCAGCACCTCCTGCATCGCCTCGCGCACTCCGGAATCGATCACCCGCGGACCGGAGACATATTCGCCGTACTCGGCCGTGTTGGAGATCGAGTAGTTCATATTGGCGATGCCGCCCTCGTAGATGAGGTCGACGATCAGCTTGACCTCGTGCACGCACTCGAAATAGGCCATCTCGGGCGCGTAGCCCGCCGCGACGAGCGTTTCGTACCCGGCCTTCATCAGCTCGACGAGGCCGCCGCAGAGGACGGTCTGCTCGCCGAAGAGATCCGTTTCGCACTCTTCCTTGAAGGTCGTCTCGATAATGCCCGCGCGTCCGCCGCCGATCGCGGAGGCATAGGAGAGCGCCACTTCGAGCGCATTGCCCGAGGGGTTCTGCGCGACCGCGACCAGGCATGGCACGCCGCCGCCGCGCTGGTATTCGCTGCGCACCGTGTGGCCCGGACCTTTCGGCGCGATCATGAAGACGTCGATATCGGGCCGCGGCTCGATCAAGTTGAAATGGATGTTGAGCCCGTGCGCGAAGGCGAGTGCGGCACCGCCGCGCATGTTGGGCCCGAGATGCTCGCGGTAGAGATCGCCCTGGCCTTCGTCCGGCGTCAGCACCATGACGACGTCCGCCCACTTCGCCGCTTCCGCCGCCTCGAGCACCTTCAGCCCCGCGGTTTGCGCCTTGGCGACGCCCCCCGAGCCCTTGCGCAAGGCGACGACCACGTCCTTCACGCCCGAATCCTTGAGGTTGTTGGCGTGCGCATGGCCCTGGCTGCCATAGCCGACCACGGCGACCTTCTTCCCCTTGATCAGGTTCACGTCGGCGTCGCGGTCGTAATAGACCCGCATGATGGAGATCCCCTTCGGTTGGAACTGTCAGATCGTACTTGTGCCGCGGGCGATGGCGGCGACCCCGGTGCGCGAGACCTCGGCGAGGCCGAGCGGGCGCATCAGGGCAAGGAAGGCGTCGAGCTTGTCGGTGGCGCCGGTCAGCTCGAAGATGAAGTTCTCGGTGGTCGCGTCGATCACGCGCGCGCGGAACGCCTCGGCGATGCGCAGCGCTTCGGCGCGCGCCTCGCCGGTGCCGACGACCTTGATCAGCGCCATTTCGCGGGCGATGTGGGGGCCCTCCCGGCCGAGATCGGCAAGGCGATAGACCGGGACCAGCCGGTCGAGCTGCGCCTTGATCTGCTCGATGACCATCTCGGTGCCGGAGGTGACGATGTTGATCCGGCTCTGGCGCCCGGTCTCGTCCACCGGTGCGACGGTGAGGCTGTCGATATTGTAGCCGCGGCCGGAGAAAAGCCCGACGACGCGTGCGAGGATCCCGGGCTCGTTCTCGACGAGGACGGAGATCGTGGCGGTACGCAGGTTCTCATTGCCGGCCATGCGCTCAGACGAGCACCAGGCCCGGATCGGTGATGCCGGCGGCGCGGCCCTCGGTGGCCGCGGAGAGGATCATGTCGTTATGCGCGGCACCCGAGGGGATCATCGGGAAGCAGTTCTCCTTCGGATCGACCGCGATATCGGCAATCACCGGCCCCTCTGCGGCGAGCATCGCGCGGATCACGTCGTCGAGCTGATCGACGCTCTCGGCGCGCAAGCCCGTGCCATGAAAGCTCTCTGCAAGCTTCACGAAGTCCGGCAGCGACTCCATGTAGCTCTCGGCATAGCGGCCGCCGTGCAAGAGCTCCTGCCACTGCCGCACCATGCCCATGTACTGGTTGTTGAGGATGAAGATCTTCACCGGAAGACGGTACTGGGCGGCGGTCGCCATCTCCTGGATGTTCATCAGGATGCTCGCCTCGCCGGCGATATCGATGACGAGCCCCTCGGGATGGGCGATCTGCACGCCGATCGCCGCCGGCAGTCCGTAGCCCATGGTGCCGAGGCCGCCCGAGGTCATCCAGTGGCGCGGCGCCTCGAAGCGGAAATGCTGCGCGGCCCACATCTGGTGCTGGCCGACCTCGGTGGTGATGAAGACCTCGCGCCCGAGCCCCTGCGTCAGCTCGTAGAGGCGGCGGATCGCATGCTGCGGCTTGATCACCGCGCCCTTGGCGGGATCCTGCGCAAAGGCGAGGCACTCCTTCGCCCGCCACGCGTCGATCTCGCGCCACCACGCGGCGAGTGCCTCGCGATCCTGCGGCGTTGAATCGGCCTCCCATGCCGCGATCAGCGCGGCGAGCACGCGGGCGGCGTCGCCGACGATCGGGACCTCGACCGGCACGTTCTTGTTGATGCTCGAAGGGTCGATATCGGCGTGGATCTTTCGCGAGCCGGGGCTGAAGGCGTTGAGCCGGCCGGTCACACGGTCGTCGAACCGCGCGCCGAGTGCGAGCATCGCGTCCGCCCCGTGCATGGCGAGATTGGCCTCGTAGGTGCCGTGCATGCCGAGCATGCCGAGGAAGCGCGGATCGGCGGCGGGAAAGGCGCCGAGGCCCATCAGCGTCGAGGTGCAGGGAAAGCCGGTGAGGCGGACGAAGCGCGTCAGCAGCGAAGCCGCCTCGTCGCCGCTATTGATGACGCCGCCGCCCGTATAGACGATCGGCCGCTTCGCCGCCTTGAGAATCGCGGCCGCGCGGGCAATCGCCGCCGGGTCGGGCTCGGTGCGCGGGCGGTAGCTCGGATGGCCGTCCGCCGGCGGGGGCGCATACGGCGCCTTGCCGATCATGATGTCCTTCGGCAGATCGATCACCACCGGGCCGGGCCGGCCGGTGCGGGCGACGAGGAACGCCTCGTGCACGACGCGGGCGAGATCCTGCGGCCGCTTGACGAGGTAGTTGTGCTTGGTCGCCGGGCGGGTGATGCCTGTCGTGTCCGCCTCCTGGAAGGCGTCGTTGCCGATGAGGTGCGTCGGCACCTGGCCGGTGAGGCAAACCACCGGGATCGAATCCATCAGCGCATCGACGAGGCCGGTGACGGCGTTGGTCGCCCCGGGGCCGCTGGTGACGAGCACGACGCCGACGCGCCCCGTCGAGCGCGCGTAACCCTCGGCCGCGTGCACCGCGCCCTGCTCGTGGCGCACGAGCACGTGGCGGATCGCGTTCTGTTTGAAGATCGCGTCGTAGATCGGCAGCACGGCGCCGCCCGGATAGCCGAAGATGACCTCGACGCCCTGTTCCTTGAGCGCCTGAAGCAGAACCTCCGCCCCCGATTGCTCCGGTGCCGCCGACATTCCCGTGCTTCTCCGAAATAACCCGCTCTCGCGCCGACGCGCGAGGCGAACGCGCAAAAAACCCCACCCTGGCCGCGCGCGGCCAAGGTCCGGAGCGGGGCTCATTAGGCCCTCCCGCGGAGCGCCCGTCAACCCGCCTCTTGAACGAAAGTGATAATTCTCCGAACTTCAATTTCCGAAAGTTGCGCCTGGCCCGCGATTCGCGCATGGATCATATGCGTTCGCGCCGTATCCGCGAGCGCATGGTGGCGGAACCAGGTGGTCTGGCGCTTCGCATACTGTCCTGTGACCAGGATCGCGCGGCGCGCGGCTTCCGCAAGATCGATCTCGCCCGCGAGATGGGCGGAAAGCTCGGGCACCCCGTGGGCGCGGAGTGCCGGGACGCTCGGATCGAAGTTTTTCTCGGCGAGCGCCCGCACCTCCTCGAGCGCGCCGGCGGCGAGCATCGTCGCGAACCGAGCTTCGATCGCCGCGTGCAGCGCCGCGCGCGGCGGGTCGAGCAGGATCGCGCGGAAGCGCCAGGAATGGCCCGCGACCTGCCCGCCCGCGTGCCAGGAGGCGAGGCCGCGCCCGGTCGAGCGCCAGACCTCGAAGGCCCGCGCGAGGCGCTGGGAATCGCTTGGGCGGAGCCGCGCCGCCGTCGCGGGATCGGCCTCGGCGAGGCGCGCATAGAGGCCGGCCGGGCCGAGTGCGGCGAGGAGCGCGCGCGCCTCGGCACGCGCCTCGGCCGATGGTTGCGGGATCTCCGAGAGCCCTTCGATCAGTGCCGCGAGATAGAGCCCGCTACCGCCGCAGAGGATCGGGAGGCGCCCGGCCTCTTCCGCCCCTTCCATCGCGGCGAGGGCTGCCCGGCGCCACCAAGCGGCGGAGGCGGGCTCGGCGGCCGGCCGCACGCCATAGAGAAGGTGCGGCAGGCGCGCCTCCTCCGCCTCGCTCGGCCGCGCGGTGAGCACGCGAAGCTCGCGGTAGAGCTGCATCGCGTCGGCGTTGATGATGGCCCCGCCGAGCCGTTCGGCGAGCGTTGCTGCGAGCGCCGATTTGCCCGAGGCGGTCGGCCCCGCGACGATGAGCGCCTCGCGCGCCTTGCCTTGTTTCGGCCCCGCTGCCAGGGTCCGCGCCGCCGGGGAATCCCCGGGGGAGCCAACATGTCTCACGTTCTCGTCCTCGTCGCCGACCGAAGCGCTTGCACCCTTTCGGGGGCGGCGGTCGCGCGCGTGCGCGAGGCGGTAGGCGGTGGGACGATCGCGGCGCTCTCGCCGGGCGAGGCGGTCGAGATCGCCTGCGCCGCGCCGCCCGACCTCGCCGCCGTGCGCGCCGCCCTCGAGGGCGCAGCCGTGGACGCGATCGCCACACCGGCTTCGGGCCGGCGGAAGAAGCTCCTGCTCGCGGACATGGACAGCACCATCGTCACCGCCGAGACGCTCGACGAGCTCGCCGCGCACGCCGGCCTCAAGGAGGAGGTCGCGGCGATCACCCGCGCCGGCATGAACGGCGAGATCGACTTCCGCGAGGGTCTGCGCCGGCGGGTCGCGATGCTCAAGGGCCTCTCCGTCGCGGCCCTCGAGGAGACTTGGCGGACGCTCGGCTTCACCCCGGGCGCGCGGGCGCTCGTTTCGACCATGCGCGCCCAAGGTGCCACGACTGTGCTCGTCTCCGGCGGCTTTACCTTCTTCACCGGCCGCGTCGCGAGCGCGCTCGGCTTTCATGGCCACCGCGCCAACGTCCTCGTCCACGACGATCACGTACTGAGCGGGGAGGTGGAAGAGCCCATCCTCGACCGCAATGCCAAGCTTGCCGCCCTCGAGGAGCTTGCTTCTTCCGCCGGCCTTCCGCTCGCGGCCACGCTCGCGGTGGGTGACGGGGCGAACGACCTGCCGATGCTGACGGCGGCCGGGCTAGGTGTTGCGTTCCACGCCAAGCCGATGGTCGCCGCGGCCGCTTCCGCGCGGATCGATTTTTCCGACCTGCGCGCGCTCCTCTTCGCGCAAGGCTTTCACGCCGCCGAGATCGTCGAGGAATGAGGGGAGGGGCAAGAGCCACGATGGCGGAGAAGGGGAAGAGAGTGCTGACCATCGGGCATTCGACGCTGCCCCTTGAGACGTTCCTCACCATGCTCGAAAGGGAAGGTGTTGCAGAGGTCGCCGATGTGCGCAGCGCTCCCTTCTCCCGTCGCGTTCCCCATTTCAACCGGGATGACATTCGTGCCGCGCTGAAGGGGCGCGGCATCGGCTACGTGTTCCTGGGCGAGGCGCTCGGCGGCCGCCCGCAAGCGGGCCATCTCTACTGCGAGGGCGTTGCGGACTATGAGAAGATGGCTCTGGAGCCTCGTTTTCTCGGAGGTATCGACCGCGTAATCGGCAACGCGCAAAAGCACGCCACGGCCCTGATGTGCGCCGAACACAATCCGCTCGATTGTCATCGCTGTCTTCTGATCGGCAGGGCGCTGTCGGAACGGCACGTTTCCGTTGGGCACATCCTCAACGACGGCACCATCGCCGGGCAGCGCGATGTAGAAGAAAAGCTTCTCGCCCTCGCGGGCAGCGCGACGGATGACATGTTCGCGTCCCGTGAGGAGAGCCTGGCCAAAGCCTACAGGGTGCGAGCCATGAAGGTAGCCTATCGGGGGGCGGCGTAAGGCACCGAAGGATTGGTCCATGCGGGGGCGATGGGGCCTCTCCGCAACCGGAACGCGGCTCGATGCCGGTTCGGCGCGGAGACGAACTCGGCCAGGCAGCGAATCCGGCCATGACACCCGATCTCGGCAAGGCAAAAACCCGCCTGGTGCAGGCCTCGCTCGGCACGCCCACCACGCTCGGGCGCGCCATCGCGAGATTGGGCTTCGTTCAGGCGGATCCGATCCGCGCACCCGCCCGCGCCCAGGACCTCACGCTCGGGCACCGGGTGGGCGCCTACCGCGCCGGCGATCTCGATCGGCGGTTCGTCCGCCTCGGGATCGAAGAGGACTTCCTCTATGCCTATGGCTTCATGCCGCGCGCGACGCTTTCGCTGCTCCATCCGCGGTGCGACCCTTCCTGCGCGGGCGGGTTCCATGTGCCGAGCGGTCTTGCCGCCGACGTGCTGGGCTCCTTGTTCGGACGATTTGCGTTCCTCGGGAAGCTTTTCGCGGACAGCGCTTATGCCGGGCCGATCTTCCAGGGCCTCGTCGCCAATACCATGCCGAGCATGGCGATCGAAATCGCGCCCGCGCAATAGGACCGGAATGGTCCGGCACGATCGGCATGGCCAAGCGTCAGCGTGATCGCCTCGATAGAGGCGGCGAACCGTGACTGGCTGCCACCTGCCTTCAATTTGAGACGCACAGCCCGCCTCTACGAGTGAGACTCTGCACCACGGACAAACCAACGACGAAGCGGGTAGGTTGCTTATGATACAGCGAGACTGGTTGACGAAACCAGGATTGAAGGCCAAAATAATTTGGTCCAAAGCGTTATGGCACGATGCAATGTCCCCGGATCGGTGAAGAGCCGAGCGTGGTCGGCGAGCCGGGGCGACGCCATTTTCTTATGCCTAAGCTGCTTCAGGCTGACCGCTGTATAACGGCCAACGCGGCGGCTACCGGAATTCATCTTAATGCGGAAATATCCAATGCATGATCCCGTCTTGCGGCCCGCGATATAGCGGGCGGGACATGGAGCGCATATGAAGGTTGCGTTGGTGCACGAATGGCTTGTCACATATGCCGGCTCGGAGAAGGTGTTGTCCGAGATGCTAAAAGAGTTTCCCGAGGCGGATCTTTTCTGCCTCGTGGATTTCAGCAATGGCCGGTTCCGCGATAAATTTTTTGGGAAGACATTTCGTACAAGCGTCTTGCAGCGCTTTCGCCGATGGTCCAAATGGTACAGGTATTTTTTCCCGTTGATGATGGCCGCCGTCGAGCGATTCGATCTATCCGGATATGACCTCATTATATCGAACAGCCACGCCGTTTCGAAGGGCATCATCACCGGCCCGGATCAACTCCATATAAGCTATTGCTATACCCCAATGAGATATGCGTGGGATTTGCAGCATCAGTATCTGCGTGAGCAACGCTTGGATAGGGGTCTGAAAGGACTGTTTGCGCGGCTCGTACTGCACTACGCGAGGGTCTGGGATTCGCGCACGGCGAACGGCGTCGATCACTTCATTGCTTGTTCGCATTATATTGGGCGCCGTATCCGCAAGGCGTACCGGCGCGAATCGACTGTCATATACCCGGGCGTCGATACCGAATATTTTCAGATCGGCTCGGCTAAGGAGGACTATTATCTTACGTCGTCGCGGTTGGTACCCTATAAGAAGGTCCCTTTGATCGTCGAAGCATTTAAGAAAATGCCGGATCGGCGGCTGGTCGTTATCGGAGATGGACCCCAGTACGGCGATGTCCTGCGAAAAGCCGGTGAAAATGTATCCGTCCTTGGTTTTCAGGATGACAAAGTCCTTTTGAAACATATGCAGACGGCAAAGGCATTCATTTTTGCCGCTGAAGAAGACTTCGGGATTACCCTGCTCGAGGCTCAGGCATGCGGAACGCCGGTGCTGGCATTCGGACGCGGCGGCGCCTCCGAGACGGTTATCGATGGCGTGACCGGCCTGCATTTTTGGCATCAGAGCGTTGAGGCGATCTGCGATGCCGTAAACCGCTTCGAAGCTGCGACCGGGAGTTTTGATGCCGCAACGCTCCGTCAGCATGCGCAGCGGTTCTCGATTGCGCGCTTTCGCGTGGAGTTTAAAAGGCGAGTTGAGGAATTATGGCAAGCGCATCGTAAGCAGAGCGCAAATCTCAATAAAATTGGGGCAAGATGAAGAAGGCTTTTGCCCCTGGCATAACAGGACAGGCTGGCGCATCCCTGCCGCTTAATCTTCTGGCGAAGGGGTATTAAGGCATTCGGCGGACCTCGCCGGTGAAGCTCCGAGGCCTTCCGGCGCCCACAGGAACTCGGCGTTCAGCCGCATGAAACCTCTTCGATTGTTAAACATGATCTCGCCGATCTTGGCTCCAACATCAGAGCGCTCTACATCGGCGAACCCGACGAGGTTCATAACCTTGCGGCCCAAAGCCGGGTACTCGACCAGCCGTACGTTCCCGGTGGCCGAGCAGCGCCGGCGGCGCTGTCCCGACGTGATCACCTCGGTCCGGGAGGACGGGGCACGCCGATGAGAAGCGGTCGTCGCAATCATAGGTGCATGCCTGCGCCTTACCGGGCTACGCTCCCTGTCCGGTGAAAACGGGGTGCGGTACACCGCCTTCGGCGCCGGCGGCTTGATGCCGGTTCGGCGGGGAGACAAAGTCGGCCATGC
>DATJTV010000162.1:0-4616 GCA_035503055.1 Acetobacteraceae bacterium
ATGTTGTCGCGGATCGAGCGATGCAACAGCGAGGTGTCCTGCGTCACCACCGCGATCTCGGCGCGCAGGCTCTCCTGCGAAACCGTCGCGATGTCCTGCCCGTCGATCAGGATGCGCCCGCGCGCCGGGTCGTAGAAATGCAACAGCAAATTCACCAGCGTTGACTTGCCCGCGCCCGACGGCCCCACCAGCCCGACCCGCTCGCCCGCCGCCACGGTGAAGTCGATCCCGTGCAGCACCTTCATCCTCCGGTCCCGCCCGTAATCGAAATGCACGTTCTCGAAGCGGATCTCCCCGCCCGTCACCACAAGCTCGCGCGCGCCCGGCGGATCCGGCATCTGCCGCGGCACCGCGATCGAACGCATGCCGTCCTGCACGATGCCCACATTCTCGAAGATGCCGGTCACGTTCTGCGCCACCCATCCGGCCATGTTGGAGATCTGCCAGGCCATCGGCAGCGAGGTCGCGACCGTGCCCACCGCGATCTTTCCCTCGCGGAACAGCAGGATGGCGAAAAACCCTGTCCCCACCACCATCGCCGCATTCATCACCGCAAGCGCGAACGTGAAGCCGGTCGCCATCCGCGTCTGCCGGCGGAACGCCTGCGTGTGCCCGTCCACCGCCTCGCGCACGAACGCGTCCTCCTCGCGTGCGCGGGCGAAGAGCTTGACGGTCAGGATGTTCGTGTAGCTGTCCACCACGCGCCCCGTGAGCGTCGAGCGCGCCTCCGAAACCGCGCGCGAACGCTCGCGCATCCGCGGAACGAAGCTTCTGAGCAGCACCGCATAGCCCGCGAACCAGCAGAGGATCGGAATCGTGAGCCGCCAGTCCGCCGCCGAAAGGAGCGCAATCGCGCTCGATCCGTACACCAGGATGTACCAGACGGCGTTCGTCCCGTTGACGATGCTCTCGCGCAGCGCCGGGCCGGTCTGGATCACCCGATTGGCGATCCGGCCGGCAAAATCGTTCTGGAAGAACGTCCAGCTCTGCCGCACGACATGCCAGTGATTCTGCCAGCGGATCATGTTCGAGACGCCGGGATTGATCACCTGGTTGGTGACGAGGTTCTGCGCGAGCAGCGCCGCCGGCCGCGCCACCAGCAAAACGAGCGCCATGCCGATAAGCTCGGGCCCCGCCTCGGCGAACAACCGCTCCGGCCGATGCGCCGCCACCAAACTCACCACCCTCCCGATGAAGAGCGGAATGGTGACGTCGAGCATGGCAACCACCAGCCCGGCCGCGAACAGCGCCGCGATCGGCCAGCCCGCCTGGCGTGCGAAATGCCAGTAGAACCGCCCGAGCCCCTCGCTCGGCGGCTCGCGCGGCGTCCCCGCCGTCGGGTCCAGCCTCCCCTCGATCCATTTCAGCATGGCCCGTAAAGTCGGTGCGGGCCGCCCCGCGCGTCAATCGCCCATTGGCGCGCGGGGGGCTGGCATGCAAGGCAAGCGGTTCTTTCTTGAAAGAAAGAACCAAAGAACTTTCACCCGCTTACCGCCCAGGCATGGCCGTGCACCAGGCCCTCGTCATAGCGCTCCGGCTCCGGTGCCTCGCGGAACTGCGCCGCCTCGGTGCTCCCCGCAAGCGCCGTCGTCGACGCCCGCCCGCCCGAAACCGCCATCGCCACCGCATCGAAATACCCTACGCCCACCTCGCGCTGATGCCGGCTCGCCGTGTAGCCCACCGCCTCCGAGGCAAGCTCGGCCTGCTGCAGCTCCGAATAGGCCGCCATCCCACGCTCGCGATAATCCCGCGCCAGGCTGAACATCCCATGGTTCAGCGCATGGAACCCCGCCAGCGTCACGAACTGGAACCGATAGCCCATCGCCGCGATGTCACGCTGGAAGGAGGCGATCCGCTCCGCCGGGAGCTTCCTCGCCCAGTTGAAGCTCGGCGAGCAATTATAGGCGAGCATCTTGCCCGGGAACCGCCGCCGAATCGCCTCGGCGAAACGCTCCGCCTCGCCAAGATCGGGGTCGCTCGTCTCCCACCACAAGAGATCCGCGTAAGGCGCATAGGCGAGGCTCCGCGCGATCGCATACTCCACGCCCGCGCCCGCCCTGATCCGAAAATACCCCTCCGCCGTCCGCTCGCCGGTCAGGAACGGCCGGTCCCGCTCGTCGGCATCGCTCGTCAGCAACTGCGCCGACTGCGCATCCGTACGGCAGAGCAGCACCGTCGCCACCCCTTCCACATCCGCCGCCAGCCGCGCCGCATTGAGCGTGCGGATATGCTGCGCGATCGGCACCAGCACCTTGCCGCCGAGATGCCCGCACTTCTTCTCGCTCGCGAGCTGGTCCTCGAAATGCACCCCCGCCGCGCCCGCCTCGATCATCGCCCGCATCAGCTCATAGGCATTGAGCGGCCCACCGAATCCCGCCTCGGCATCGGCGACGATCGGCGCCATCCATTCCAGCTCGCCGCCGCCCTCGCTCACCGCGATCTGATCCGCCCGCCTCAGCGCCGCATTGATCCGCCGCACGACATTGGGCACCGAATCGACCGGATAGAGCGACTGGTCGGGATACATCTGCCCAGCGGTGTTGGCGTCGGCCGCCACCTGCCAGCCCGAGAGATAGATCGCCTTGAGCCCGGCCTTCACCTGCTGCAAAGCCTGGTTGCCGGTGAGCGCGCCAAGTGTGGCCACATAAGGCTCGGTGCGCAACAGATGCCACAGCCGCGCCGCACCCATCTCGGCGAGCGTGTGACGGATGCGAAACGAACCGGCCAGAAGTGCCACCTCGGTCGGGCCATAGTCGCGCCGGACGCCGGCGAAACGCTCGCTCTCCGCAAGCCCGCTCGGGTTTCCATCGGGCGCACGGCAAAGGGAAGGGAAGGGACGCATCTGACGAACTCCTGACTATGGTCTCGATGGGTCAATAATTGACATTGCATTTCCAAACGCCATCCCCGATTCTCCAATCCTATGCAGAAACAGGTCGTTCCCTTCACCGTCTCTGCTCCGCATTTGTAAAGGCAGTAAATATGCCCCGGGCCCTCATCGGCCGCACGGTCCGTCGCCTCCGCGCCGAGCGCGACCTCACGCAAGCGGCGCTCGCCGCCCGCCTCGGCATCTCGGCGAGCTATCTCAACCTGATCGAGCACGACCAGCGCGGCGTCACCGCCTCGCTTCTCATCAAGCTCGCGGAAACCCTCGGGGTCGATCTCGCCGCGCTCTCCGGAACCGCGGAGCGGCAGCTCGCGGCCGGCCTCACCGAGGTCTTCGCCGATCCCCTCCTCGGCGCCGACGCCGTTCCGTCCGACGAAATCCACGAGCTCGCCGCCACCGCGCCCAACGCCGCGCGCGCCGTCCTCGCCCTCTATCGCGCCTGGCGCGTTGCCCGCGAGGACGCCGGCGGCATCGCCCTTCCCTCCGGCCGGCGCGTGCTCCTGCCGAACGAGGAGGCGCGCGACTTCTTCGACGAGCACGCCAATCACTTCCCCCCGCTCGAAGAAGCCGCCGAGGCGCTCGCCGCCAGCCTCGCCGCCTCCCCTCACGAGATGAACCACGCGCTCGCCGAGCGCCTCCGCCGCGCCCATGGCCTCACCGTCACCGTCCAGCCGCTCGCCGGCGCGCTCCGCCGCTACGACCCCGCCGCCCGCCTCCTCGCCCTCTCCGAGGCGCTGCCGCGCGAAAGCCGCGGCTTCCAGATGGCCTTCCAGTTGGCCCTCCTCGAAGCGCGCGACGCCGTGGACGCGGTCCTCGCCGCCGCGCATCCCTCCTCGCCCGAGGCGGCGATGCTGATCCGCATCGGCCTTCTCAACTATGTCGCCGCCGCGCTTCTCATGCCCTATTCGCCGTTCCTCGCCGCCGCGCGCGCGCTCCGTCACGACATCACCGCACTCGCCGCCCATTTCGGCGTCTCGTACGAGCAAGCCTGCCAGCGTCTCTCCTCGCTGCAACGGCCCGGCGAGCGCGGCATTCCCTTCTTCTTCCTCCGCGTCGATCCCGCCGGCAATGTCTCGAAGCGTTTCTCTGCCGCCGGCTTTCCCTTCCCGCGCTATGGCGGGTCCTGTCCGCGCTGGGTGGTCCACACCGCCTTCGCCCGCGCCCCCGAGATCGATGTCCAGATCTCCGAATTGCCCGACGGCGCCGCCTTCCTCTGCTTTGCCCGCGCCGTCGATGCGCCGGCTTCGCACTGGGGCGATCCGCGCCCGACCCACGTGGTGGCCGTCGGCTGCGCGATCGCCCACGCGCCCGACATCGTCTACGCGGACGGGCTCGACCTCGCCCGCGCCCGTGTCGGCATCGGGCTCTCCTGCCGCCTCTGCGAGCGGCCGGACTGCCGCAGCCGCGCCTTTCCCCCGCTCGAGCACCGCCTCGCCCTCGATCCGCTGACGACGAGCGCAAGCCCCTATCGTTTCGAGCCGAGCCCGGCCCGATCCGAAAAAGAAGGCCCCGCAAGTGGAACTCGCGGGGCCAGGTTGGAGACGTCACGTGCGGGGGATGCACGGTGAGCATCCAATGCGCGCCCTCGCGGCACCCGGCCTTGATCTGGATCAACCTTCGCCGCCCTTGAACACGCGCCGCCAGGCGGGCGAGCGGACGGTCGAAACTCCCCCCAGGGAATTCGTAAGCCCCGCTTATAAGTCTATGCGCATCTCAGCGCCTAGTCGCG
>DATJTV010000163.1:0-3134 GCA_035503055.1 Acetobacteraceae bacterium
GCGATCGAGCGGATCGCCGAGGCGCGGATCCTGATCGACCAGGCGCGGCTCTTGGTGCTCAACGCCGCCTGGACGATGGACGTGGCCGGCGCCAAGGCGGCGCGGCGGGAAATCGCAATGATCAAAGTGGCGGCACCGAGCATGGCCTGCCGGGTGATCGACTGGGCGATCCAGATGTTCGGCGGCGCCGGCGTCACCGACGATTTCGGGCTGGCCGAGATGTGGCGGATCGCGCGCGCTTTACGCATCCTCGACGGGCCGGACGAGGTGCACCGAAATCAGATCGGGCGGATGGAGCTCCGGCGCTGGCGCGGCGGGTGCGCGGCATGAGCGCGCCTGCGGAACTGCCGCTCGCGATCGAGGACTACGCGCTGATCGGCGATTGCCGCTCGGCCGCCTTGGTCGGGCGCAACGGCTCGATCGACTGGCTCTGCCTGCCGCGCTTCGATTCCGATGCCTGCTTCGCTGCCCTGCTCGGCAATGCCTCGCACGGGCGCTTCCGCATTGCGCCCGCGGCTGCGGAGCCGCGCGTGCGGCGGGCCTATCGCGACGGCACGCTGGTGCTCGAGACCGAGTTCGAGACCGAGGGCGGCGCGGTCGCCGTGATCGATTTCATGGTCTGGGGCGGCGGCCACCCGACGCTGGTGCGCCTCGTCGAGGGAAGGCGGGGGCGCGTCGCGATGACGATCGAGCTCGTCATCCGTTTCGATTACGGCCTCACCGTGCCGTGGGTGACACGGCTCGAGGACGGCAGCGGATTGAGCGCAGTCGCGGGGCCGCACCAGCTCGTGCTCCGCACGCCGGTCGCAGTGCGCGGGGAGGATATGGCGACGCGCGGGCACTTCACGGTGAACGAGGGCCAGACGATCCCCTTCGTGCTCGCCTATTGCGGCTCCGTCGAGCGGGTGCCCGCGGCGATCGACCCGACGCACGCGCTCGAGCAGACCGCCTCGCACTGGCGGGTCTGGAGCCGGCGGATGCGCGAGGCCGGCGAATGGACCGAGCCGGTGCGGCGCTCGCTGATCACGCTCAAGGCGCTGACCTATGGGCCGACGGGCGGGATGGTCGCGGCGCCGACGGCCTCGCTGCCGGAGGCGCTCGGCGGCAGCCGCAACTGGGACTACCGCTATTGCTGGCTGCGCGACGCAACGCTGACGCTCGTCGCACTCATGGAGGCGGGCTATTTCGACGAGGCCGCCGCGTGGCGAGACTGGCTGATCCGCTCGGTCGCCGGGAGCCCGGACCAGGTGCAGATCATGTACGGGATCGGGGGCGAGCGGCGGCTTGCGGAGTGGGAGGCGACCTGGCTGCCGGGCTATCACGGCGCGCGGCCGGTCAGGATCGGCAATGCGGCGGCGGAGCAGCGTCAGCTCGATGTCTACGGCGAAGTGGTGGACGCGCTGCACCATGCGCGCGAGGGCGGGCTGCCGCTCGGCCGCGCGCCCTGGGCGCTACAGCAGGCGGTGATGGAGCACCTCGAGGCGATCTGGGCGGAGCCGGACGACGGGATCTGGGAGGTGCGCGGCGGGCGGCGCCATTTCGTCCATTCGAAGGTGATGGCCTGGGTCGCCTTCGACCGCGTGCTGCGCGACGCGGAGGCCTACGGCCTGCCGGCGCCGCTCGAGCGCTGGCGCGCGCTGGTGGCGCGTATGCACGGCGAGATCTGCGCGAAGGGCTTCGACGCGACGCGCAACACTTTCACCCAGAGCTACGGCTCACCGGCGCTCGATGCGAGCCTGCTGATGATCCCGGTCGTGGGGTTCCTGCCCGTCGATGATCCGCGCGTCACCGGCACGGTGGCGGCGATCGAGCGGGAACTGCTGGTGGACGGGTTCGTCCAGCGCTACCGCAGCGAAGGGGGCGTGGATGGGCTGCCGGCCGGGGAGGGCGCGTTCCTCGCGTGCAGCTTCTGGCTCGCCGACGCGTACGCGATGCAGGGGCGCGAGCGCGAGGCGCGGGCGATGTTCGAGCGGCTGCTCGCGCTCCGCAACGATGTCGGGCTGCTGGCCGAGGAGTACGACCCGAAGGCGGGGCGGCAGGTCGGGAATTTTCCGCAGGCTTTTTCCCATCTTGCCCTTGTCGGTACGGCGCTCAACCTGATCGCGCGCGGACCGGCCCAGAAGCGGAGCCGGCGCGGGCGCAACCGGGCGAGGTGAGGGGGGACAAAGGCGGCTCGGCCGTTGTATTGATGTTTCACGTGAAACATGAGGCAGATCAATAGGTTGGGATTTTGCCTCGGATCGTGGCGTACAGTTTTTGCGACTGTTCGCAGACGGTGGGCGGCGTCTCGGGAGGGCTGCGTGCGCCGAGCCGGGCGACCGCGTTCAATCGGCTTCGGCGCAGACCCAAGGTGCCAGGACAAAACCGACCAGGAGGAAACCGAGATGTACGACATGAAGAACCTCGCCGCGCTCAAGACCATGGACAAGGCGGCCGAGACCGGGATGAAGGCGTTCTGGGCGTTCGACAAGGCCGCCTTCGCGGCCGGCGCGCTGGACGTGAAGACGAAGCAGATGATGGCCCTCGCGGTCGCGCTGACGACCCAGTGCCCTTATTGCATCGAGATCCACACGGGTGAGGCGCGCAAGGCGGGTGCCACCGATGCCGAGCTTGCCGAGACGGCTTTGGTGGCGGCGGCGATGCGCGCGGGGGCCGCGATCACGCACGCGACGCACATGTTCCGGACGGGCGGGTAGCTTTCGGCGGGCTTTCGAGCATTATCTAAGAAATCTTTTATATTGATCTGATATAGAAGTTTTTTTGAAAAAAGAGCGGAGTGCTTGTCAGCAAAATCAAGTGAGAACAAAAGAAGAACAATGAGGCCGCTCCATGATCTCCCCGCCAAGCCAGCTGCGCCCCTCGCTCGCCCCGCTTCGTGCGCGCATCCGCCGGCTCGAGCGCGCGGGGCGGCTGGAGAGCTTCGCTTCGGAGCACGGCGCGCTGGCGTTCGGCGTCGCGGCGATCGATGCGCACCTGCCGGAAGGCGGGCTGGCGCTCGGGCGGCTGCACGAGATACTCGAATCCAGGGGACCCGGGATCGGGGCGCCGACCCTCTTCGCCGCCAGCCTGCTCGCGCGCCTGAAGGGGCCGGTGCTTTGGTGCCATGGTGGGCAGGACCTGTTCCCGGACCTCTT
>DATJTV010000164.1:0-2991 GCA_035503055.1 Acetobacteraceae bacterium
GGGCGACGGGCGATTGTCGATGAGGTGAGCTTCACGATCGGGCGCGGTGAGGTTGCCGCGCTGATCGGCGAATCCGGCTCGGGCAAGACGACGATCGCGCTCGCGCTGATGGGCCATGCGCGCGGGGGCTGCCGCATGTCCGCGGCAAAGCTCCGCGTCGGCGGCATCGATGTGCTCGGGCTTTCCCGGCGCGCGCTCTTCGACTTCCGTGGCCGCAAGGTCTGCTACATCGCCCAGAGCGCGGCGGCGGCCTTCAATCCGGCGCGGCGGATCATGGCCCAGGTGATCGAGGGCGCGATGATCCACGGGCTGATGAAGCGCGAGGCGGCGGAAGCGAAGGCGATCGGACTTTTCCACGCGCTCCAGCTTCCCGAGCCCGAGCGGATCGGCGCGCGCTTTCCCCACCAAGTCTCGGGCGGGCAGCTGCAACGGCTGCTTGCGGCGATGGCGCTCTTCACCGATCCGGAGCTTCTGATCCTCGACGAGCCCACCACCGCACTCGACGTGACGACGCAGATCGAGGTGCTGCGCGCCTTCAAGCGGGTGGTGCGCGAGCGCGGCGTGACGGCGCTCTATGTCTCGCACGATCTCGCCGTGGTGGCGCAGATCGCCGACCATGTCGTCGTCCTGCGCGACGGGCGGATGCAGGAGGAGGCGGCAACGGCGCGGCTGATCGCGGCACCCGCGCACGCATACACGGCAAGCCTGCTCGCCGCCGCGGCGCCCGCGATGCGGGCCGCGCCCGCGCGGGCGGCGGCGCCGCACCCGCTGCTCGAGATCGCGAGGCTTGCCGCCGGCTATGGCACGCAAGGCCGCTCGGGCATGCCGGCAGTGCCGGTGCTCGAGGAGATCGACCTTGCCATCCGGCCGGGCTCCGCCTTCGGTGTCGTCGGCGAATCGGGATCGGGGAAGAGCACGCTTGCGCGGGTGATCGCGGGGCTGCTGCCGCTGGCGCGCGGGACGATCCGGCTTGGCGGCGAGGCGCTCGCCGGCACCGCCGCCGCGCGCACGCGCGAGCAGCTCAAGCGTATCCAGATCGTCTTTCAGATGCCGGATGTGGCTCTCAATCCGGCGCGTACGGTTGCGCGGATCATCGGTCGGCCGCTCATCTTCTATCACGGGCTTTCCGGCGCGGCGATCAGGCGGCGAACGGCGGAGCTGCTCGAGCTCGTGCATCTGCCGGCGAGCCTTGCCGCGCGCTATCCGGCCGAGCTGTCGGGCGGGCAAAAGCAGCGCGTGAGCCTCGCGCGCGCGCTCGCCGCCGAGCCGAGCCTTGTGCTCTGCGACGAGGTGACCTCGGCGCTCGATACGGTGGTGGGTGCGGCGATCCTCGACCTGCTCGCCGAGCTCCGCGAGAAGCTCGGGCTTTCCTATCTTTTCATCAGCCACGACCTGGCCACGGTACGGGCGCTCTGCGACGAGGTGATGGTACTCTATGCCGGACGATGCATGGAGATCGGCAGCCGCGAGACGCTGCTTCGCCGCCCGCTCCACCCTTATTCCGAGCTGCTTCTCTCCTCGGTGCCGGAGCTCCGGCCCGGCTGGCTCGAGACCGTTCCACCGGCGGCTTCGATCGCCGGCCCGGCGGCGGGCGCCGGCGGATGCCCCTTCTTTCCCCGCTGCAACGCCCGCATCGCCGATCTTTGCGCCCACGGGAAGCCGCCGGTCAGGCATCTCGCCAAGGGCGCCGACATTGCCTGCCATCGCAGCGAGGAGGAGCTGCTCGCGCTGCAAACCGAAACGAACGCGGCCGCCGCGCCGCCCTTCGCCACCGTTTCCACTTCGTGAGAGCGATCGATGCCCCTAGACACCCAAAAGGTCGATCCCGCGACCGACCCGCTGCTGCGCCCCTTCGCGATCCGCCATGTTCATTTCCGCAACCGCATCATGAGCACGAGCCATGCCTCGACGCTCGACGAAGGCGGGCTGCCGACGGAGCGCTATCAGCGCTACCATGAGGAGAAGGCGAAGGGTGGGCTGGCGCTCACGATGTTCGGCGGCTCGTCGATGGTGGCGCCGGACTCGAGCTGGGGCGGCGGGCAGATCGACGTCGCGAGCGACCGCATCATTCCGTATCTTCGGCAATTTTCCGGGCGCATCCACGGCCGAGGCGCTGCGATCATGTGCCAGATCTCGCATCTGGGCCGGCGCGCCGACGCGCTCGCCTGGAACTGGCTGCCGACGATCGGCCCTTCGCGCGTGCGCGAGACGCGGCACCGGAGCTTCCCGCGCGAGATGGACCGCGCGGATATCGACCGCGTCGTGCGCGACTACGCGGAGGCCGCCTGGCGCTGCAAGGAAGGCGGGCTCGACGGCGTCGAGACCGTGACCGGCGGGCATCTAATCGGCCAGTTCTTCTCCCCCCGCACCAACCGCCGCAGCGACGGCTTCGGCGGCTCGACCGAGAACCGCGCGCGCTTCGGGCTGATGGTGCACGAGGCGATCCGCAAGCGCGTCGGCGATGATTTCCTGGTCGGCATCCGCTTCGTCATCGAGGAAGGCCCGCCGGACGGCATCGATTTCGAGGAATGCCTGCGGCTCGCCCGCATCCTCGAGCGGGAAGGCCAGCTCGATTTCTTCAACGCGATCTTCGGGCGGATGGACACCGAGATCGCGCTTGCCGAGCACAACATGCCCGGCATGTCCCAGCCGCTGGCGCCCTTCCTCGACCTCGTCGGCGCCTTCCGCCGCGAGATAAGGCTGCCCGTGTTCCATGCCGCGCGCATCCCCGACATCGCGACCGCGCGCCGTGCGGTGGGCGAGGGGCTCGTCGATATGGTGGGGATGACGCGGGCGCACATGGCCGACCCACAGATCGCCAACAAGCTCGCGCGCGGCGAGGCCGAGCGCATCCGGCCCTGTGTCGGCGCCTCCTATTGCATGTACAAGAAGGTCGCCTGCATCCACAATCCGGCCTCCGGGCGCGAGCAAATCCTGCCGCAGATCGTCGAGCGCGCGGCGAGGTCGGGCCGGCGCGTCGTCGTCGTCGGC